>NZ_JADMJK010000121.1:52849-77185 GCF_018780625.1 Polaromonas sp. | reverse complement strand
CTGGGCGGCTGCTCCAGCATCAACGGCATGATCTACATGCGCGGCCAGGCGCGCGACTACGACCAGTGGGCGCAGCTGACCGGCGACAGCGCCTGGACCTGGAACAACGCCCTGCCCCACTTCAAGCAGCACGAGGACCACTACAAGGGCATGGACGCGCTGCACGGCGCGGGCGGCGAGTGGCGCATTGAAAAGCAGCGCTTGCGCTGGGACATTCTGGATGCGTTTGCCGAGGCCGCCACCCAGGCTGGCATTCCGGCCACCGCCGACTTCAACCGCGGCAGCAACGAGGGCGTGGGCTACTTTGAAGTCAACCAGAAAAGCGGCTGGCGCTGGAACACGGCCAAGGCCTTTTTGCGCCCCACCTGCATGGACAGGCCCAATTTTGAGCTCTGGACCAACACCCAGGTCTGCAAGCTGGTGCTGAGCGCCCAGGCCGATGGCGGCCTGCGCTGCACCGGCGCGGAGGTGGTGACCGGCCAGGGGCGGGTCACGGTGCAGCTCAATGATGGCGCAAATGGCGCAATGGGCGAGGTCATCTTGTGCGCCGGCAGCATCGGCTCGCCGCAGATCCTGCAGCTGTCGGGCATTGGCCCGGCCGCCTTGCTGCAGCAGCACGGCATTGCGGTGCGGCAAGACCTGCCGGGCGTGGGCGCCAACCTGCAGGACCACCTGCAGATCCGGTCGGTCTACAAGGTGCAGGCGGTGCCGGGCGCGAGGCGCTGGGGCCTGTCGCTCAACAGCATGGCCCACAATTTATGGGGCAAGGCCCGCATCGGGCTGGAATACGCCCTGCACCGCACCGGCCCCATGAGCATGGCGCCCTCGCAGCTGGGCGCCTTCACGCGCAGCTCGCCCGACCAGCCTTACCCGAATATCGAGTACCACGTCCAGCCGCTGTCGCTCGATGCGTTTGGCGAGCCGCTGCACCGTTTTGACGCGTTCACCGCCAGTGTCTGCAACCTCAACCCGACCAGCCGGGGCACGGTGCAGATCAAAAGCGGCCGCTTTGAAGACGCGCCCGCGATTGCGCCCAACTACCTGAGCACGGCCGAAGACCGCCAGGTGGCCGCCGACTCGCTGCGCGTGACGCGCCGCATCGTCAGCCAGGGGGCGCTGGCCAAGTACCAGCCCGAGGAATTCAAACCCGGCGTGCAGTTTCAGACGGACGAAGACCTGGCGCGGCTCGCGGGCGACATTGCCACCACCATCTTTCACCCGGTGGGCACCAGCAAAATGGGGCACGCCGACGACCCGATGGCAGTGGTGGATTCGCACCTGCGGGTGCGCGGCGTGCACGGCCTGCGCGTGGTGGACGCGGGGGTGATGCCGCTGATCACCAGCGGCAACACCAACTCGCCCACGCTGATGATTGCGGAAAAAGCCGCACAGTGGATTCGGGCCGGGGTCTGAAGGGGCGCCGCTCAGCGCAGTCCCTTCATATAGCGCGGCCCCGCCGGATCAAACGGGGTGTCCACAAAGCCCGGCTGGCCGCCCTCCCGCTCCCACACCGACGCCCGAAAGCCTGACACCACATCAGCCGCGTCCCCGGCGTGCAGCGCCGCCGCGGGCGGGAGCGCCGCATCAGCCGCATGGCGCGCCCGGACGGCGTCAGCGACCTGTTGCAGCAACGGCGCGCGGGGCGCCTGGTCGGGCATGGCCATGATTTTTTCAAGCTTGTCGGCCCAGCCGCCAATGTCGGCATGGCCGTCCCCGGCGGCTTTTTCGCGGGCAAAGCGGATGATTTCAGCCGCATAGTCGCGGTTGCTGGCCAGCCACTCGGTGTCGGTGACACGGCCGGTCTTGCGGCGCAGCAGCACATGCAGGTGGGCGGCAACGGCGAGTTTTTCGCTTGAAGACATGCAGGATCCTCCTATTCACTCAAACGGCGCCCATCAGCCCAGGCGTTCGGCATGCTGGGTGATGTCCAGGCCATCGCTTTCTTCCTCCGCGCTGACCCGAAGACAGACAAAGCGCGAAGTGACCCAGAGCACCAGCCCGGTCATGAGCAGGCTGTAGGACGCGACGGCGAGCACGCCGATCAGTTGGGTCAGCACGCTGCCTCCGACGCCCGAAATGGTCTTGCTGGCAAACACGCCGGTCAGCAGCGACCCCACGATGCCGCCCACGCCATGCACGCCAAACACATCGAGCGCGTCGTCGGCCTTCAGCAGACGCTTCAGGCCAGTCGCACCCCAGTAGCAGGCGGCACCGGCCACGGCACCAAACACCAGCGCCGAGCGTGGCGAGACAAAGCCGGCCGCTGGCGTGATGGCGACCAGCCCCGCCACCAGACCCGAACACAGCCCCAGCAGGGAGGGCCGACCGCGCGCCAGCCATTCAGCCGCCATCCACGACAGCGCACCTGCGGCGGCCGCAATGTGGGTGACCGCCATGGCCAGGCCGGCCCGCCCATCGGCGGCCACGGCAGAGCCGGCGTTAAAGCCAAACCAGCCAACCCAGAGCAGGCCGGCGCCCGCCATGGTCAGGCCGAGGTTGAACGGTGCGAACGGCTCGCGGCCGTAACCGGTGCGCGGCCCCAGCGCATAGGCGCAGACCAGCCCGGCCACGCCCGCGTTGATGTGCACCACCGAGCCGCCGGCATAGTCCAGCGCGCCCAGTTCGGCCAGCCAGCCGTTGGGCGCCCAGACCCAGTGCGCAATCGGCGCATAGACCATCACCGTCCACAGCGACATGAACAGCAGCATCGCTGAAAATCGCATGCGCTCGACAAAGGCCCCGACCACCAGCGCCGCCGTGATGATGGCAAAGCTGAGCTGGAACATCGCATAGACCGACTCCGGAACGTTGGGGGCGATGTGGCTGACCGCCACCTGCTGCGCATCCTTCGCATAGTCCAGCCCGGCAAACCAGAGCCGCTCGGTGCCGCCCAGAAAAGGGCCCAGCACTCCGCCGCCGGGGGTGAAAGCGATCGAGTAGCCGACGGCAAACCACAGCAGGCTCACCAGGGCGCAAACGGCGACTACGCTGGCCATCACATTGAGCACGCTTTTGCGGCGCACCATGCCGCCATAAAACAGCGCAATGCCGGGCAGCGTCATGAGCAGCACCAGCGCGGTGGACGTCATCATCCACGCGGTGTCCGCACCATTGAGCGTGGCGGTAGCCACCAGGCCGGGTTGCGTCAGCGGCGCAGCGACTGGCGGCACCTGCGCTGCCGCCTGCTGACCGGCCATGCTCAGCCACATGCCCAGCGCCATGAAAATCTTGAAGTGCATACCGTATTTGCCTTTCCTGAATAAGTCGAATCCTTGTAACAACAGGCATAAGTCGTGCCAAGCCGTCGCATGGCCGGCCCACAGGGGCGCCAGGCATCGGGCACCATCGGGATGCCCGCCAGGGCATCAGGCGGGGGGCGGGAAACCCCCAATGCACACATTAAGTGCAAGGGGCTATATTCGTGGTCTTGCCGACGAGCCCTGCTGCTCGCATCGCGAGGAGCCGAGGAGACACAAAAGAGCAACTACAAACACGCAGACAAGCCATTTACAAGATGCTTGTTTGACAAACGCAAAAAGCGCTGGTCACCCCAGCGCTTTTTTTCGTCCAGCCTCCGCTGGAACTACGGAATAAATACGCCTATAGCCCTTTGTCTGCGAGCCTATACAGCTACTTATTCAGGAGCAGTCAACAACGAAACGTGCGGGCTAGATATCGAGCCACTTCAGCAATTCACGCATGCGCTGCTCAGACGAGACATCAAACCGCTCAACGCCAATCCGCTGGAGTATTTCCCTGCCGGCCTCGCTGTCCGGCAATGCCAGCAGCTCGGCCTGGATGGCCTTGAGTTGCTCCGGGCGTATCTTCTTGTTGGCCACCAGCGGAAAGTAGGGTTGCGGGACGCTCTTGTACAGCACGCGGTTACCGTCTTTTTCCCACTTTTTAGCAAGCCCTGAATAGGACGCCACACCGCCGACATCCGCAAATTTGTTGTCGATATAAAAACCGACCGCGGCCTGCTCGCGCACGAACTGCACCCGCTCCTTGTCCAGCGCAATCCCCTTGTCCCTGAGTTCGGCCATGCAAAAGCGCGACATATAGGCCACCTGTTCAGGCAGCACGATCCGTTTGCCCTTGATCTCATCGAGGGACTTCAGGGCGGAATCCTTGGGAACGATGATGAAGCACTGCCCATCGGGCTTGCTGCTGGAAATGTAGCTGTAGCCATAGTCCCGCATGGCCCGGGCCGGATAGTCACTTGGCCGGGCGATCACAAAGTCATACCGGCCTGTTTGCATGCCATCTTCAAGCTGCTTGAACTCGCGCGCAAACACCACATTGACCTTGGCCTTGACCGCCCGTCCAATGATTTCAGCCAGCCCCTGGTATTTGCTGATCACCTGCGCGTGGTCCAGCCCGCCCGAGGTTCCCTCGCTGACGCCCAACACCAATTGCTGTGCCTGCGCGGTGCCCGTCCAGAGCGCAGGCAAGACGCAGATCAGCAGCATTAATAGACGTTTCATAAGTCCCCTTGAATATTTTTGGAAGCTGCAATGCTACGACCCTGCGCACTTGCTGACCATGCGTAATTTGTCGCTTGTTGTTACCAAAATCAACTTTTACCAACACAATGGCGCCTGGAAAAAAGAGACAGGATGCGAAGTTCATGGCGTGCCTCACACTCGAAAACAGGAGGTGAACAGCTATTAATTCAGGAGTAATTTACACTTTTTGGGTTGCGCCGCAATGAGACAATCCGCGCCATGGAGTTATTGATCGTTTCCCTCGCCTCGCTGGCAGCCGGTTTTGTGGACTCCATCGTCGGCGGCGGCGGCCTGATTCTGGCGCCAGCCCTGTTTGCCGTCTTTCCCACCACGCACCCCGCCACCCTGTTCGGCGTGAACAAGGGCGCCTCGGTTTGGGGAACGGCCGTGGCCACCGCCCAATATGCCCGGCGCGTCAATTTGCGCTGGAGCGCACTGCTGCCAGCCGCCGCGGCGGGGTTTGCCGGCGCGCTGGCCGGCGCCTGGCTGGTCACGGTGATCTCCCCCGGATTTCTGCGCAAGGCGCTACCGTTTGTGATGCTGGCGGTGCTGGCCTACACGCTGGTGAAAAAGGAACTGGGCCGCCACCATGCGCCGCGCTTTAGCGGCCGGGCCGAAACCCTGGCGGCGTGCTGCATCGGCATGACGGTGGGGTTTTACGACGGTTTTTTTGGCCCCGGCACCGGCAGCTTTCTGGTGTTTTTGTTCGTGCGCTGGCTGGGCTATGACTTTTTGAACGCCTCGGCCTCGGCCAAGCTGGTCAACACCGCCACCAACGTGGCGGCGCTGTCGGTGTTTGCCTACAAGGGCCATGTCTGGTGGCATTTCGCACTCACCATGGCCGTGGCCAATGTGATCGGCAGCCTGCTGGGCACGCGCATGGCGCTCAAGCACGGCGCTGGCTTTGTACGGGTGGTGTTCATTGGCGTGGTCAGCGCCCTGATTCTGAAGACCGGCTACGACGCCTTCCTGCGGTAGCCGCCAAGCTCCCAACGAGGTAGCGGGCGCCGCCTAATCTGGATTGGCGCCGGGCTGCGGCAATGGTGGCTTGGGCGGGCTGACGGCCTTGGTCGCACCGGCCGGTTTCGTCGCCTTGGCGCTGCTGGCCGCTGCGACCGGCGCAGCAGTGGCTTCCGTAGCGCCGCCTGCGGCAAGCAGTGCGTTCATGTCAGCCACCCGGCGCGGTGTGCCCGTGGGTGCTGCAGCCAGTCCTTTTTGCACGGCGACCATGTCTTCCGGGCTGGGGTACTGGCCCATCAGCACATAGTCAAACACGCGGCGCGCAATCGGTGCGGCCACGCCAGCGCCCCAGCCAGCGTTTTCCACGATCACGGCCAGCGCGATTTCGGGTTTGTCGGCTGGCGCAAACGCCATGTAGACCGCGTGGTCGCGCTGGTGTTCTTCGAGCTTGGAGCCGTTGTATTTGTCTTTCTGGCCTATCGTCACCGCCTGGGCGGTGCCGGTCTTGCCGCCGCTCAGGTAGCCGGCGCCGGCAAACACCCGGGTCGAGGTGCCCTCTTGCGTCACGCCCACCAGCGCCTTGCGGATGATTTCCACATTCGCCGGCTTGTAGCCCAGGTCCACCGGCGGGTCTATCGGCAAGGGATGCATGGCCCCCGTCATCGTGTCCTGCGTGGCGATCACCAGCCGCGGCTTGTGCTTGATGCCGTTGTTGGCCAGCACGGCGGTGGCCTGCGCCAGTTGCAGCATGGTGAAGGTGTTGTAGCCCTGGCCGATACCCAGCGAAATGGTTTCACCGGGATACCATTTTTTCTGCTCGGGCCGCTTGTAGGCATTGCGCTTCCATTCCTGGCTGGGCAGCACGCCGCGCACCTCGCCATTGATGTCGATGCCGGTGATCTGCCCAAAGCCCAGCGGCGCCATGAAGTCATGCATGGCGTCCACGCCCATCTCGCTGGCCAGCGAATAAAAGTACACGTTGCTGGACTTGACAATGGCGCGGTGCATGTCCACGGCGCCCAGCGCGATGTTGCCGTGGCTGCGGAAGGTGTGCCCGCCAAAGGTCCACGAGGCGTTGTCGTTGACGATGAAGCTGGCCGAACGCTTGCCGGTCTGCAGCGCGGCCATCGCCATGAAGGGCTTGTAGGTCGAGCCCGGCGGGTAGGTGCCGCGTAGCGCCCGGTTCAGCAGCGGCTTGTCGATGGACTCGTTGAGCGCCTGCCAGCTTTCCTGGTCAATGCCATCGACAAACAGGTTGGGGTCAAAGGTCGGCTTGCTGACGAAGGCCAGTACCTCGCCGGTCCGGGGGTCCAGCGCCACCAGCGCACCGCGCCGCCCGCCAAACATTTCCTCGACCAGCTTTTGCAGGCCGATGTCCAGCGACAACATCACGGTGTTTCCGGGCGATGCCTGATTACTGGAGAGTTTTCGCACGGCGCGGCCGCTGGCCGAGGTTTCGACCTGCTCGACGCCGGTGATGCCGTGCAGTTGCTGCTCAAAACTCTGCTCAACGCCCAGCTTGCCAATGTAGTCGGTGCCGCGGTAATTGCCGGCCTCTTCACCATCTTCAATTTGCTCTTTTTCCCGCTGGTTGATGCGCCCCATGTAGCCCACCACATGGCTGCCCAGTTCCCCCAGCGGATAGTTGCGAAACAGCCGCGCCTTGATGTCGACACCCGGAAAGCGGTAACGCTGCGCCGCAAAGCGGGCCACTTCCTCGTCGCTCAGGCGGGTGCGAATCGGCAGCGATTCAAAATTCCTCGACTCTTCACGCAGCCGCTTGAAGCGCCGCTTGTCGCGCGGATGGATGTCCACCAGCTTTTCCAGCGCCGCAATGGTTTCCTCCAGGTTGCCCACCTTGGACGGCGTGATCTCCAGCGTGTAGGCCGAATAGTTGGTGGCCAGCACCACGCCGTGGCGGTCCAGAATCAGCCCCCGGTTCGGCACGATGGGCACGATCGCCGTGCGGTTGCTCTCGGCCCGCTCCAGCAGTTCGTCATGCCGGTACACCTGCAGATACACAAGGCGCGCCGCCACCAGGGAAAAGGCAAAAAGCACCGCCAAGCCCGCCACCAGCACGCGCATGCGAAAGCGGAACAGGTCCGCCTCGACATTTCGGATTTCAGTCATGCCAGTCGGACTCGGCGCGGGTTAAAAAGTGCAGGAAATATATTGGGCCAGCTGCAGGCCAGCGCAGTCCGCAAAGCGTGGGGGGCCAAAGGCCGCAGCGCCGGGCCGCCCCAAGCAAGGCCAACCCCCTCGGGGGGCAGCGCAGTACGCGAAGCGACCAGCGTGGGGGCCATATTCACAGCGGCCTGTTCTCATCACGGTCAGGCGCGCGGCGCTGCGGCGCCAGCAGCAGCACGCTGACAACAGGCCAGAGCAGGGACTCGGCCAGCGGCGCCAACAGCATGATCCAGCCCGGAAAGATGCCGCCGCCCAGCATGCGGATGAGCAACTCCAGGCCATGCGCCACGGCAAACATCGGCAGTACCTGCAAGGCCTGGGAAGGCACCGTAAACCAAAGCAGCCGGCGGTGAATCATGGCCGCAAAAAAGCTCAGCGCGGTATAAGACAGCGCATGCTGGCCCAGCAGCGAAGCCTGGTGCACATCCATGATCAGGCCAAACAGGAAGGCCAGGCCAATGCCCACGCGCAGCGGCTGGTGCACGGCCCAAAAGACCAGCGCCAGCGCCAGGAAATCAGGCATCCAGGGTACGCGCCCCAGCGGCAGCATGTCCAGCAGCAGCGCCACGATCAGGCTGAACCCTATAAACACCGGATTGGCGGGCAACAGCAGCTGCTGGCCGGAGCGCATGATCATTTGGAGGCTCGGTTCGGGGCGGGAACGCCGGGCGCCGCAGCGTCGGGCCGCGGCGGCATCTGGCCGGACAGGGGCTTGACCACGATGACATGCCGGGCGCCGTTCACCAGCGCCAGCGGCACGCAATAGATCTTGGCAAACGTCGACTCGGGCCGCCGCTCGATCCGGCTGATTTTGGCCACCGGCAGGCCCGCCGGGTACACGCCATCAATGCCGCTGGTGGTCAGCAGGTCGCCCGGCTGCACATCCGAGTTGCTGCCCATGAAGCGCAATTCCATGCCGCTGCCGGATGCGGCGGGATCGCCATAGGCCACGCTGCGCTGCCCGGTGCGCACATTGAGCACGGGAATCACCAGGTCGCTGTCCACCACCAGCGTGACCTCGCTGACCAGCGGATGCACGCGGGTCACCTGCCCCAGCACGCCGGACTCGTCGAGCACCGGCGAACCCAGTTCCACACCCTGAGACTGGCCCTTGCCGATGATGACCTTGCGGGTGTAGGGGTCCGCCGCCTCGTACAGCACTTCCGACGCCATCACCGAGGCCGTAAGCTGCTCGCGCAGCGCCAGCAACTGGCGCAGCCGGTTGTTTTCCTGCGTCAGCTGCTCAACCTGACCGGCGCGCAGCGACTGCAGCGCCAGCTTTCGGCCGGCTTGCTCACTGTCGGACTGGGCCTGGTTCAGGCCGGAGACATACTCGGTGGCGCCTTTGACAGTATGCACCGGCTGCAGGGCCAGCCACTGCACCGGATAGAGCACGGTGGCCAGCACCGCGCGAACCGGCTGGATCAGGTGAAAGCGCGTGTCTGCCACCATTAAAAACAGCGACAGCGTGCTGAAAAAGATCAGCTTGGAAAACGCCGATGGCCCCTGCTTGAAAAAGGGCGGCGGGGATCTGTCGAGTGTTCCTAAGGTCATGATTCGCGATCAGGCGGCCCCGCTTCAGGCGGTCACGAGGCAAGGCGGCGTGAAAGGTCGGCGTGGGAAAGACGTGCGCAGGCTTATTCCGAAGTGAAGATCGAACCCGTGCGGTCCATGCGCTCCAGCGCAATGCCGCAACCGCGCACCACACAGGTCAGCGGGTCCTCGGCCACCATCACCGGCAAGCCGGTTTCTTCGGCCAGCAGGCGGTCCAGGTCACGCAGCAGCGCGCCGCCGCCGGTCAGCATCATGCCGCGCTCGGCGATATCGGCGCCCAGTTCGGGCGGGGTGTGTTCCAGCGCGTTTTTAACGGCACTGACAATGTTGTTGAGCGGATCGGTCAGGGCTTCGAGAATTTCGTTGCTCGAAATCGTGAAGCTGCGCGGCACGCCTTCGGACATGTTGCGGCCCCTGACTTCCATTTCCTTGACTTCAGAGCCCGGAAAAGCCGACCCGATGCATTTTTTGATGGCTTCGGCCGTGGGCTCGCCAATCAGCATGCCGTAGTTGCGGCGGATGTAGTTGATGATGGCCTCGTCAAAACGGTCGCCGCCAACGCGCACGCTGCCTTTGTAGACCATGCCGCCCAGCGAAATCACGCCGACCTCGGTGGTTCCGCCGCCGATGTCCACCACCATGGAGCCGCTGGCCTCGGAAACCGGCAAGCCCGCGCCAATGGCTGCGGCCATGGGCTCTTCAATCAGGTACACCTCGCTGGCGCCCGCGCCCAGCGCGCTTTCGCGAATCGCGCGGCGCTCCACCTGAGTCGAGCCGCAAGGCACGCAAATGATGATGCGCGGGCTGGGCCTGAAAAAGCTGCGCGGATGCACCATCTTGATGAATTGCTTGAGCATCTGCTCGGTCACGGTGAAGTCGGCAATCACGCCGTCTTTCATCGGCCGGATGGCCTCAATGTTGCCGGGCACCTTGCCCAGCATGGCCTTGGCTTCGCGGCCCACGGCCTGGATGCTTTTCTTGCCTTGGGGGCCGCCTTCGTGGCGAATCGCCACCACCGACGGCTCATCCAGCACAATGCCCTGGTCACGCACGAAAATCAGGGTGTTGGCCGTGCCAAGATCGATGGCGAGGTCGGTGGAAAAGTACCGACGGAATGCTTCAAACATATACAGAAGTCCAGTTGGGCATGCGCAAGCTTCGCTGCGTCATCGCCTTTTTATGATTAACCGATAGCGTAAAAAATCAGGTCAAAGTTCAAAGTCGTCACGAAACCTTGTTTCGAGCATCTAAAAAACGCCTATAGAGTGCATTTAGTCACGATTTCACAGCAAAGGCAGGATAATAACGCATCCCCCGTGAATCGACCGCTCTGCAAGGCCCGTTTTCTCCGCCTTACAACTCGTTTCAGCCCCTCTATTTTTGCTGAATTTTCTGCGCTACTGCGTTCATTTGGCATTACCTTTCAGGCACCCCATGGCACTGACCCCCCAAGACATCGCACGCGTCGCCAATCTGGCACGGCTAGAGCTTAGTCCTGACGAAACCGAGCGCACCTTGCACCAACTCAACGGCTTTTTTGCCCTGGTCGAGCAAATGCAGGCGGTCAACACCGACGGCGTGGAGCCGCTGGCCCATCCGGCCGCCCTGCTGGGCGACGTCGCCCTGCGCCTGCGCGACGACATCGCCAGTGAACCCAACCAGCGCGAGGCCAGTCAGGTCAGCGCCCCCGCCGTCGAGCGCGGCCTGTTCCTGGTGCCCAAGGTGATTGAATGAGTACCCCGATGAACAACCTGGATTTACACCACCTCGGCGTGGCCGAACTCGCCACCAAACTGGCCGAGGGCAGCGTCTCAAGCGTCGAAGTGACGCAGCATTTTCTGGCCCGCATCGCGCAGCATGTGGACCTGGGCGCCTTTTTGGCGACCAACCCCGAAGTGTCGCTGGCGCAAGCCCGCGCCGCAGACGCACGGCTGGCCGCCGGTGAACGCACGCCGCTGCTGGGCGTGCCGCTGGCGCACAAGGACGTCTTCGTCACCCGCGATTTCCCGACCACGGCCGGTTCGAAGATGCTGGAGGACTATCGCAGCCCGTTTGACGCAACCATGGTCAGCCGGCTCGGCGTGGCCCCGGGCGGCGCCGGCATGGTCACGCTGGGCAAGCTCAACTGCGACGAATTCGCCATGGGCTCGGGCAATGAAAACAGCGCCTACCAGCCGGTGCAAAACCCGTGGGACTTGAGTCGCGTGCCAGGCGGCTCGTCGGGCGGATCGGCCGCTGCCGTGGCGGCCCGCCTCGTGCCTGCCGCCACCGGCACCGACACCGGCGGCTCGATCCGCCAGCCCGCCTCGCTGACCGGCATCACCGGCATCAAGCCGACCTACGGCCGCTGCTCACGCTACGGCATGGTGGCATTTGCCTCCAGCCTGGACCAGGCCGGCCCGATGGCGCGCAGCGCACTCGACTGCGCGCTGCTGCTGTCCGCGATGGCCGGACCCGACCCGGACCGTGACTCCACTTCGCTGGACATGCCAGAGGCCAACTACGCTACTGAATTACTAGCAACAAGTCCAGACAGCACGAAGGATAAACCCCTAAAAGGCTTGAGAATCGGCCTGCCCACCCAGTTTTTTGGCGCGGGCTGCGCGCCCGACGTGCTGGCGGCCGTGCGCGGCGCGCTGGCAGAGTTTGAAAAACTGGGCGCCACGCTGGTCGATGTCAGCCTGCCGCTGACCGAGCTGTCGATTCCCGTCTATTACGTGATTGCCCCGGCCGAAGCCAGCAGCAACCTGAGCCGCTTTGACGGCGTGCGCTACGGTCACCGCGCGGCGCACTACACAGACCTGACCGACATGTACAAAAAGTCGCGCTCGGAAGGATTTGGCGACGAAGCCACGCGCCGCATCATGATCGGCACCTATGTGCTGTCGCATGGCTACTACGACGCGTATTACCTCAAGGCGCAAAAAATCCGCCGCCTGATCGCGCAGGATTTCCAGACCGCCTTCACGCAATGCGACGTGATTGCCGGCCCGGTGTCGCCCACAGTGGCCTGGAAAATCGGCGAAAAATCCGCTGACCCGGTGGCCAGCTACCTGGCCGACATCTACACGCTGTCGTCCAGCCTGGCCGGCCTGCCCGGCATGAGCGTGCCGGCGGGCTTTGGCGCGGGCGGCATGCCGGTCGGCCTGCAGCTGATTGGCAACTATTTCAAGGAAGCGCAACTGCTGGGCGCGGCCCACCAGTTCCAGCTGGCGACCGACTGGCACCAGAAAGCACCGGAAACCGCAGCATGAGCAAAATCACAAAATCCCTGCTGGTGCAGGGCTACGAAGTCGTCATCGGCTTTGAAACCCACACCCAACTGACGACGAAGTCAAAAATCTTCAGCCGCGCCTCGACCGCGTTTGGCGCCGAGCCCAACACCCAGGCGTCCGCCGTGGACTTTGCCCTGCCCGGCGCGCTCCCGGTGATGAACAAAGGGGCCGTGCAGCGCGCCATTGAGTTCGGCCTGGCAGTGAACGCTCACATTGCCGAAAAAAGCATCTTTGCGCGCAAGAACTACTTCTACCCTGACCTGCCCAAGGGATACCAGATCAGCCAGTTCGAGATCCCCGTGGTGCAAGGCGGCGTGGTCGAGTTTTTCCTGGACGGGGAAAAGAAATCCGTGCGCCTGGTGCGCGCCCACCTCGAGGAAGACGCGGGCAAGTCACTGCACGAAGACTTCATCGGCATGAGCGGCATCGACCTGAACCGCGCCGGCACGCCGCTGCTGGAAATCGTCACCGAACCCGACATGCGCTCCACCGCAGAAGCCGTGGCCTACGCAAAAGAGCTGCACAAGATCGTGACCTGGATCGGGATTTGCGACGGCAACATGCAGGAAGGCAGCTTTCGCTGCGACGCCAACGTGTCGGTCAGGAAGCCCGGCGAGCCGCTGGGCACGCGCCGCGAGATCAAGAACCTCAACAGCTTCAAGTTCATGCAGCAGGCCATGGACTACGAGGTGCGCTGGCAGATCGAGCAGATCGAGGACGGCCACGCGATCCAGCAAGCCACCGTGCTGTTTGACCCCGACACTGGCGAGACGCGCAGCATGCGCAGCAAGGAAGACGCCGCCGACTACCGCTATTTCCCCGACCCCGACCTGCCGCCGCTGGTGATTGGCCGGGATTGGGTGGAGCGCACGCGCTCAGCGATGAGCGAACTGCCGCGCGTGATGGCGGCGCGCTTTGTGGCCGACTACGGCCTGCCCGAGTACGACGCCGGCCAGCTCACGCAGGGCAAGGCCGTTGCGGCTTATTTTGAAGTGGTGGCCGCAGCCAGCAAACAGCCCAAGCTCGCCAGCAACTGGGTCATGGGCGAGTTGTCGCGCCGCCTCAATACAGAGGAAAAATCGATTGACGCGTCCAGTGTCAGCGCCGGCCAGCTGGCCAGCCTGATTGGCCGGATCGCCGACGGCACGATTTCAAACAACGCCGCCCGCCAGGTGTTCGACGCACTCTGGACCGGCGAGGGTCAGGACGTTGACGCGCTGATCGACGCCAAGGGCCTGAAGTCCATGAGCGACACCGGAGAGCTTGAAAAAATCATCGACGAGGTGCTGGCCGCCAACGCGAAAAACGTCGAGGAGGTGCGCGCCGGCAATGCCAAGGCCTTCAACGCGCTGGTCGGCCAGGCCATGAAGGCGACCAAGAGCAAGGCCAACCCGGCGCAGGTCAACGAACTGCTCAAGCAAAAACTGGCTTGAGGGACAGCCGCTGCAGGCTGGCGCCAAAATGCTACTTAAAATATAGCGAACAACACCCGTAACCAATGGGCTATGGCATTGTTTTGCTTGTATTTTGGTACCTTGAAAAATCCCTGGCTGTGGCGGCTGTGGTGGGCGACCAAAGCCGCTGCAGCTTGATCAACTCCTGGTCAAACCGCTGGTTGACGCGGTTTTTATCCTCTTGCCGGTCACCCATGAATTTGCCTTGTGCGGCCAGGCCGCTGTCGTTTTCTTCCCGCAGGCGTTTGAGCGGGGCCGGCGCCTTGCTGGGGTCCTTGGCGTAAAACTCGAACTCGTTGAGGATTCCCTTGCGCTGCGCGGTCAGCTCATCTGTTCTTTTGCTGGCGGCCTTGATCACTACGTCGATCTGGGCGAGCGCCGCTGCGCGCTCTTGCCGGTGCGCCGCAGGGCCGGGGTAACGCAGCAGCAGGGCCCGATCACGACGCTTTTCATCGGCTTCGCGGGCACGCAAATCAGCGGCCAGCTTGTCTTTGGCGTCCTGCGCTGCCCGCTCCTTCGCCGTGAGCGATGGCCCCACCTGGCGCCTGACCGCGCCAGAGCGTGTCCACTCGGTCTGCGTGCGGTCCATGCACTCAGCGATCTGGCGGTCGGCCGTGAGCGTGCGGCCCTTGGCGTCGACACAGGTATAAATGTTCTGCGCAAAGGCCTCTGCGCACAGGCAGACTGATACTGTGACACCGATCGCAAGCGCTGCTTGTAAAAACAAATCGACCCCTCAATCCACGCCATAGCGTTCACGGTAAGCCAGTACAGACTGGTAATGCGCCTTCAACGACGACCCGCCGGGAACATCCGCAGCGGATCCGCTTTGCACCGCAAGATACTGCAGCAAGTCGCTCAGGCGCGCAATAGCACACACCTGCAAACCCAGCTGTTTCGTGACATATTGCACAGCGCTGTAGTCCACATCCAACCCGTTCTCCGTGGCTTTTTCCTGACGGTCCAGCGCAATCACCACGGCATGGGGAATGGCGCCGGCGGCCTTGATGATGGCAATCGACTCGCGCACCGCCGTGCCGGCCGACATCACGTCATCGACAATCAGCACACGGCCTTTAAGTGGTGCGCCTACCAGGGTGCCGCCCTCGCCGTGGTCCTTGGCTTCCTTGCGGTTGTAGGTAAAAGGCACATTGCGCCCCAGGCGCGCGAGCTCCACCGCCAGCGCAGCACCCAGCGGAATGCCCTTGTAGGCCGGGCCAAAGATCATGTCGAACTCCATGCCGCTGGCGAGCAGGCGCTGCGCATAAAATTGCGCCAGCCGCCCCAGCTTGGCACCATCGTCAAACAGGCCGGCGTTGAAAAAGTAGGGGCTGATACGGCCCGCCTTGGTTTTAAACTCACCGAAGCGCAGCACGCCACAATCCACCGCAAACTGCACAAAATCCTGGGCCAACGCATCTTGCGCAGGGGCTTGTTCAGGTTTTGTTGCGACACTCTCTGACATGGGACATTCCTTGTTTAAATTAACCAGCCTGAATCTCAACGGCATCCGCTCCGCCACCACCAAAGGCCTCGAAGCCTGGCTGGCTAAGGTCAGCCCTGATTGTATTTGTGTGCAAGAGGTCAAGGCGCAGGCCGCAGATGTGCAAGGCCGGTTTGAAGAGTTGGCCGGACTCCAGGGTCACTTTCACTTTGCCGAGAAGAAAGGCTATTCCGGCGTCGGCATCTACACCCGGCAGGAACCCAGTGATGTCATTGTGGGGCACGGTTCACCCGAATTTGACTCTGAGGGCCGGTATGTGGAGCTGCGCTTTGACACACCGAGCACCAAACGATCCATCATCAGCTGCTATTTTCCCAGTGGCTCATCCGGGGAAGAGCGCCAGCAGGCCAAATTTCGCTTTCTCGAAGAGTTGTATCCGCACCTGGCACAGCTCAAGGCCGAGCGCGAGTTCATCCTGTGCGGTGACGTCAATATTGCGCACCAGGAAATTGACTTGAAAAACTGGAAGGGCAATCGCAAGAACTCCGGTTTTTTGCCCGAAGAGCGTGCCTGGATGACCAAGCTGCTGGGCGAGGCCGGCATGGTGGACGTGTACAGAAAACTGCAACCCACCACTACCGATGACGCCTACACCTGGTGGAGCAACCGCGGCCAGGCCTACGCCAAGAACGTGGGCTGGCGGCTGGACTACCATCTGGCGACGGCGAGTTTGGCATCGGGTGCGAAGTCCGCCGTCATTTACAAGGATGAGCGTTTTAGTGACCATGCACCGATCACGGTCGAGTACGACTGGGCATTTTGAATGCGCACGGGAAGACGGCAATCAAGCATCTCAGCGGCTCAAACGTAAGCCGCTGAACGACTGCAAAAGACGCAGACCCGACCTACGATGATGATGATGGGTGGATATCAACCAAGTGCCCAATGCCGACGCTCATCGCCTTGAATAGCAGTCGCTGGAATTCCCGTTTTTAACGGCTTCAGTTTGCAATCATGAGCAGGCCTGCGCAAATGATGAAGGCCGCCACGGCGCGCGCCCTCCAGGCGAATTTCTCCTTGAATACGACGATGGAGATGAGGCTGGCCAGCACAATACCCGTGTTGGTAAATGCCACGACGATGGCAGCCGGCATGGAGCGCATGGCGTGAATCACCAGCGCGTAGGCGAGGCCAACACACAGGCCACCGACGACAGCCACCGGCAGGCCAATTCGGGCACGGGGTCGCCATGACCCTGTGGCTCTCCGAAGGTCGATGGTCAGGGCCAGCCACGATGCAAAGTAGCCGATCGTGACAAATCCGACCAGCCCGCCAAAGCCTGGAATGTGGGCGGTGGCGGCCCGATCCGTCAGGGAGTAGATGCTGGTCGCGAACATCGCCAACATCGCCCATGGCAGGGCGCGGATGTCTTGCGCACTGCCCCCCACGCGTGCCAGCACGGCCAGCCCGACGACGCTGATCAGAATCCCGGTCCAGGCGAAAGCGCCCAGCGTCTCGCCCAGGAAGAGCGTGCTCCACAGCGCAATCAGCACCGGGGAGCTGCGCACCAGCGGGTAAACGAAGGCCACCGGCGCGTGCTCGTAGGCGCGGCGCAAGCCCATGAAATACACCACGTTGGCGCTCGCGGAGATCAGCACCCATTGGACCAGGGCGGGCGTCCATTGCACTTCGTTAACAAGCGCGTAAGCGCCCCACGGCCCCAGCAACACCAGATGCGCCAGCAGCACCCACCACAGCGGATAGGCGTCGCGCGACTGGTGCCGGGCAATCAGGTTCCAGGTGACATGCATGACCACCGATGCCGCCACGGCCAGCACAGCGCCGCTCACCATGATCGATTCTCACTTTCTGAAGCTGCATGCAGCTCAAACTGATCGCCATCGCGGGCAATGGCGGCGCGGGGGGATGACGCGCCGGTGTCCAGCAGCCAGGCGTCGAGCTGGTGGCCAAGGTGCGTGAGCCAGGCCCGCTCGGGTTTGACCTTGTCAATCACCGCCAGCGCCGTGGTCCAGTCGTTGTGGTTTTTGGGCTCAAGCTGTGGCGGATAGCTGCAATCCAGAGCCAGGCCGTGCGCTTGCCATTGCGACAAAAAGGCTTCCGTGCGCGGCGGCAAGCCCAAGGTGTCGGTCAGGTAGGCGAAACGGGCGCCGTCTGACGATTCCATCGCGTAGCCAAACGTGACTTTGGAGTGAATCAGGGGCAAGGGCGTCAGCGTCACATCGCCGAGGGTCATCGGCTCGAATTTGGACAGGGCGTGAAACTCAAGCACGCCCGGGTGCTTGTACAGGTCGGCGCAGCCTTCCGAGTCTGGCGGGCCATAGACCGGAATGCGCGTGCCGACTCCCCAGCGCAGATGGAACAGTCCCTGAACGTGGTCGGGATGAAAGTGCGTGAGCACAATCGCATCTAGATCGCCAGGCGCGAAACGCTCATGCAGGTCTGTCAGCCCGGCATCCAGTAGGACACGGGTCTCGCCTGATTCGACCAGCGCCGAACACGGGCGCCGCACGAAGCGGGGATCGCGGCGCGCACGCCCGCAGGCTACGCAGGTGCAGCCATACAGCGGTACGCCACCCGCCGCGCCAGTGCCCAGAAAGGTTACGCGCATGCCACCACGCCACTGTGGCGCCGGATCAGTTCAACCAGCGCATCACCCGCCACGCGCAGCTCGCCATCGTTGCGGATGACCGCGCCACACCGGCTGTCAACGTCGATAGCCCGGTGCCGCGCCAGTCGCGCCTCGATGTCGCTGGCACTTTCGCGACCGCGGGCTTCAAGACGCTCACGCAGCACCTCGGGGGAAACCTCGACCCACACGGGCAACAGTTCCGGATAAAGTTTTGCCGCTTCGAGCAGGTATTCGCGTGAGCCATTGACCACGACGGTGATGCCCTTGGCCAGCCATTGATTCACTTCAATACCAATGCCATAGGCGTGCCCGTGGCTCTGCCAGTGCATGGCAAACAGCCGAGCCTTGCGCCGTGCCTCAAACTCGTCTGGGGACAAGGCGACGTGGTTTTCACCGCCAGCATCCGCCGCCCGGGTGATGTAGCGATGGGCAAACACGACGTTCTGCTTCCCCGCCAGATCGTCTCTGGCGTAGCGCATCAGGCTGTCCTTGCCGCTGCCTGATGCGCCGACGACATAAATTAAACGGGTGGTCATGGTGGGGGCTCCTCACGCGTGGTCGAAATGCGCCGACAGGGCGGGAACGCCTGCCACCCAGATACGCTGTGCTTGCGCCAGCCCACCAAGGTGCTTGATGGCAACCAGATCAGCACGTTTGCCGACGGCAATTTCACCCCGGTCGGACAGGCCTGCTGCCCGTGCCGGGTTGCGCGTGACCAAGGCAATGGCCTCATGAAGCGAAATGCCCGCCAGTTCAGGCAGTTTCATGACCGAAGGCAGCAGTGCGGCGGGAGAGTAATCGCCGCACAGACAGTCCGCCACGCCTTCGAGCACCGCATCGAGGGCGCGCATGTTGCCGGACTGCGACTTGCCGCGCAGGATGTTCGGGGCGCCAAACAGCGTCGCCATGCCGCGTGCGCGCGCCGCCTGGGCAGCCGCCAAATGGGTCGGAAACTCGGAGATGACGGCGCCCAGGTCGGCCAGGGCGTTCACCTTGTCCTCGCTGTCGTCGTCGTGGCTAGCAATGGCCACGCCCCGCGCGCGCGCCAGCACCGCGAGTTGTTCCATGCGCTCCATCGCGCCTGCCGCCGCCGTCTTCTTGCCCGCGAGCAGTGCATCCAGTTCGGCGTCGGAGGTTTTGTAGCTGCGCGCGAGGTAAGCACGGTAGGCGGCCACGTCCTGGAACTGCCCTTGGCCCGGGCTGTGGTCCATGAAAGACAGCAGGTGCGCATGGCCGTTGTGCAGCAGATCGGCCAGCACGGCCGGCGCGGTCTCGTCGGTGACTTCGTAGCGGGCGTGGACCCGGTTGTCCACCAGCGCATGGGCCTGCCAGGCATGCACCGCGCGGGCAATCTCGGCGGCAAAACCGTTGTTGCGCACGCCCAGTTCATGGTTGGCGAAGGACAGGGCGTGAAACACCGTGGTGATGCCGGCCATCGCATTGCGCTTGTCGGCCTGGGCGCAGGCGAAGTCCAGCGGGAAGTGGACGCCCGGGCGCGGCTCGACTTCTTTTTCCAGCGCATCGCAATGCAGGTCGATCATGCCGGGGATCAGCACGCGCCCGGACAGGTCAAGCGTGCGGGTGTTGCCGACGGCTTCGGGGTCGATCGCCGCAATGACACCGTTGTCGATCAGGATGGCCACGTCGTCACGCACCTCGTGGGCGAAAACGACGCGGGCGTGGGTCAAAAGTAAACGGCTCATGATGTACAGGTTTCCAGAATGTCGGATACAGCCACCGGGGGCGTGAGCTCGACCACACGATTGGCCGTGCGCCGAACCAGCGCGGGGTCGTGGAAGATGGCGAGCATGGCGACCCCCTCGCCCTTGATGGTGGCTACCAGGTCAATCACCCGCTGCGTGGTGGCGGGGTCCAGGCTGGCGGTGGGTTCGTCCAGCAGCAGCAGCCGGGGCCGCGCGATCAGGCCGCGCGCCAGGTTGACGCGCTGCTTTTCTCCGCCCGAAAAGGTGGCGGGCGGCACGCCCCACAGACGCTCGGGCACATTGAGCAGGCCCAGCAGTTCGCCGGCGCGTTGGCGCGCCGCTTCACGCGGCACGCCCTGCGCCACCAGCGGTTCGCACACCACGTCCAGTGCGCTTCGGCGCGGCAGGCAATGCAGGAACTGGGTGACAAAACCGATGTCGCGCTGGCGCAGCTCCAGCATGCGATGTTCGGAGGCTTGCGCCAGGTCGGTGGTGTGGCCTGCCGCATCACGGTAAAGCATGCGCCCGCCCGATGGCAGGTAGGTGCGGTAGACGCACTTGAGCACCGAGGACTTGCCCGCGCCCGTGGGGCCGATGAGCGCGGTTAACTGGCCGGCATGGACTTCGAGGTGTACGTTGGCACACGAGGGAATCAGCTTGTTCTGCTCGTGCAGCTGAAAGTGCTTGCTCAAGCCTTCGACTTCAAGAATGGGTTGCATCACGGGGTTCCTTACAAGGCCGAGGCCACCAGCCGCTGGGTATAGGCGTGCTGGGGGTCTTCAAGAATTTGGTCGGTCAGGCCCGACTCGATCACGCGGCCGTACTTCATGACCAGCGTGCGGCCCGCCAGCAGGCGGATGACGCCCAGGTCGTGGGTGACGACGATCATCGCGGTGTGCAGTTCCTGCTGGATTTCCAGAATCAGGTCCAGGATGCGGGCCTGCACCGACAGGTCCAGCCCGGTCGTCACCTCGTCCAGGTAGAGCAGCGGCGGCCGTGTGGCCAGGGCCTTGGCAATCTGCACGCGCTGCTGCATGCCGCCCGAGAACTTCTTGGGCGACTCGTCCATGCGCTCGATCAGCACTTCGGTGCGGGCCAGCAACTGGCGCGCGCGCTCGCGGATTTCGCCGTAATGGCTGATGTCGCTCATGAGCAGCCGCTCGGCGATGTTGCCGCCGGCCGAGACGTTGAAGTTCAGCCCCAGGTGCGGGTTCTGGTAGACCATGCCGAAGCGGTGGTTGCGCAGCCAGCGCTGGCGGGCGGCGTTGAGCGCGAACATGTCCCACTGCTGCCCGCCCTGCGGGCCATCAAAGAAAATCGCCTCGCCCGCCGTGGGCGCATCGTCGAAAAACAGGGTTTTGACCACCGTGGACTTGCCGCTGCCGGACTCGCCCATGATGCCGAGAATCTCGCCTGCGTGCAGGTCCAGGCTCACGTTGTGGGCCGCCACCACCGAGCCGCAGTGCGGGCAGATGTTGGTGTCCGCCTCGGGGCCGGTACTGTCAAAACACTGCGGACAGCCGCGGCCGTGGATTTTGGACAGGCCACGGACTTCCAGAATTTTTTTCATGCGCGCATCTCCGTGGGGCTGGCGTGCGCGGCCAGCTGCTGGTCACAGTAATCGGAGTCCGAACACTGCCAGGTTTTTTGATCGCCCCCGTGGCCATCGTTCTGGATGATTTCGTCCAGAAAGGAATTGGTGGCGCCGCAGCGTGCGCAGGCGCGGCGCTGGCCATCGGCATCGCGGAAGTCCTCGACGCGAAACGGCACGTCCTCAAACACCAGCGGCTCGGCGTTCGTGTAGGGCGGCACCGCATAGATTTTCTTTTCACGTCCGGCGCCCAGCAGGACCAGTGCCTTGGACTGGTGCAACTGCGGCACGTCGTAACGCGGGATCGGGCTCGGGTCAATCACATAGTGCCCGTTGATGCGCGTGGGGTAGCGGTGCGAGATGGTGATCTCGTCGAACTGCACGATGTCTTCGTACAGCTTGGTCAGCAGCCGCGCGTAGTCGCCCTCGCCATGCATCACCTTGCGCCGCGCTTCCGAGGGCTCGACCACCACCAGCGGATCCGGGTAAGGCACCTGCAGCACCAGCACCTGGGCCTCGGTGAGCGGCGTCTCGGGAATGCGGTGGCGCGACTGGATCAGCGTCGCCTCCTGCGTGCGCTCGGTGGTGTCGACGCCGGGGCAGGTCAGCTCGACAAACTGGCGCAAATTGACCGCGTTGACCGAGTCGTCGGCGCCCTGGTCGATCACCTTGAGGCTGTCGTCCGGGCCGATCAGGGACAGGGTGACTTGCAGGCCGCCGGTGCCAAAGCCCCGGCCCATGGGCATCTCGCGCGAGGCATAGGGCGTCTGGTAGCCGGGGATGCTGATGGCTTTGAGGATGCAGCGGCGCACCTCGCGCTTGGCGTATTCGTCGAGAAAACCGAAGCTGTAGGCGGCCTCGTCCTGGGGCAGTTCGTAGCCGGGGTTCATGCCGGGACTCCTTTTGTGTCTGCAGCCTTGCCCTGCGTGGTGCGCAGGCGGTCCATGTCGGACTGGAAGGTCACGTAGTGCGGCATCTTGTAGTGGCTGGCGAAACCCATCGAATCGACGCCGTCGACGTGCAGCAGCACGAATTCCGGGTCTTCCGAGGGGTTGCTGGGGCCGTCGCGCATGCCTTTTTGCAGCGCACGGTCAAGAATCGCCATGGCGATCGCCTTGACCTCGTTGTGCCCGAAGCAGGCGCCATAGCCGAGGGTGAAAACCGGCGGCCCGTCGTTGTCGTCGCTTTCGTACATGGCGACCACCTCGCATTCGGTCATCAGCACCTCGCCGGCCTCAATCAACTCACCGGTGACCGGGTGCGGCAGCATCACCGGCAGGTAGCCCACGCGCAGTTCGGCAATGGTCGGGTGCACATCGCCGTAGCCGCGCATGTTGGAATAGGCAATCGCCAGCAAGGAGCCGGTTTCGGCCCGCGCCATCGTGGCCAGAGCCGCCGAGCGCGGCACCGGAAAGACCAGCGGCTCGCGGGTGATGTCAAAGGCGTCTGGCGCCCGGGTGGCCAGCGGCGGCAGCAAGCCCTCAGTGCGCAAGGCGTCCAGCACTTTGGGGAAGGTGTCGGGCAGATCCGCTCCCGGGCGCTGCCGCATGAAGCGGCTGGCGACGCCGCGAAACGCCTCGGGCGACTCGTCGGCCAGGTCCAGCCGCATCAGGCGCAAGGCGTAATCGTAAGTAGGCCCGAGCATCTGTCCGCCCGGAATGTCCTTGAAGGCCGATGAGATGCGCCGGATCAGGCGCATCTTCGAGGTGTCCTGCACCGGCATCTCCAGCAGGCGCGGCTTGGTCGAGCGGTAGGCGCGCAGGGCAAAGGCGGCTTCCAGCGTGTCGCCCTGCATCTGCTTGATGGCCAGTGCCGCCAGACGCGGGTGGTAGAGCCCGCCCTCGGATACCACACGCGAGGTCAGCAAACGTAACTGGTGCTCGATGGCGGACAGGGACAGGGGCGAGCCCGCATCGCCTTCTGCCGTGCGCAGGGCTTCGACGGCGGCGTGCGAGCCTTCGATGGCGCGCCCGCCGCCTTTGATGGCAACATAGCCCATTATTGTTCTCCTTGTGCGGTAATGCGCGTGGCGGATGTGGTTCTGGGCAAGGCAAGGACGCGGCTGCGGTCGATCAGGATCAGGTCCACGCCCAGCGGGAAACCTTCGTTCCAGCAACGGCGGCGCTCGATCCAGGCGGTATCGAGCCCGGCGATGGCCAGCGACTGGCTGGCGGCGATGCCGGGGCCGGTCAACTGCCATGCGGAACCCTCGCCCAGCTTGGCGACTTGCAGCAAGATCGTGGCCCCCTGCTCGGGCGACTCCAGCGTGCCCAGGCTGGGCTCGAAGGCCGGTGGCTGGCCGCCATCGGCCACAATGAATTGCGCGCGTTCGGCACCCGTCATGCGGGTTTGCAGGCGCTGGCGCGTCAGCGTGTCGATCAGTTGCTGCGGGTCGGCCAGCGTGACCTCGCTGTCGACCAGCGTCGCCAGCGTTTGCGTCAGCGCGGCTTCGCCCGCCAGGGTTTCAATGCGGCCCGGAAAACTGAAGGCGCGCATCAACTGGCGAAACACGGCTTGCTGGCGCTGCGGGCCCCAGGCTTGCAGGTCTTGGCCTGTCACTTCATTCATCATCATCCTCCGACGTACCCAGTAACGAAAAATCGACGCGCGTGGTCGCCAATAAAGCTTGGCGCTGCGCTTTTTGTTCAGCCAGGCGCGCCCGTCCAACAGCCAGTACGGGCAGCGCTTCTTCATGGCCAGGCAGTTGGCCTGCCAGCACGGCATCAATCACCGCAATAGCGCGTGCTAGGCTGGCCCGGTCATCGAGCAACTGCGCCGCGCCTTGCGCCTCGGTGCCGTCGACGGTGGTCACGCGCACGCGGGCAATAGCCAGCGGCACCTCGCCGGGGTAATAGGCCTCGCCCTGTGCGCTGTCGCGCAGCTTGAGCAGGGCCAGACCCGATTGGGGCAGTTGAACGTCTTGCACCGCATGCTGCTCGCACAGGCGGCGTGCCAGGGCGCGCACCGACTCGGGCGGGCAAGCCAGCAACAGACGCGGCCATTGGGCGCGCTC
>NZ_JADMJK010000121.1:0-52749 GCF_018780625.1 Polaromonas sp. | reverse complement strand
CGCGCACCGACTCGGGCGGGCAAGCCAGCAACAGACGCGGCCATTGGGCGCGCTCATGCGTCACATCCAAGGGGGGTGAAGAAGGCCTCATGCGCGGGCTCCTTGTTTCAGAAAATTGATGGAGACATCTAGATAAGCAGATATCGGGAATCGGATTTGCATCGTCATCGCCGCCTTCAGATCAGCTTGGCGCGCAGGCGGGCCGAAAACTGGTCCAACACGAATACCGCAATGAAGATCGCCAGCAAAATGGTCGCGACATGCCCGTACTGGAACATGTCGAAGCGGCCCTTGAGTTCCTGACCGATACCGCCCGCGCCGACCAGGCCGATCACGGTGGCCATGCGCAGGTTGCGGTCCAGGATGTACAGGGAGTAAGCGATGTATTGCGGCAAGACCTGGGGAATGACGCCGTACCACAGCGTTTTGAGCTTGCCCGCGCCAATGGCTTCGAGCGCTTCCTGGGGTTTTTTGTCGGCGTTTTCGATGTCCTCGGCGTAGAACTTGCCCAGAAAACCCGCGGCATGCAGACCCAGCGCCAACACACCCGCGATGGGGCCAAAGCCGTAGGCCAGCACCAGAAACAGCGCGACGATCAGTTCCGGCGCCGAGCGCAGCAGGCTGATGCTTCCACGCGCCAGGGTGTAGGTGGTGCGATTGGGGCTGTAGTTGCGCGCCGCGTAATAGGCCAGCGGGACGGACAACAGCATCGACAGCAGGGTGCCCCAGATGGCAATCTCAAACGTCTCGACCATCTTGACGAACACCGTCCAGAGGTAGCCGACGGGTTGCACCAGGTACTCGATGCGTTCGGTCTCTGTCTCCATCTGCAGCGTTTGCGGGTTCAGCCGCTGCTCGGTGCGCTCCTGCACTTCGACGTGCGAGAACAAAGGCAGGCGGCTCTTGTCCAGCTCAGGCAGGCGAGCCACCTCCTCTTTCTCACCCATGACAGGCGGCCACATGGACTGCGCCACGCGCGACAGCCCGCGCACCACTTGCGAGTCGTCCGCCACACCGATGAGCTTGCCCACGGCTTGGGCGCTCATGACGACCATGCGGTCCATTTCGGTACGGTGGCCGGTGAAAAGAATGACCACCAGCAGGGCCAGGGCGATCAACACATGGCGTGCGGTGTACGGCGCGTCAAGCTGCCAATGCAGCGGGGTGCCCGGCGCGGGCACGGGAATGGGTTTGGTATTCATGATGTGTTCTCAGGCCAGGGCCGGCGCCATGGCGGGCTGCGCGTGCGCGGTGTCATCGGATTCGGTCACCTGAGCCGGTTGATCGTCCCATTGCGCGCCGTGGTACAGGGCCCGCACGCGCTCGTCGGTGAAGTCGGCGGGCGTGCCGTCAAACACCACCTGACCGTCGCGCATGCCCACGATGCGGTCGCCAAACTCGCGTGCCAGGTCAATCTGATGCAGGCTGCACAGCACCGTGGTGCCGCGCTCACGGGCGGCATCGCGGATCAGCGTCAGGATGTCGCGGGAAATTTTCGGGTCCAGGCTGGCCACGGGCTCGTCGGCGAGTACCACTTCAGGGTCGAGCATGAAAGCGCGGGCAATACCCACGCGCTGTTGTTGTCCGCCCGAGAGGTCCCCCGCCCTGCGCTGCAAATGGGCGGGCGACAGTCCCACGTTTTGCAGCAACTTGCAGGCTTTGGCCCGGTGCTCCGGCCGAAACCAGCCCAGCAGCGCACGCACCGTGGGCACCACCGGCAACAGGCCTGCCAGTACATTGCCCGCCACGCTCATGCGGTTGGTCAGGTTGAAGTGCTGGTGAATCATGGCGACGCGCTGGCGCAAGGCCCGTTCGCTTGCTGTGGACAAGGGCACGCCATCGATGGCGACGCTGCCTTGCGTGGGTTTCATCAAGCCGTTGACGGCGCGCAAGAGCGTGGATTTGCCCGCGCCAGAAGGGCCCAGAATGACGCAGAACTGACCGCGCGGGATCTCCAGCGAGACATTGGCCACCGCCTGAGTGCCGTCAGGCCAGACTTTGGAAAGAGAGTTGAAGCGGATCATGACCGTCCTAATCAGTTGGGGACAGGGCTTGCTCAGCGCCTGAAGCGCGGGCTGTCCCACAAAGTTTCATGAAGTACCGTGCGGGGACCAGGCCCCGCACGGTCGAGTTGCGAAAACGGGGCTTTAGCGCGTGCTGGCTTTTTTCATGATGTCGGTCTTGACCTGGTCGGTCACCAGGTCAAACATCTTGCCCGCGTTGGCCATGTCCTGCTCGCTGACCTTGGCGGTGTAGCCGTCAACCTTGCCGCCACCGTAACCACGAATCTGGTCCTTGGTGATGCCGGGCAATTTGTCCACATTGTTGAAGGCGTCGCGCAGCTTGGCCTTGATGGCGTCAGACACTTTGGGGTGAATGGCAATCGGCGGATAGGGAATGGGCGCGCTCTTGACCACCACCTTGACTTTGGACGGGTCGATGGCTTTGGCGTTGACGGCTTTCTCGAAGGAGTCGAACGAGGCGCCGCCCGCGTCCACCAGCCCTTCGGCCAGTGCCTTGATCACGTTGGCGTGGCTGCCCGCCATGTTGATGCTGCCGGCATCGCGCGCCGGGCTCACGCCTGCGGCCATCATCATGGCCACCGGCACGTTGAAACTGGAGGTGGAGTTGACATCGCCCAACGCAATCTTTTTGCCCTTCAGGTCGGCCATGCTGTTGATGCCCGCGTCAGTGCGCGCGAAGATGCCCGAGTAATAAACCGACTCGCCGTGGCGCACGGCCAGCGCCAGCAATTCGGCGCAACCCCGGCCCCTGGCCTGCAGGTAGCTGGCCGGGCCGTACCAGGCAATGTCCGCCGCACCGCTGCACATGGCTTCCACCACCGTGCCATAGCTTTGCCCCACTTTGATGTCGAAGTGCAGACCGGTGGACTGGCCAATGGCCGAGAAAACGGGCTGAAAATCTTTTTTGGTGCCGTCTTCGGTGCCGCCGTCAGCGGGCACCAGGATGACACGCAGCGGCTTGGCCGCGCTGCCATCGTGTTGCGCTTGTGCGAAGGCGGCCAGCGGGGCGAGCGTGGCAGCGGCCAGGCCAAGGGCCAGAAGGGCGCGGCGTTGGAACAGTTTCGGATACATTTAAGAAGCTCCTGCAGGGTTGAAAAACGAGGTTGATAGACTGGTCAGTCACGGGTTGATGCGCAGTTGGATCCGGTCGGCGCGAAACCGGGTGATGGCGTATTCGACCGGGGTTCCATCCCGGTCGTCTACATTCACACTCTTCACCCGCAGCACCGGCCGGTTCTGCGGCATGCCCAGCAACTTTGCGTCATCTCCCTGCGGGAGCACCGCTGTCACCAGGCTTTCTGTTCTTCGCAATGGGCAGCCGTACGTGGCGGTCAGAAACCGGTGCAGCGACTCACCGGTGTAGCGTGTATCGAGGTCGGCAAAGCGCTTTGCCGGGATGAAATGCGAGATCACGCACAGTGGCCGATCAGCCGCAGTGCGCAAAGTTTCAATCCAAAACACCCTATCGCCAACATTCAACTCAAGGCGTTGCGCCACGCGTTCTGTAGCGGCCAGTGTCTGTAAGCACAAGATGCGATTTTCCGGTTGTAGTCCGAGCGCTGCAAGGTTCTCCGTGAACCGCGTACCAGCACCGATCTGATAGTCAATCTGACTGTCCAGCACAAACACACCACGTCCGTGTCGGCGCTCCAGCAGGCCGGATTCCACCAACTCATCTATGGCGCGTCGCAACGTGTGGCGATTGACGCCGAATCGCACAGCAAGAAGGCCCTCCGCCGGGAGGCAATCTCCGGGCCCATAGGCTGTGGCAACTTCTTGCTCCAGTTGGCGGGCAATTTGCGCGTAAAGCGCTTCTCCGTTTTCTCTGCTGACTGCGTAAAGACTCATATGTAGTTATCTATACAAGTGGTTGTGCAGTAAGCGTAACCAGCCTATGTGTCATCTTCATGACGGCGCAGACTCAAACAAAAAAAGCGTGATTTTTTGTTGATGAGAAGTGTGGTCTTTGAGTGAAGATCACTTGACGTGATCCGCGTAGAGTGAAGCGCCCCCTCGGCGGTGCGCCCCAGCGCCTGGCAAGCGCCGCAGTGGTGTCAGACAAGAACGTTCAGGGCGAATAAATTACAGGTGTTTTGCGGACTCTTGCTGCCAGGGCGCCGGTTAGCGGGCGGTCTGCATGCGCACCCGGCGTGCGGCTTCCTCGGCGCTGGCATCGTCAATCTCGCGCAGCACGCCGCCCACGTCCACCGGGCCGGTCTTGCGCTCAAAGCGGCCCGTCAGCACCGTGTCGGGGTAGAGCACGCCGCGCTGGTACAGGTCCCAGATCTCGTTGCCGTAGTCGACCCTGAGCAGATCGGGCGCAAAGCCGCCAAAGAAGTTGCGTAAATTGGCCACGTCGCGCAGCAGCATGCGGCTGGCGTGGTTGTTGCCGGCGGCGTCCACCGCCTGCGGCAGGTCGATGATGACCGGGCCATCTTCGGCCAGCAAGATGTTGAACTCCGACAAATCGCCATGCACCACGCCGGCACACAGCATGCGCACCACCTCGGTCAGCAGCGTGGCGTGGTGGATGCGCGCCTGCTCGGGCGTGAAGGCCACGTCGTTCAGGCGCGGGGCGGCGTCGCCGTGCGCGTCGGTCACCAGTTCCATCAGCAGCACGCCGTCGCAAAAGTTGTAGGGCTTGGGCACGCGCACGCCGGCATCGGCCAGCCGGTAGAGCGCGTCAACCTCGGCGCTTTGCCAGGCGGCCTCGCTGGCTTCCCGGCCAAATTTGGTGCCCTTGGCCATGGCCCTGGCCTGGCGGGTGTTTTTCACCTTGCGATTTTCGGTGTAGTCCACCGCCTGGCGAAAGCTGCGTTCGTTGGCTTCTTTATAGACCTTGGCGCAGCGGGTCTCATCGCCGCAGCGCACCACGTAGACCATGGCTTCCTTGCCGCTCATCAGCTGGCGTACCACGCTGTCGATCAGGCCTTCTTCGATCAGGGATTGCAGTCGCTTGGGTGATTTCATGGGCGCCATTGTGCACCGCATGCCGGCTGGCAAGCGCATGAATCCATAAAAACCATCCGTGTGGATGGTGCTAAGATGGCAAACATGGAATCACGCAGAACTCCTTCCCTCGCACCCGCCAAGCCGGTCGACGAAAAAATCACCATCAACCTCGGTTATGTGGACCTGGGCCAGATCGACCTGCTGGTGCAGGAAGGCTTTTATGCCAACCGGACCGACCTGATCCGCACCGCCATCCGCAGCCACCTGGCGGCCCATGCCGAAGTGGTCAAGCAGGTGGTGGCCCGCAAAATGCTAGTGCTGGGTATCCAGCATTTCAGCGCCGACGATCTGCGCGCCGTGCAGGCCGCCGGCGAATCGTTGCAAATTCGCGTGCTCGGCCTGGCCAGCATTGCCCCCGACGTCAGCCCCGAACTGGCGCTGGCCAGCATTGACTCGCTGGTAGTGCTGGGCGCGCTGCACGCCAGCCCGGCCGTCAAGGCCGCGCTGGCCGGCCGCATCCGTTAAGTTTTTTACAGACCGCACCCCAAAGGAATTCCATGACCCCCACTTTCCAACGCATCATGGCCGAAGTCACGCGCTTGACGCGCGCCGGCAAGCTCAAAGAAGCCACGGCGGCCATCAAGTCGGCACTGGTCGGCGGTCGCGTACCCGCGAACGCCCCGCACGCCAACGTGGTGGACGTGCCGGCACGCACCGTGCCGCAGGGCACCCAGGCGCCCGCCGCCAGCCAGTTCACCAGCGCCAGCCACGCCGAAGCGGCCGGCATGCGCAAGTACAAGCTCTACGTGCCGCCACGCGCTGGCGCCAAGGCGCTGCCGCTGGTCGTGATGCTGCACGGCTGCACGCAAAACCCCGACGATTTTGCCGCCGGCACGCGCATGAACGAGCTGGCGCTGGAGCGCGACTTTGTGGTGCTCTACCCGGCGCAGGGGCAAACTGCCAATGTCTCGCGTTGCTGGAACTGGTTCAAGCACAACCACCAGCAGCGCGGCCGCGGCGAGCCGCTGATTCTGGCCGGCATGACGCAGGCCGTGATGCGCCAGCACAACATCGACCCGCAGCGCGTCTACGTGGCCGGGCTGTCTGCCGGCGGCGCCATGGCGGCCATCCTGGGCGACACCTACCCCGACCTGTTTGCCGCCGTGGGCGTGCATTCGGGCCTGGCCACCGGTTCGGCCACCAATGTTCAGGGCGCCCTCAGCGCCATGAAAAGCGGCGGCACGGCCAGCGCCACCAGCGGGCAGACGCCGCCCACCATCGTGTTTCATGGCGACCAGGACACGACCGTCCACCCGGTCAATGGCGAGCAAGCGGTGGCCGCCCGCGCCGGCACGACCGAGCCCGAGCAGGAACAAGGCCGCAGCGACAACGGCCACGCCTACACCCGGCGCATCTACCGGGAAGCCGGCGGCAACGTGCAGGCCGAGCACTGGACCGTGCACGGCGCCGGCCATGCCTGGTCGGGCGGCAGCGCAAGGGGCTCCTACACCGACGCCAAAGGGCCGGACGCGAGCGAGGAGATGCTGCGCTTTTTCTGGGCCCACAAGCTGCACACCACGCACTGAGCGCAGGCCCGGAAAAGCAGCGCCTGGTCAGTCGGGCCGCTGCAGCCAATGCGCCTTGGCCGGCACGGTTTTCCAGTATTCATGGTCCGAAAGCGGCGCCTGCTGGCGCGTGATGGGGCGCCAGCCCGGGGCGTGGGCCAGTCCGGCGTTCAGCGCGATGTAGGGCTGCTGTGCCGCATCGGCTTCGGTGGCGTTGACGATGGCCTGGACCGGGCACTGCGGCACGCAGAGCGAGCAGTCAATGCAGCCGTCCGGGTCGATGACCAGAAAGTTGGGCCCCTCGACAAAGCAGTCCATCGGACAAACTTCGACGCAGTCGGTGTATTTGCACTGGATGCAGGGCTCGGTGACGATAAAGGGCATGGCGGATGCGGGAGGCGTGGGTGCCGTTGTGCAGCGGGGAGATAAAAAGAGCCTGTCAGCGCAGGCTGCTGGCCTGCGGGCAGAAAGCGGTGCTGAAAAGCGCCGCGTGGGATGCCGAACGCCGGCGCCGCCTACCCTTGCCTGGCGCGCTGGTACAGCCCCTGCACCTTGGGCACGTTGCGCTGCAGCTGATCAATGCGGTCGGGCCCCGATGGGTGGGTCGACAAAAAGCTCGGCCCGCTGGCGCCGCCGCCGGCCTGGGCCATTTTTTCCCACAGGCTGACTGCGGCCTGCGGCTGGTAGCCGCCGCGCGCGGCCAGTTCCAGCCCGACCAGGTCGGCATCGGTTTCGTCGTCGCGGCTAAAGCGCAGCGTGAGCAACTGCGTGCCAACGCTGGCGGCCATGTCCCCCAGCGAGCCCAGGCCCAGCAACTGCGCGCCCAGCGACAGCAAGGTGCCGGTGCCCTGGCTTTTGGCAATGCGCGCGCGGGCATGCTCGCGCAGCGCGTGGGCCATTTCGTGGCCCATGATCATGGCCGTTTCGTCGTCGCTCAGCTTGAGCTGGTCCAGAATGCCGGTGTAAAAAGCAATCTTGCCGCCCGGCATGCAAAACGCGTTGACCTGCTTGCTGCTGATCAGGTTGACGTCCCAGCGCCATTGCCGCGCGCGGTCGTTCCACTGCGCGGCCTGCGGCACCAGCCGCTTGGCAATGGCGCGCAGCCGCTGCAGTTGCGGGCTGCTGGACGGCGCCAGCACGCCCTTGTTTTTGGCCTCCGCCAGCAATTCGGCATATTGCTGCGTGGCCGCGCCTTCCAGCTCGTCGGCCGGCACCAGGTTGCGCAGCCCCGAAGACCCGCCCACGTTGACCTGCGCCTGCAGCGGCATGGTCGCGGCGGTAGCGGCAGCCCCGGCAGCGGTCAAAAGAAAAGCCCGGCGACCTGGCCAGGCGGCATGTTTAGCGTCACATAAAAAGCACATGCGTGAATAATAGTCACAAACCGAAAACCCCATGTCAGACAAAACCACCGCTTCTCCTATTCCCCTCGCCGCGCCCGTCAAAGCCAAAACCGCCTGGCGCGACGTCTGGCGCGTCTACACCGAAGCGGCCACCTTTCGCATGCTGCTGCTGGGCTTTTCAGCCGGGCTGCCGCTGCTGCTGGTGTTTGGCACGCTCAGTTTCTGGCTGCGCGAAGCGGGCATTGACCGCACCACCATTGGCTACCTGAGCTGGGTCGGCTTGGCCTACGGCTTCAAATGGGCCTGGGCGCCGCTGGTCGACCGCTTGCCGATTCCCCTGCTCACGCGCTGGCTCGGGCGGCGGCGCAGCTGGCTGCTGCTGTCGCAGCTCATCATCGTGACGGCACTGGTGGCCATGGCCCTGACCGACCCCAGTGTGGCGCTGCAGCCGGTGGTGTGGTGCGCGCTGGCCGTGGCCATCGGCTCGGCCACGCAAGACATCGCGCTGGACGCCTACCGCATCGAGTCGGCCGATGTGGAGCGCCAGGCGGCGCTGGCAGCAAGCTACCAGACCGGCTACCGCATCGCCATGATCTGGGCCGGCGCCGGCGCACTGTGGATTGCCGCGCGGGCTGAAGTGACAGGCGGCGCGGTCTACCAGCATGGCGCCTGGCAGGCGGCCTACCTGGTGATGGCCGCGTCGATGCTGCTGGGCGTGGCCACCGTGCTGTTGTCCCCCGAGCCGCTGCGCCGCGAACTGCCGCCCAGCAAAAACGCGGCCGACTGGCTCAAGGGCGCGCTGATCGAGCCGTTTGCCGACTTCCTGCGCCGCTACGGCAAGCAGGCGCTGCTGATCCTGGCGCTGATCGCGGTCTACCGCATCAGCGACGTGGTGATGGGCATCATGGCCAACCCGTTTTATGTGGACATGGGCTACACCAAGGACGAAGTAGCCAGCGTGACCAAGGTCTTTGGCGTCATCATGACGCTGGTGGGTGCCTTTGTGGGCGGCGCGCTGGCCATGCGCTTTGGCGTGATGCGCGTGCTGATGCTGGGCGCCGTGCTCAGCGCGGGCAGCAACCTGCTGTTTGCCTGGCTGGGCTCGCGCGGCCACGATGTGAACGCGCTGATCGTGGTGATTTCGGCCGACAACCTGTCCAGCGGCATCGCGTCGGCGGCCTTCATTGGCTACCTGTCGGGCCTGACCAACGTCAACTATTCGGCCACCCAGTACGCGCTGTTCAGCTCCATGATGCTGCTGCTGCCCAAGTTTTTGGCGGGCTATTCGGGCCAGTACGTGGACGCGTTTGGCTACAGCCACTTTTTCACGGCAACTGCGCTGCTCGGTGTGCCGGTGCTGCTGCTGGTGTGGCTGGCTTCGCGGTCCAATACGATTCAAGCCAAATAAATACGGCCACAGTTAGCTATATTTTTTATAGCTATCCGCAAACCCCGGATGGCCGGATCAAGCGTGTATGCTGCACGCTTGGCTGCGCTTTTTACCGCAACTTTACGGATGCTTCAAGCCCGATTGTTGCGCGGCGCGCACCATGGATTTCATTGTGATTGAACCGAAGGGACAGCCCCTGCAACCCAGGAAAAAGCCATGACCCAACAGCTTTTGATGATTGAGGACGACACCCGCCTGGCCACCATGGTGGGGGAATACCTGCGCCAGTCGGGGTATGGCTTTACCCACGCCGCCGATGCGGCCAGCGGCCTGGCCGCGCTTGAAGCCAGCCCCGCCGACCTGGTGATCCTGGACCTGATGCTGCCCGACATGGACGGGCTGGAGGTGTGCCGCCGCATCAAGGGCAACCCCAGCAGCCAGCTGGCGCGCACCGCCGTGCTGATGCTGACGGCCAAGGGCGACCCGATGGACCGCATCGTGGGCCTGGAAGTGGGCGCCGACGACTACCTGCCCAAACCGTTTGAGCCGCGCGAGTTGCTGGCCCGCATTCGGGCCGTGCTGCGCCGGGGCGGCGACACCAGCGACGCCGTTGCCACGGGCGGCCACAAGGTGATGCGCTTCGGCTCGCTTGAAATCGACCGCGACGCGCGCAGCGTCACGGTGGCGGGCAAGCTGTGCGAGCTGACGTCCTACCAGTTCGACCTGCTGGCGGCGCTGGCCGAGCGCGCCGGCCGGGTGCTCAGCCGCGACCAGATCATGGAAGCCGTGCGCGGGCGCGAACTTGAAGCATTTGACCGCTCCATCGACGTGCACATGGGCCGCATCCGCAGTGCCATCGAGCTCGACGCCAAAGACCCCAAGCGCATTTTGACGGTGCGCGGCGTCGGCTACGTCTTTGCCAAGCAGCAAGACTGAGCACAGCGTGCGCTCCCGCATGTGGTCCCGCTTCACCTCGCACCTGTACGTGCGCATCTGGCTGGCCGTGGTGGCCACGGTGGCGGTGCTGACGTTTCTGGTCGGCGCGGCCTGGCATTTCAGCGCCGACCCGCCACAGCTGCCGATACGCGAAGTGCTGGTGCGCAACGCCGCCGGCGAGCTCATTGGCCGCGCGCAAACCAGCCCCGACCGCAAGCGCGGCGACAACATTGAATTTGACATCATCACCACCGACGGCCAGACCCTGAACCTGCTGATGCCCCGGCCCGCACGCCCGCCCGGCAGCGCGCCCGGCCGGCCGCCGCTGGGCTTTGGTTTTGGCTGGATGCTGGGCCTGGTCGGGCTGGCCGTGGCGCTGGGCGCCTACCCCGTGATGCGGCGCCTGACGCTGCGGCTCGAAGCCCTGCAGCGCGGCGTCGAGCGCTGGGGCGCGGGCGATTTGTCGGCGCGCATCAACACCGAAGGGCACGACGAAGTCGCCTTTCTGGCCCGCCGCTTCAACCACGCGGCCGAGCGCATCGAAACCCTGATGGACTCGCACAAGTCGCTGCTGGCCAACGCCTCCCACGAGCTGCGCTCGCCGCTGGCGCGCATCCGCATGGGGCTGGAGTTGATGGATCAAGAGGCCCCCACGCTTGTCGCTTCGCGTACTACGCTGCCCCCCGAGGGGGCTGAACTTGCTTGGGGCGGCCCGGCGCAGCGTTCCCTTCGGAAAGCTGAGATTTCCCGGAGCATCAACGAACTCGACCAGCTGATCGACGAAATCCTGCTGGCCAGCCGGCTGGATACGAAGCAGGCCGATGCCGAGCCGTTTGAAACCCTGGACCTGACCGGGCTGGCCGCCGAGGAATGCGCGCGCGTGAACGCCGACCTGAACGCCGAGCTGCCCGGCGGCCACAGCCTGGTGGTGCAGGGCTCGCCCCGGCTGCTGCGCAGGCTGATCCGCAACCTGCTGGAAAACGCCAGGCGCTACGGGCGCGGCGACATCAGCCTGGAACTGGCGCACATGGACGCGGGCGGCAAGCCGTCTGCCGTGATCCGGGTGCTGGACCGCGGCCCAGGCGTTCCCGCCGACAAGCGCGAGCGCATCTTTGAGCCGTTTTACCGCCTGCCCGGCGCCAGCGAACGCGAAGGCGGTGTGGGCCTGGGCCTGTCACTGGTCAAGTCCATCAGCGAGCGCCACGGCGGCTCGGTCCGTTGCGAAGACCGCCCCGGCGGCGGCGCCGCCTTCATCGTCGAATTGCCCCTGACCGCGCACAACACTTGAGATATATCAAGGGGCCCTGCGGTTGCCCTCAAAGAACCCGCCGATCTCCTCTACTTGCGGGATGGTCAGCGCCCCTGCCTTGCGCGACATTACATTCGTTGCTGTCACAACAATCGAGGCTTGAGGGGAAAAAATGGACACGTTGAAGAACCACCCCGGTGGTTCTTCAACGAAGTTCATGAATTCAGGAGGACTTTCAGAAAGCTGCCGCAAGGCGGCTTTTTTTTGGCTGCGCCTCGAGTTCAGCGGTTCCGCGCCAAGTCCAACAGCAAGTCTTGGCGGTGAGCGTGTTAACTTTTCCATTGATCACGGCAACCTGCGACGCCATCGCCGGACTGGTTACCGCGATTGCTTTTTGCATTTTTCGACTGAAATCTAGTTTGGATTACTGCCGGCCAGCGCTCGCAAGGGCTGACTCAAGACGGCAGCGCCAACAAGCGCAAGCGGCAGCGGCTACCGCAATGCGAAGCAACGGGAAACAGCGTTAATGTGCATGCTCGCCATGGCTCTGAGCGTTGGACTGCGTCTTGCTGCTTGCCACATTGACCATCCCCTTCATGCCTGCGTCAAAGTGGCCAGGCTGAAGGCAAGCGAAATCGACCTTGCCTGCCTTGGTGAACTGCCAGATGATTTCGCCGCTTTTGCCCGGCGCCACCGTGACCATGTTTTCGTCTGCGTGTTCCATCTCAGGATTTTTCTTCATCACCTCGTAGTGCTCCTTAAGCTCCTTTGCGGTCCCCAGCACCATTTCGTGCTTGACCTTACCGGAATTCTTGGCGACAAAACGGATTGTTTCGCCTTGCTTGACGGCGATTTTTGAAGTGTGGAAGCGCATATCGTCGGTCATGTCGACGTTCACGGTGCGCGTCACATTGGAGGCAACGCCGGGTTTTCCGATCTCCTCGACGCTGCCATGGCCGCCTGCGTGGTTACCTGCGGCCATGACCGTAATGGCCAGAAAAATACCGGGAATTGCGATCAGGATGTTGCGTGATTTCATGAAATACCTTTCAAGGGTGGTTGGTTAAAAACTGACTCAATGCTTCATCGTGCCCATGACGGCCTTGCGGATCTGAACTTCGACTTCTTTCATCGGCATGTTCTGCGCTTTCATCGATTGACCGCCTTCGGCTGCAAAGCGTGCCGGATTGGGCAGGGCGCCTGTCCATTCATAAGCCACTTCACCTGCCGGATGCTTGAACCAGCCCGGATCTTTGTAGTCACCGGCTTTCTGGTCACGACGCACCTTGACGACGGAGAACATGCCGCCCATTTCGACCGAGCCGAATGGCCCCTCGCCGGTCATCATCCTTTCGGCGTTGTCCGGCAAAGGCATTTCCATCTCGGCCATGTCGGCCATGCCGCGCTCGCCCATCACCATGTAGTCGGGTATCAGACTGGTAATTTCCTTGGCCACTTTTCGGTGATCGACGCCAATCAGGGTGGGCACGTCGTGACCTATGGCGTTCATGGTGTGGTGGCTTTTGTGGCAATGAAAAGCCCAGTCGCCTTCTTCGTCGGCCAGGAACTCAATTTGCCGCATCTGGCCCACGGCGACATCGGTCGTTACCTCGGGCCAGCGGGTCGATTTGGGCATGGGGCCGCCGTCCGTGCCGGTCACCAAAAACCCATGCCCATGCAAGTGCATGCTGGTATGTCCCGGCAGCCTGTTGATCACAAAGATGCGCACCCGGTCACCTTCAACCACTTCAATGGTGGATCCCGGTGACTGGCCGTTGTAGCCCCACAAGTGGGCCTTGCAGCCGGGCGACATTTCGCGCACCACCGGTTCGGCCACCAGGTGGAATTCCTTCACGCCGTTGTTCATGCGCCAGGGAAGCGTCCAGCCGTTGAGCGTGACCACCGGGTTGTAGGGGCGGCCCGTGTTGGGCACCAGCGGTGCCATGGTGTCGGGCATGCTCTGGAACACCGGCTCAGGCAACGCGGCCATGGCAACTTTTCTGACGCACGGGCAGCAGAGCGATCATAAAGTTGAGGAAAAAGTGGCGCATAGGATGGTCGGATTCGGGACTGTACACATAGCAAACATTTACTACAGCGAAGCCCAAGCCAAAATACCGAGTGAACTAAGTTCTAGCGCCTCATGTGTGCCTGCATGGCATTGGAAAGTCTGGCAACCTCATCACCGTTCATGGCAATTGATTTGCCATCCGTGGTTTCCATCATTTTTCCTTCGCGCATGCGGTAGGGGCGCCCGAATTTATTTTCCATTGCCATCTTGCCGTCTTTGAACAGGTGCACTGTCGAGCCATCTTTAGGTTCTACAGACTTTTCAATGCCCCCTTGATCGACTGCAAAGGCCGACAGACTTGAAAAAATGAGACCGAGTCCAACGATGGATTTGAGAAAGGACATGATAAAAATCTTTCTTGGTGCTTTGTAATAGGCCCAAGGAAATCTACCAAGCCTGTGATGCCAGCCTTTGCATCACTGATGGAAATGTAGAGGACGGGGTCAGACAGTTGCCTGACCGGAACATTACGATTTTGATATATTCCCTCCAGTCAATCATCTTTGCCAGGTACAGCAGCGGATCTCGATGGATTTAGTCGAGAAACAATTTTTGCTGGAAATGACAGCGTGAAAATTGTTCTGCCGCTCATCAGACTTTGCGCGCTCACCCGTCCCCCATGCGCTGACATGATGGATCGCACAATCGCCAAGCCAAGACCTGCGCCACCGTCAAGACGGGCTCGGGCAGAGTCAACCCGGTAAAAGCGGTCGAAAATGTGTTGCAAATGATCCGGGGCGATACCATCCCCTTCATTGACTACAGCCAATGTGGTGCTCTCATTTTCAACAGTTATCAACAAGTCGACTTTGGAATTGGCTTGCGCATGACGAATCGCGTTGGACACGAGATTTGTAATTGCGCGCTGCACCAACAGGCGGTCGCCCAAGACAGTCGCTGCGCCTGTGACTTCAACCGTCAATCCTCGCTCTTCCGCAATCAGCGATAAATACTCCGCGACCTGCTGGGCCTCTCTGGCCAGTTCGACCGGCTCACATTTGAGAATATTCTCGTTGTGGTCTGCGCTGGCGATGAAAAGCATGTCGGAAATTAAGCGGGACAGGCGTTCGAGTTCTTCGACATTGCCTTCCAGTACCTCTCGCAGGTCAGCAACCGTGCGAATTTGACAAAGCGCAACCTGCGTTCTCCCCAAAAGCGTTGCAACGGGGGTGCGCATTTCATGGGCGAGCTCACCCGAAAACTCCTGCAGTCTTTTATAACCGTCATCAATGCGCTCCAGCATGCTATTGAACTCCTCCGCAAGCTCATAGAGCTCCGTTGGCAATCCCGAAGAAGACACCCTGCGGCTGAGGGACTGAGTTCCGATGGATGCGGCCAATCGATGGAATCGTCGCAGTGGAGCCAAACTGGTGCGCGCAATGAGCCAGGCGCCAAGTGCCACGATGAGCAACAGTATTGGCAACGCAACCAATGTGGTACGGATGAAGCCACTCAGCAGCTTGCGGTCATGGCGCCGGTCCAAAGATAGGTAATAACGCACCGCTTTACCACTGACGACCGGACCGATGCCTCGAATGGCATTGAGTTGGTCACCGTTGGGCATCCTCCACACTTCAATGGACGCATTGATAACCGCACTGGCGTCCAGCGCAGACACTGATTGCGTTGCGATTTCGGAAAAGCTCGTCACCCATTGACCACTGGCTGGGTCAGTCAAGGCCAAATGCAGGTCATCATGGCCAATCATCAGATCCCCAAACCTGTGCTGGTTCTGAAGAATTGCTTCAGGTGTTGGCATTTCAGACAATATATGCAGCAGCAGGTTGCGCTTTCCCTTGAGCTCTTCGGCTGCACGTGCATCGAGCTGTTGTGACAGGGCATAAAAACCGACCACAATGGCCCCGCCCGTGACGATGAGGCCGAAGAATGCGCTGGTGGCCGCGATTCGTGCCGCCAGTGACTTCTGAGACCAGAAGCTGAGTAGCGCGCGTTGCGTCACACCGGATTCCGGCGTTCGAGAACGTAACCTACGCCGCGCACCGTGTGAATCAGCTTTACGTCAAAAGGATCGTCGATCTTGGCGCGTAGCCGTCTGATCGCCACTTCGACAACATTGGTGTCCGAATCAAAATGGATGTCCCATACAAGCGACGCAATCTGTGTCCTGGAAAGCACCTCACCCGTCTTCTGGGCCAGAAGGGTCAGCAAGGCGAACTCTTTGGCGGAAAGGTCGATCCGCTGGCCTGCCCGGGTTGCCCGGTGACGCACTGGATCTATCTCAAGATCGGCTGCCCGTAAAACGGGATCACTTGTAACTGGCTGGCCGCGTTTGAGCAGTGCGCGCACCCTTGCCAACAGCTCAGGAAACTGAAAGGGCTTGACCAGGTAATCATCAGCGCCCAAGTCAAAGCCGCGCACCTTGTCGTCGGTCTTGCCGCGGGCGGTGAGCATCAAAACGGGTACTTGCTTGGAGGTGCGCAGCGCTGACAGCACGGCAAATCCGTCAATGCCTGGCAGCATGATGTCCAGAATCACCAACACATGATCGCCGTTGGCAGCCGCGTGAAGGCCGTCCGTTCCGTTGTGGGCAACCTCAACGGCGTAGCCACTTTCCGTCAGGCCCTGGCGCAAATACTCTGCGGCCCTGGGCTCGTCCTCAATCACCAAAATCTTCAAAATGGGCTCCCGTCGTACATAACGTATTCGTAATCTGCAGGTCAGCATGGTGTTGCCGTCTGGCTTCTACATTGGGAACCGTGATGCAGCAGTTGCATCCGGGTTGTTCCAAAGCGCGGGACAGCTCAAATGATATTAAAGGACTTTAACCATGTTATTTCGCAAGACCGTATTTGCCCTGACCCTTGTTGGTGCAGCCATTCCCGCCGCATTTGCCAGCAGCGACGCCATTGGGCTTGGCAGCGACAAAGGCTTTGTGGCTTATCCCGGCACCAGCAACAGCACCAAAAACCGCGCTGATGTCCAACAAGAGTTGGCGGCCTTCGGCAAGAACCCCGTCACTGCAGACGGCGTCAAGATCGTCAATACGGACAAAGGATATATCAGTCCTCAGCACAGTTACGCGTTTCAGGGTGGCACCCTTGTCCATACGGACAGCATTGCACATGAAACCCCCAAGCCCAGCCTGGCGATGACGGATGCAGATAAGCGCCTGCAGTTTGAACTGTACCGTCGATAAACACCACTTGCCCATTGATAAACCACACGTAGGAGTTTTATGAAGACAAAAATCAATGCTTTGCTGGCCGCTGCAGCCCTGTTTGCGGGGAGTTCCGGGCTGGCAATGGCGGCTTCTGACGCGCAGACTGCGCCCTTGAGCGCAACTGCAACGCCTGCCGCTTCAACAATGCTGACGTCCGGAGAGGTGCGCAAGATCGACACCGAGCAGGGCAAACTCACCATCAAGCACGAGGCAATCGAAAACCTTCAAATGCCCGGCATGACCATGGTGTTCAAGGCGACTGATCCTGCCATACTTCAGAAATTGAAGGTCGGAGACAAGATCAAGTTCGCGGCCGATAAAGCCGATGGCTCTATTGTTGTAACCAATATCAAATTTGCAAAGTAACTTTCAGTCGGCAAGGACTGGCTCTAAATGGCATCCGACAAGGTCATTGAACGCGGCTTCAAGGTTCTGAAGTCCGTTGAGATTGGCCCGGTCTGTTACCGCTCGCCCGAGCGGGCACTGCAATCTTTAAAACGTCTCTAGCATCGCTGCATGGCCATCAAAAGTGATGCCGCCGCTGTCGGGCGTGTCGTGGATGACTGCCGAGTTGCGAGGTGTTCAAGGCGCTGAAGGTCAAAACACCCGGTCATACGCAACAACTGTGTCTCATGCAGGAGCGCGTTTGTAACTCAGACGCAATGAAATCATAGACTTGCGTTAGTAACTCTAGAACTCGGGCTGTCCATCACCAAGGCCATATTGGAAGCGTACAGTGACAGCGCATCGGTCACGTCCACCGAACAAATCCCAACTTCTTTTGGTGCCTCCAACCTGAAGCAGGTGTGTTCGGTTCTCCAAGGAATCCCGCTACGCCTGTTTGTCGCCCAGAAAAACGGCCTGACGCGCCTTACAACCCCTGCAACAGCCGCAACACCTGATCGGCGCTGATGTCATTCAGGCAGCGCGTATGCCCCAGCGGGCATTCGCGCGCAAAGCACGGCGCGCAGTCCAGCGGTGGCTGGTAGGCGGGGTCGGTCTTGAGCCAGAGCACGGTGGCCCGGTCATTGAGCGGGGGGGTATGCAGCGGGCTGGATGAGCCAAAAATCGCCACTTGGGGCACGCCCAAGGCGGCGGCCACATGCATCAGGCCGGAGTCGTTGCTGACGGTGCTGCGGCTGCTGGCGATCAGGCTCAGGGCCTCGGGCAGCGAAGTTTTGCCGGCCAGGTTCAGGCATTTGCCGGCTTGCGCCGCATTGGCCGGCGCGGCAATCTCGTCGCACAGCGCGGCTTCCTTGCCCGAGCCGAGCAGCACCACCGGCAAATCCAGCCGGGCGGCCAGTTCTGAAAAATGCGCGGCGGGCCAGCGCTTGGCCGGGCCGTATTCGGCGCCGGGTGCAAACACGACAAAGCCGCCCGGCTGCAAACCCAGGCGCTGCAAGGTTTGCCCGGCGGCGGCGGGGTCCACCTGCAACTGCGGCCGGTCGCCTTCCAGGCCGGTTTCACCGCTCAGGGCCGAATAAAACGCCACCATGGGCGGCTTGTTTTTCGGATTTTTCAGCCGGTGCGTGAGCAGGCCGACGCGCGCCTCGCCCAGATAGCCAATGCGCTGCGCAATGCCGGCCAGCAAGGGCAGCAGCGCGCTTTTGAGCGAATTGGGCAGCACGTAGGCTTTGTCAAACTGGCCTTGCATGGCCTTGGCCAGGGTGCGCCGCGCCTTGAACTGCAGGCCGCCATGGGCGAACGGAAATTCAATGACCTCGGCCACCTGCGGCATGGCGCGGTACACCGGCGCCACCCAGGGCAAGGCACCCACGGTGAGGCGCTCGCCGCGCGCGTGCAGCCGGCGCAGCAGCGGCTCGGTCATGACCGCGTCGCCAATCCACTGCGGCGCGATGATGAGGGCGTTGGTCATTTATGGTTTAGCGCCGCGCAACAGCAGAGCGTGGGGGCTCAATGCCCGCCGCCGAAGTGCTCACCGGCTTTGAGCTGGTACACCGTGCCGCAATACGGGCATTTTCCCTGGCCGGTACGGGCCACGTCCAGGTAAACCTTGGGGTGGCTGTTCCAGACCTTCATGTCGGCCGTGGGGCTGGGGCAATACACGCCGCCCTGGGCGTTGAGGTCGGAGGCCAGCAACTCGACAACGGATGATTTCGTCATGATGAAGCCTTTCAGACTTTGCTGAGCCAGGAGGCGTACTTGGGGTTGCGGCCATTGACGATGTCAAAAAACGCAGCCTGGATTTTCTCGGTGATGGGGCCGCGTGAGCCGCTGCCAATTTCAATGCGGTCGAGCTCGCGGATGGGCGTGACTTCAGCCGCCGTGCCCGAGAAGAAGGCTTCATCGGCGATGTAGATTTCGTCGCGGGTGATGGATTTTTCCTTCAGTTCCAGGCCCAGGTCCTGGCAGATGGCAAAAATCGTGTTGCGCGTGATGCCGTTGAGCGCACCGGCGCTGGAGTCGGGGGTGTAGACCACGCCCTTGCGCACGATGAACAGGTTTTCGCCCGCGCCTTCGGAGGCAAAGCCCTGCGGGTCCAGCAGCAGCGCTTCGTCGTAGCCCTCGTCGGTGGCTTCCATGTTGGCCAGGATGGAGTTGGTGTAGTTGCTCACCGCCTTGGCGTGGATCATGGTGATGTTGACGTGGTGGCGCGTAAAACTGCTGGTCTTGACGCGAATGCCGCGCTTCATGCCTTCTTCACCGAGGTAGGCGCCCCAGGTCCAGGCGGCGACCATCAGGTGAATCTTGTTGCCCTTGGGGCTGACGCCGAGCTTTTCAGAGCCAATCCAGGTCAGCGGGCGGATGTAGCCGCTTTCCAGCTTGTTCTCGCGCACCACGGCAAGCTGCGCGTCCATGACTTCTTGCGGCGTGAACGGGATCTTCATGCGCAGGATCTTGGCGCTGTTGAACAGGCGCTCGGTGTGCTCTTCGAGCCGGAAAATCGCGGTGCCGCCGTCGGGCATCTTGTAAGCGCGCACGCCCTCAAAGGCGCCGCAGCCGTAGTGCAGGGTGTGCGTCAGCACATGGATTTTGGCGTCGCGCCACTCGACCATCTGGCCGTCCATCCAGATTTTGCCGTCGCGGTCTTCCATGGAGGGTGCTACTGGGGACATGGTGCTGATCCTGTGAGTGTGGGGTGGAAAGTGGGGTCTTCGGTCCAGCGGCTGCGGCCCAAGCCGCGCGCTGCTGCAAAACCCGAAACGCCGATTTTACGGGGCGGGCGGCGGCGTTTCCTGCGTCGGCCTGAAAAGCGCATGCTGCACCAGCTTGCCGCCGTCAAAGGTGCAGGTGACGTGCGATTCGGTGCCGTCGGTCCAGCGGTAGACCTCGGGCTGGATGTCCTTGGGGCTTTGCAGCGCGCCCAGGCTTTTGGTCATGGCCACCACATGCAGCAGCGTCATGCCGGGCTTGAGCTTGGCGTTGAGCATGACGGCGCTGTCGACATAGCCGATGGGCCGGTTGGCAGCGCGTTTGAGGACCTGGACCATGCGGTTGAAATGCAGCAGCGCCCACATGACCAGTACCGTCACGGCGGCTGCCACGCCGGCCCAGCCGTAAAACCAGTAGGCCAGCACAAGCGCGGCAACGCCAGCGGCGGGAACGAGTATTTTCTGATAGTTCATGGCGGTATTTTCGCAGCCGCGGCGCGGCGCCGGCGCTGTGGAGAGTGCGTACGGATTGGCGGGCCGATTTGTACGGAATTTTTCAAGCTTTTTGCGGGCCGGGCACCTCAATCGAGCCGGCGCACGAGTTCCATGGCTTCCTCGATCCGCTCCACGGGATGGATGGTCAGTCCTTCAAAGGCCTTGTCGTTCTTTTTGGGCGCGTTGGCCTTGGGCACCACGGCCACGCTGAAGCCCAGTTTGGCGGCTTCCTTCAGGCGCTCCTGGCCGCGCGGCGCGGGCCGCACTTCGCCGGCCAGCCCGACTTCGCCAAAGGCGATGAAGCCCTTGGGCAGCGCCTTGCCGCGCAGGCTGGAAGTGATCGCCAACATCACGGCCAGGTCAGCCGCCGGCTCGCTGATGCGCACGCCGCCCACGGCGTTCACAAACACGTCCTGGTCCATGCAGGCGACGCCCGCGTGGCGGTGCAGCACGGCCAGCAGCATGGCCAGCCGGTCGCGGTCCAGCCCCACGCTGAGACGGCGCGGGTTGGGACCGCCGCTGTCGACCAGCGCCTGGATCTCGACCAGCAGCGGCCGCGTGCCTTCGAGCGTGACCATCACGCAGCTGCCGGGCACGGGCTCGCTGTGCTGGCTCAGGAAGATGGCGCTCGGGTTGCTGACGCCCTTCAGGCCTTTTTCGGTCATGGCGAACACGCCGATCTCGTTGACTGCGCCAAAGCGGTTCTTGATGGCCCGCACCAGCCGGAAACTCGAATGCGTGTCGCCTTCAAAGTACAGCACGGTGTCGACCATGTGCTCCAGCACGCGCGGGCCGGCCAGCGCGCCTTCCTTGGTCACATGGCCCACCAGCACGATGCACACGCCGCTGGACTTGGCAGCGCGCGTCAGGTGGGCGGCGCATTCGCGCACCTGCGCCACCGAGCCCGGCGCCGAGGTGAGCAGGCTGGAATACACGGTCTGGATCGAGTCGATCACCGCCACGGCGGGCTGGGTGGCGTCCAGCGTGGCCAGGATCTTGTCGAGCTGGATTTCAGCCATCACCTTGACCTGGGAGCCGTCCAGCCCGAGCCGGCGCGCGCGCAGCGCGACCTGCGCGCCGCTTTCCTCGCCGGTGACATACAGCGTGTTCAGCCCGGCGCGCTGCAGCGAATCAAGCGCCTGCAGCAGCAGCGTGGATTTTCCAATGCCGGGGTCGCCGCCAATCAGGATCACGCCGCCTTCGACAATGCCGCCACCCAGCACGCGGTCCAGTTCGTCGTGGCCGGTGGGGGTGCGCGCCATGTCGGTGGCATCAATGTCGGCCAGCGCAATCACGTCGGAGGCCTTGGCCAGCCCCTGGTGCGGCGTGCTGTAGCGGTTTTTGCCGGCGGCGCTTTCCGCGACCGACTCGATCAGCGTGTTCCAGGCGTCGCAACTGGGGCATTTGCCCAGCCACTTGGGGCTGGTTCCGCCGCACTCGGTGCAGGTGTAAATCGTTTTTTCTTTGGCCATGCGGCTAGTGTAGGGACCGCGCGGTAGCATGCGGGGACCTCTTCAACTTCGCGACAGGACGACCCATGCAGACCTCCATCAATCCGTTTAAACAAGCGCTGGCCGAACGGCGCCCCCAAATCGGCCTGTGGCTGGGCCTGGCCGACGCCTACAGCGCAGAAATCTGCGCGGGCGCAGGCTTTGACTGGCTGCTGATCGACGGCGAGCATTCGCCCAACGACCTGCGCAGCATCATGGGCCAGCTTCAGGCTATCTCGCCGTATGCATCGCACCCGATCGCCCGGATCCCCGTCGGCCAGGGCCACATCGGCACCACGCTGGTCAAGCAATACCTGGACCTGGGCGTGCAGACCCTGCTGGTGCCCATGGTGGACACACCCGAGCAGGCCGCCGACCTGGTGCGCGCGATGCGCTACCCGCCACAGGGCATTCGCGGCATGGCCGGTGCGCGCGCCTCCGGCTGGGGCCGCAACGCGTCTTATGTGCATGAAGCCAACGGACAGGTCTGCCTGCTGGTGCAGGCCGAAACCGAGTTGTCGCTGCGTCATCTGGACGCGATTGCCGCGGTGGACGGCGTGGACGGCGTGTTCATCGGTCCGGCCGACCTGTCGGCGTCGATGGGCCATGTGGGCAACCCCGGCCACCCAGCGGTGCAGGCGGCGATCACGGATGCGATCGCGCGCATCGTGAAGGCCGGCAAGGCCGCAGGCATCCTGACGCCCGACGAGGCGCTGGCCCGCCACTACCTCGCGCTGGGCGCCACCTTTGTCGCCGTGGGCCTGGACACCAACCTGCTGGCGCACACCACCAGCGCACTGGCGGCGAAGTTCAAAAGCACGGTGGCGGCAACGCCCGCGAGCCAGACCTACTGAGGCGCTTGCATGCCGCTGCGGCTGTGTGGCTTCGGCCAGGGCTGAGGACGCGGATTACGCGGCATCGCGCAGCAGCACGGCCTGGCTGTAACGCAGGAACTCGTCCAGATGCTTTTCAATGATGGCAACCAGAATGGGCAGTTGCAGGCTCTGGTAGTCATGCACTGCAATATTGCGAAATCCGACCATGCGCTTGAGGCCGTCGGCCAGCGCCGCATCCACCCAGCCAGCTTGCGCCAGCAGCGCGAACACGTCGCGGGCGCTTTGCGGCACGCCCAGCTTGTCCCGGCGTATCAAATGCTGGCCCATGTCCAGCGCCGCTTCGCAGGCCCGCTGGATATTCAGGATGGCGGCGTCCTGGCGCGTGAAGTCGGTTGCAAACGTGGCCGGGCCGCGGTCATACTCCTCGCGCGCCCGCTTGACGCAGCGCTCAATGGTGGCGGCCTTGTTGATCAGCACATCATCGGCCATAGACCGTTCCCCTTTTTTGAATGTCGTCGAGCAGGCCGGCACGGGCGGTATCCAGCGCGGTTTTATCGCTCAGGATGGCCGCCTCATACAGGGCCGCCTGCGCATCCCTGGCCCACCAGCGCTGGCCGGTGGTAATGACCTGGTGCTGCATCACGGTAGAGGCAGCGCGCAAATCAAGCAAATCCACCGGGCAGCCCGCCAAATCAGCCAGGTCGCCGGACAGCTCCCACAGCACAAGGGGATCGGCGTAACCGGCTACCAGCACGGCCAGATCAAGATCGCTGTCCGGCCCCGCCGTGCCCTGAATGCGGCTGCCAAACGCGTAGACGGCCAGCAGGTTCGGCACACGGCAGCGCAGCGTTTGAAGAATCGCTTCGCGGTTCATGCAAGGGCTTTGGCAATCGGCATCACGGGCATAGTCATCGGGTGTTCCTGTTGTTCAGGGCGTATTAAACCAAGCAATCTTTGAAACTTGGCCGTCGTTTGAATCCTGAGTGGCGGTGTACAGCTTTCAGAAAATGTATTCCCAAAACACCTCATTGCCGTCTCCGGCAACACAAATGAGCCATCGTTCAACGTTCAACGGGATGGAGCAGCGGATTTCAATCCGCCACCACCGGCACGCGCGGGGCCACCGCGCACATCAGTTCATAACCCACCGTGTCGGCGGCCTGCGCCACCTCGTCAATCGGCAGCACGGCGCCTTTAGGTCCCCGGCCCCACAGCGTGACCTCGCTGCCCATGCCGGCGGCGGGCACCGGCGTGAGGTCCACGGTGATCATGTCCATGCTCACGCGGCCCACCATGCGGCATCGCACGCCGCCCACCAGCACCGGCGTGCCCGTGGGGCAGTGGCGCGGATACCCGTCGGCGTAGCCGCAGGCCACCACGCCGATGCGCATGGGCCCGTCCGCCGTAAAGCTGGAGCCGTAGCCGACCGTGTCGCCCGCCGCCAGTTGCTGCAGGCCGATGATCCGGGAGGACAGCGTCATCGTCGGCTGCAGGCCCCAGTCGGCGGCACTGCGCGCGGGCGCGTCCGGCGCGCTGCCGTACAGCACGATGCCAGGCCGTATCCAGTCGGAGCAGCCGGCCAGCACGCCCGCGTGGCGCAAGATGGCGGCGCTGTTGCTGAGCGTGCGCTCGCCGGGCAGGTCGTGGGTGACGGCGTCAAAAGCCTGGAGCTGCGCCGTGATGCCCCTGGGGCCGTCGGCATCGGGGAAATGCTGCATCAGCGAAATCTCCTCGACCTGCGGCAAGGCGTTCAACCGGATCCAGGCGGCGCGAAAGCGCTCGGGCTTGAAACCCAGGCGGTTCATGCCGGTGTTCATTTTCAGAAACACACGGTGCGGCAACTGCGTCTTGTGGGCGGCCAGCATGTCGATCTGCTCGTTGCAATGAATGGTATGCCACAGGCCCAGGCGGGAACACAGCTCCAGGTCGCGCGCGTCAAAGCAGCCTTCGAGCAGCAATATCGGGCCACGCCAGTCCAGCGCACGCAAACGCTGAGCCTCGGCCAGGTCGAGCAGGGCAAAGCCGTCGGCGCTGCGCAGCGCGTCAAAAACGCGCTCGATGCCGTGGCCGTAGGCGTTGGCCTTGACGACGGCCCAGACCCGCGCGTCGGGGGCGGCGGTGCGGACGCGCGCGAGGTTGTGGCTCAGCGCTGCGGTGTGGATGGTGGCAAGAATAGGACGGGGCATGGCGCTAACGGGGGTCAATCTGTAAGGTGGGCCGGGGCGGCAAAGCGGCGATTCAAGGGCTATGCCGATTCTGACACCAGCCCCCATGCTATAACCCAGCATTGTTTGGAGACATTCACCCTTATCGTGCAGCATCAGATCCACTGATGCGCCCTCTGCAGTGATCAATACAGATTAATGAAGCGCGGTTTTTACACCATCATGGCGGCCCAGTTTTTCAGCTCTCTGGCTGATAACGCGCTATTTGTCACGGCCGTTGAACTACTCAGAACCAGCGGCGCGCCCAAGTGGCAGCCGGCGGCGCTGGTGCCCATGTTCGCGCTTTTTTACGTGGTGCTGGCGCCGTTCGTGGGCGCTTACGCCGATGCCCGGCCCAAGGGCGAAGTCATGTTCATGAGCAACGCGATCAAGGTCGTGGGCTGCCTGATGATGCTGTTTGGCTCGCACCCCTTGCTGGCGTACGCCATTGTCGGCCTGGGCGCTGCCGCCTATTCGCCCGCCAAGTACGGCATCCTGACCGAACTGCTGCCGGCCTCGCAACTGGTCAAGGCCAATGGCTGGATTGAAGGCCTGACGATTTCCTCCATCATCCTGGGGGTGCTGCTGGGCGGCCAGCTGGTGGGCCATGCCGTGTCTGGCTGGCTGCTGTCGATTGACCTTCCCCTGGTGAGTACCGGCATCGACACCCCTCCCGAGGCGGCGATCGCGTTGCTTATCCTGCTCTACGCCGTTGCCGCGTGGTTCAACACGCGCATTCCTGTCACCGGCGTGGAAATGCGGCCCATGCCGCGCAACAAGCTGGCGCTGCTGCCCGATTTCTGGGCCTGCAATTCGGCGCTGTGGCGCGACAAGCTGGGCCAGATCTCGCTGGCCACCACCACGCTGTTCTGGGGCGTGTCGGGCAACCTGCGCTACATCGTGCTGGCCTGGAGCGCGGCCGCCCTGGGCTACAGCACCACGCAGGCCTCGTCGCTGGTCGGCGTGGTGGCCATTGGCACCGCGGTGGGCGCGGTGCTGGCCTCCATGCGCATGCGGCTGGACCAGGCCACCAGCGTCATGCCGCTGGGCATTGCCATGGGCGTGCTGGTGGTGCTGATGAATTTCATCAGCAACGTCTGGGTGGCCGCGCCCTTCCTGATTTGCCTGGGCGGCCTGGGCGGCTTCCTGGTGGTGCCCATGAATGCACTGCTGCAGCACCGGGGCCACAACCTGATGGGCGCGGGGCGCTCGATTGCGGTGCAAAACTTCAACGAGCAGGCCTGCATTCTGGCGCTGGGCGCGGGCTACAGCCTGTCCACCGGGCTGGGCCTGTCGGCCTTCGGCGCCATCACGATCTTTGGCCTGACGGTGGCCGGTTTCATGTGGCTGATCCAGCGCTGGCACAAGAGCAACAGCGTCAAATACAAAGACCAGCTGGACCACCTGATCAGCATCGCCCGCAGCGACAAATCGCACTGATGCAGCGGCTTGACGCCAGGCGCGCCAGCAGTTGGGCCGCCGCCGCGCTGGTGTTCAATGCCCTGGTCTGGGGCCTTTCCTGGTGGCCGCTTCGGCAATTGCAGGGCTACGGCCTGCACCCCCTCTGGACCACCGCACTGGTGTATCTGCTGGTCACGGCCGGCCTGCTGGCCGCGCACTTCAAGGCCTGGCGCGGCTTCGTGGCCTACCCGCAGTTGTGGTGGCTGGCGGTGGCGGCGGGCCTCACGAACGTGGGCTTCAACTGGGCGGTCACCGTGGGCGACGTGGTGCGTGTCGTGCTGCTGTTTTACCTGATGCCCGCCTGGTCAGTGCTGGTGGCGTGGGTGCTACTGGGCGAAAAGCCCACGGCCGCGTCGCTGCTGCGCCTGCTGCTGGCCATGGCGGGCGTGCTGATCGTGCTCAAAACCCCGAACTCGGCCTGGCCGGTACCGCAGGGCGGCGCCGACTGGCTGGCGCTGATGGGCGGCCTCAGTTTTGCCGTGACCAATGCCTTGCTGCGCAAATACGGCCAAGCCCCCAGCGGCTCGCGCATGCTGGCCATGTTTGGCGGCGGCGGGTTGATGGCCGCAGCCACCGCGCTGCTGGGCATGCAGCAGGCGCTGGTGCCCGCCCCCAGCCTGCAGGCCGCCGGCATCGTGGTGGCGCTGGCACTGGGCCTGGCCTTCATGGCCAGCAATGCGGCGCTGCAGTATGGCGCGGCGCGGCTGGCCGCCAGCACCACCGCCCTCGTGATGCTGACGGAAATCCTGTTTGCCAGCCTGTCAGCCGTCGCGCTGGACGCAGCCCAGTTCAGCCCGCGCATTGTGCTGGGCGGCAGCCTGATCGTGCTGGCGGCCCTGCTGGCCGCGATGGCACCGGCCAGCGAAAAATCGCACTGATACCCACCCCGCAACGATTCCCCCGGAGCCTTTTCATGCACCAGCCCACGGTTTACGACTTTGAGGTCCGCCAGATCGACGGGCAGGACCTGGCCCTGTCGGCCTTCAAAGGCAAGGTCATGCTGATCGTCAACACCGCCAGCCAGTGCGGCTTTACGCCGCAGTTTGCCGGCCTTGAAGCGCTGCATAAAACCTATGGCGGCCAAGGCCTGGTAGTACTGGGTTTTCCGTGCAATCAGTTCGGCGCGCAAGACCCCGGCAGCGACGCTGAAATTGCTTCATTCTGCCAGCTCAATTACGGCGTGGATTTTCCGATGATGTCCAAAATCGACGTCAACGGCCCGGCTGCGCATCCGCTTTATAAATGGCTCAGCGCCCAGGCACCCGGGCTGCTTGGCAGCAAGGCCATCAAATGGAACTTCACCAAGTTTTTGGTCGGCATGGACGGCCAGGTCATCAAACGTTATGCGCCACTAGACAAGCCGGCCGGCCTTGGCAAAGCCATTGAAGCCGCGCTGGCGGCCCCGCCAGCTTCTTTATTTTGATATCCCTCATCTACGCGCAGCGGCTGATGGATAAACTACAGTTTTAAAAGAGGAGCACCCCATGAAGATTCTTCTGGCCGTTGACGGCAGCGCATACACAAAAAAAATGCTGGCTTACCTGGCCACGCATGACGACCTGTTCAGTGCCAACAATGACTACACCGTGCTCACGGTCCAGTTGCCTTTGCCACCGCGCGCACGCGCCGCCGTAGGCAAGGAAATCGTGGACAGCTACTATGCCGACGAAGCCGAGAAGGTCATGGCTCCGGTGTCCAAGTTCCTGACGCGGCACGGCATCATTGCGAAAAGTGTCTTGAAGGTCGGGCCGGCGGGCGAAACCATCGCCAAGATGGCCGATGCAGGCAAGTTCGATCTGCTGGTGATGGGCTCGCACGGACACGGCGCGCTGGGCAACCTGGTGATGGGTTCGGTGGCCACCCAGGTGCTGGCCCACAGCAAGGTGCCGCTGCTGCTGGTCCGCTAAGGGCTATCGGCTCACCAGACCATCAAAACAGGTGCTCAGCACGAGCTCGACGATCTGCTCGTCGCCAAGCTGCTCGCCCATCTTGAGGAAGTCCAGCACCGGGTCGCAGGCCCGGGCATACAGGGTGTAGAGCACCGCAATGGCCGGCAGCTGCTGGTTGATCAGGCCCTGCGCCTGCGCCTGTTCGATCCAGGCACCCATCCTGTCGCTGGCCTCCATCAGTCCATCCATATACGCCTTGTTGTTCATCAGCGTCGCGCGCAGACTGGAGTTCTGGCTGGGCAGCGAGGGCATCTCACCGGCCAGCTGCAGCTGCATCATCCAGCGCACTACCGCCTTGAGCTGATCAAGCGGATGGGTATCGGGCAGGTTGGCCAAAAATGCACAGGCACGGTCCAGCACCTTGACCATGGCGGCGGCGGCCAGCGCTTCCTTGCTCGGAAAATGTTTATACAGGCTGGCCTTGGCAATCCCGACGTCGGCTGCGACCTCGTCCACAGTCATCAGGTCAAAGCCTTTTTCAGCCAGCAGGCGGCTGGCCGCCTGAACAATGGCGTCCTCCCTGACCTTGAGCATCTGCGTTTTGAACGACACCTTGGCTGGCGTAGCCTGGACCGGAGGGCTTGCAACTGTCAGGGGCTGGCGGCTGCTTGCGCGGGGAATGCGGTTTGAGGACATGGTGCTATTTTAGACAAAGCGCTGCCCTGACAGCCCAAAAAATGAACACGCATTTTCTTTTTTTAACCCTGTTGTGCAAGGCATTACCCTGCAGTATGACGCCCGGCCTTGTTTCTCACCGTCACATCGCTTCCCTGCCCAGCGTGAAGTAGAACGTGGCGCCCTGCCCCGGTGCCGACTCACCCCATATCTTGCCGCCGTGGCGCACAATAATCCGTTGCACCGTGGCCAGGCCTATGCCGGTGCCGGCAAATTCAGCCTGCGTGTGCAGGCGCTGAAAGGGACCAAACAGCTTTTCGGCGTGGGCCATGTCAAAGCCCGCGCCGTTGTCACGGACAAAGTTCACCATCTCGCCGGCGCTGCCGGTTTCCTGGCCAAAAACGATTTCTGGGCAAGCTTGGCCGGCGCTGAATTTCCAGGCATTGCCGAGCAAGTTGTCCAGCACCTGCTTGAGCAGCAGGGGGTCGCCATGCGCATGCACCCCGGCCTTGATCTGGAACTGGACCGCCCGGCTCGGCTCGCGCTCCTGGTAGCTGCTGGCCAAGGCCTGCGCCAGCGCGCTGAGGTCCACCGGCTCCCAGCGCAGAAGGGAACGCGACACCTGCGCCAGCGTCAGCATGGCCTCGATCAACTCGCCCATTTGCGCTGCGCCGGCGCGTATGCGCGCCAGGTAGTGACGGCTGCGCTCGCCCAGCGGCGCGCCGGCGGGCTGCGCCAGGCTCTTTTCAAGCAGGCCGCAGAATCCCGCGATGGTGTTCAACGGGCTGCGCAAGTCGTGGGAAACTGAATAGGAAAAGGTCTCCAGCTGCTGGTTGGCAAACAGCAGCTGGGCCGTGCGCTGCTGCACCCGCTCCTCAAGGCTGGCGTTGAGCTGCAGGATTTCCTCGCGGGCCCGCTTGCGCTCGCGGATGTCGGTGTTGATGGCCAGCACCCCGTTGATTTGGTCCTGGGCATCGCGCAGTATCGTCACCCGCGACTCCACATACACGCATGCGCCATCGCGGCTTTTCTGCTCGAGTTCACCATTCCAGTCCCCGTTGTTGGCCACCGCCTGCGCCACGGCCGCACCAAGCGCTTGAGGGTTCGGATACATGAACGCCTCCATGCTCTTGCCCAGCACCTCTTCGGCGGTCCAGCCGTAAAGGCGCTCTGCGCCCTTGTTCCAAAAACGCAGGGTTCTGTCGAGGTTGCGCACCATGATCGCGTCCTGCGCCCGGTCCAGCAGCGATGCTTGTTCGGAGACCTTGGCAACGGCCTGGCGCGCCGCCTCGTCGCTTTGCTGACGCGCCAGCCGGGCGCGCAAACTGCCGATGCCAAACGCCAGGTTGTCGGCAAGCTCCTGCATCAGCGCGACCTCCCCGGGGGTGAACTGCTGAACCTCGCCGGCGTACAGACACAGGACGCCAAAGGTTCGCTGTGCGTCGCGCAGGGGCAAACCGATGCAGCTGCGGTAGCCACACTGCATCGCAGCGTCGCGCCAGAAAAAACCCTTGTCCCGGCTGATGTCGCTGCGCTGCTGCGGCTGGCCGCTGCGAATCGCCTCGCCTGCCGGGCCCCTGCCGGTTGCATGATCCTCATTCCAGCTGATTTCGATGGATGCGAGATAGCCGCTTTCGTGGCCGGCGTGCGCCATCGGCTCAATGCTTTTCACCGCATCGTCCTGCGCGTAACCGACCCAGGCCATGCGGTAGTTGCCCGCATCGACCGCCACCCGGCACACCTCGGCCAGCAAGCGGGCTTCGTCATCGATCTGCTTGATGGCCATGCTGGAACGGCTCAGCATCTGAAGCGCCCGGTTGGTGCTCGCCAGCGCCAGGTCAGCCAGCTTGCGCTCGGTAATGTCGCGCGCCGTGCCGACCACGCGCTCCAGCACACCGGCGGCGCCAAATACCGGGTAGGCGCATTCGCGTATCCAGCGCGTCTGGCCCGCCGTGGAAACAATGCGGTACTCGATGTCGGACCGTTCGCCCGCATGGTTGCGCTGCGCGGCCTCTTTCAGCAAAGGCTGGTCCTCGGCGACCACGCTGGCGCTGTAAGACGCCGGGTCGGCATACAGACTCTCACAGCTGCGACCGCAAATTTGCGCGTAGCCCGGGCTGATGTACAGCACACGGCCGTTAGCCGCGTCGATGTTGTAGAACACGTCTTCGATGTTTTCAGCGAGTTCACGAAAGCGCGCCTCGCTGCTAACCAGCGCCTCCTCTTGGGCTAGCGCAAAACTTTCGGCAGCCTTTCGCTCGGTGATGTCGCTGAACACTGTCACGCCGCCAACCCGCTGCCGGTCCGCATCAAACAGCGGCCGCGCGCTGATGCTCAACACCCGGTCCGGGGCGCCGGCCCTGCGGAGCAGCAATTGCCTGTTGTCGGTCCGTGCGCCACGCAGAGCCTGCATCAAGGGTCCGTCAGCGCGTTCGAGGGTCGCGCCGTCCAGCGTCAGCAGGTCGTTGTCACGGCGGCAATCTTCAATCGATGCGCCGATCTCGGGCGCGTTAAAAAGCCTGTGTGCTTCGGTGTTGAACAGCAACACACGGCTTGCGGCGTCGACGGCGATCACGCCTTCGCTCATGCTGTTGAGGATCAGGTCGATCATCGCACGCTCCTCATGCGCATCGCGCAGCGCCGCATCCCGCTCGTTTTGCCGCGCCTGAAGGGATTCGGCCATGCGGTTAAAAGACCGGCCGATCTCGCCAAGTTCACCCTGGAACAAGGGGCCGATTTTGACCCGCGCGCCCAGGTTGCCCTGCCCGACCTCGTTGGCCTCCTTCAGAATCGCCCGCGCAGGATTGACGATCAGGCGCCGGCCCAGCCACCATGCGCAGGCCACGCCAAATGCGCTCATGGCCAGCAGCGCCAGCAGCTCCCGGCCCAAAAATGCACGCGGGCCCGCCATGATGAGGTCACGCGGCACGCTGATCGCCACGAACAGGCCGTCACCTGCGGGGCCGCCCAGCGGTGCAAAGGCGTACACCCGCGCCAGGCCGGCCGGATCCATGGCCTCGCGCACACCCGTCAGCCGGGCCCGGGCGGCGTCCCGCACCACAGTGTCCTGCTCCTGGGCGCCTTGCACGCCAAGTATGGCCGGGTGAATGGCCAGGATAGTGCCGCGCCGGTCAATCAAGCGGAGCTGGGCGCCTTCAAGCACCTCGCTTTCGGCCAGGGTGCGGGCCACTTCGGCGATGTCTACGGCGGCAAACGCGACGCCATTGAAAATACCTTCGCGGCTCATGACCGGCACACCGAAAGCGATACCGGGGCGTCCGCTGGAGCGCGACACCTCGAAGTCGCCGACCGCGATTTTCTGGCCCGCCATGACCTTTTTGAAAAAGGCCCGGTCGCCCAAGTCAATGCTGTTGCCGGAATCGCGCGCATGGCAGGAGATTTTTCCGTCCAGGCCAACCACCCCGAGATTGGAATAGCCCGCATCCTGCGCCTGCAGGTTCTGGAGGTATTGCACGCACAGGCGGTTTCGCGTGTCCTTGATGGACGGGCCGCTGGCCATATCCCCGAGCAACTGGGCCACCCGGTCAAACAGGCGCTGGTGGTTCGCCGCTGCCAGCAACGCCTGGGACTGCAGGCTGGCATGGGCCAGCGCCACGGCCGTTTTCTCGTTTTTGGCGGCCGAACAGGCAAACAGGGCAAATACCGGAACCAGCGCAATCAGCCCCAGCAACACCAGTCGTGAACGAAGTCCCAGCCAACTCGACATCCCGGCCACCTTGTCTTTCCCACCGTCATGCGGTGCCATACCCCCTGCGAACCGCGAACAAACGGGGGTAGCTGATAAAGACGATCAGACCACAAGCAGCCGGAGCTTACTGCTTTCGCTGCACAAACAGGTTGCGCTTGGCGTCTTCGGGATAGGCAAAGGTGATGGCACCGTTTTTCACCATGCCCATCACCAGCATGTTTTGCGTGACGGCGTCCTTGTCCTGCGCGCTGAAAGGCTGCTCGTAGGTTGCCACCACGCCGTAATAGGTGCGTTTGATGTTTTCAAGCGCGGTCTTGACGGCCGGCCCCGTGAGCTTGCCGTCACGGATGCCAAACAGGGAATAGGTCAGGATATACACGGCGTCATAGCCTTGCGCTGCCGCCATGGGCACCGGAATTCTATTGACCTTGAACTTGCGCGCGTAGCTGGTCAGAAAAGAAGACCGGCGCTCGTTGCTGGGCTCGGCAATAAAGGTTTGCGCCATCAGCGCGCCCTCGCCCGCCTCCTTGGCGCCATCAATGAAGAAAGGAAACGACAGCGGCCAGGCCCCCACCTGCGGCACGTTCCACTTGAGCGCCTGGCGGCTGCGCGCCACCACGGCGCTCTCGGGTCCCACCGCATAGCTGAACACCACGTTGGCGCCCGCTTCCCTGGCGGCCTTCAACTCTTCGCTGAGGTCTTTCACCCCCAGCCCAAAACGCGCCACGTAGACCGGTTTCAGCTTTTTCGCGGCCAGTGCGCTTTCGACATCCTTCAGGCCGGCTTCACCGTAGCCGGTGGTGTCGGCAAATACCGCCACCTTGTTCCAGCCGCGCTTGAGAATGTCGTCCACCACAAACGGCGCCTGTATCCCGTCTTTGGCCGATGTGCGGAAGATGTAGCTGTCAGGACCCGGATAGCGGGTGGTCAGCGGTGAGCCGGTGGCGCATGGAATGATCAGCGGCAGCGTGTTGCGCTGAAACACCTCCAGCGATTTGTCGGCCACGCCGGTGTTGCAAAACCCGATGGTCGCAATGACTTTTTCGGCCACCAGCTCCTGGGAGCGCTTGAGCCCCACGGCAGGGTTGCCTTCGTCGTCCTTGCGCACGATTTCAATCTTTTGGCCCAGATAACCACCGCCCGCATTGATCTCGTCGACGGCCTGCTGAATGCCGTTGAGCATGGGCACGCCGAAGTCGGCGGAGGGGCCGGTAAACGGACCGATGATGCCAATCTTGACGGTGTTGCCGGCATCGGCCTTCGGTCCCGGCGCTGCAGGCGCCGTCTGGGCGTGCACGGCAAACATCAAACTGGAACCGGCCGCAATGGCTGCAGCCCCACTCCATCGTACCCAACGTGTTGTCTCAAGCATAGCTTTATGTCCTTTTGAACATGAGTATAAACAGCCGCCTGCCCGGCAGAAACCAGGCTTACCCTGTAAAGACCCGCCCGCCGGTCATGACACCAGCGACTGCGCAGAAGACTGCTTCAGGGCCGCCGTCAGCGCATCCAGCACCTCGGAGGACAGATTCCAGCAGTGCCAGTACAGCTGGATGGGCAGGCTGCATGCCGGCGCCACATTGACCAGCAGGCCCTGGTCCAGCAAGCCTTGCACCAGCAGGCGCGGCACCACGCTGACGCCCCAGCCTGCCAGCACGGCGCGCACCTGGCCTTCCGACGAAGGCACGAACAGCTGCCTGAGCGTGACCCGCGCCAAGCCAAAGGCCTGGCCGACAAACTCGCGTTGCATGTCGTCCTTGCGGTTGAAGGCGACAAAGGACAGGTCGCGAAAATTGTGCGCGGTCAGCAGCGCCGCCCCGCCCGGGGTACTGCCAGCCAGCCGCTCCCGCGCAAACGCCGGGGTGGCCACGGCCACGTAGTCCATGGCGCCCAGCGGCACCACCTTGCAGCCGCGCAGCGCCTGCTTGAGCGTGGTGACGCAGCCCAGCACATGGCCTTCGCGCAGCCATTCCTGGGTGAAGTCCTGGTCGTCGGTGATGATTTCCATGGGCAGGCCCTGCTGCGCCAGCTCGGTCAGCGCCGGCAACGCCCAGGTGGCAATGCTGTCGGCGTTGATGGCAATGGAAATGCGCTCTTCCTCGCGCGCGCCGCGCAGCGAACTCGGCGCCAGCTCTTGCAGGTCGCGCGCCAGGTCGGCGCGCAACAGGCGCAGCATCTTGGTGTGCTTGAGCAGCAGCTGGCCGGCCGCCGTGGCCTTGAGCGGACGGCTGCGCACAATCAGCACCGTGCCCACCTGCGCCTCAAGCGCCCGCAGACGCTGCGACACCGCCGACTGCGTGATCGACAGGCGCTGCGCCGCCCGCTCGAAGCCGCCCTCTTCCACAATGGCGGCCAGGCACTCCAGCGCGTCGGGGTCAAAGGTGCTCATGGGAAACGTCCTTGTATTAGCTGCTCTGATGTTTTCACTAACAGTTTAATTTTCCTGTTAATTCAATGCAAGCGCCGGCACACTCGCAAGCAAGGAAAGGTTTGTATGAACGTTGTTGTTTTGGGCGCAGGCATTATTGGCATCAGCACCGCGTGGCATCTGCTGGAGCGCGGCCACGACGTGACCGTGGTCGACCGGCAGCCGGACGCGGCGATGGAGACCAGCTTTGGCAACGCGGCGCAGATTTCGGTCAGCTACTGCGAGCCGTGGGCCAACCGGGACACCCCGCTCAAAGCGCTGAAATGGATGTTTCGCAACGACGCGCCGCTGCTGTTCCGGCCCCAGCTCGACCCGCTGCAGTGGCGCTGGTGCCTGCAGTTTCTGGCGCAGTGCAACGACGCCGCGTTTGAGCGCAACGTGCAGCAGCTGGTGGCGCTGGGCGCCTACAGCCACACTGCGCTGAAAGCCGTGGTACACGCCACCGGCATTGAGTACCACCGGCTCGAGCGCGGCATTGCGCACTTCTACACCGACCAGAAATCGTTCGACACGGCCGGCGACGCGGCCGCGCTGATGCGCAAATACGGCGTGGAGCGCCGCGTGATCAGCACGGCCGAACTGCTGGAGATCGAGCCCGCCTTCAGCTTGTTTGCGCACCGCATCGTCGGCGCCACCTACACCGCCAGCGACGAAAGCGGCGATGCCCGCGTCTTCACGCAGGCGCTGGCGCAGCGCTGCGCCGAGCGCGGCGCCCGGTTTCTGTACGGCCACGACATCGTGCGCCTTGAAACGGCCGGCAATGCTATTGAATCCATAGCTGTTAGCGCAAACACCATCAGCACCAATGGCCAAAATGACACTGAAATCAAGCATCTGAAGCCGGATGCGGTGGTGGTGGCCTGCGGCTCTTACACCGCGCCGCTGCTACGCACCGTGGGCGTCGACCTGCCAATCTACCCGGGCAAGGGTTACAGCGCCACCTTCAAGCTGCTCAAGCCGGAGCGCGCGCCCTTCGTCAGCACCATTGACGACCAGGTCAAGTGCGCCATGAGCCGGCTCGGCGACCAGCTGCGCGTGGCCGGCACGATTGAGGTCGGCGGCTATGACCTGTCGCTCGACACGCCGCTGGCCAGGGCGCGCTGCCACATGCTGGCCAGGCGCATTGAAGAGGTGCTGCCCGGTGTCTGCGACACACGGCTGGAAGAAGAAGGCGGCGCGCCGCAGTTCTGGACCGGGCTGCGGCCCGCCACGCCGACCAACATCCCCTTCATAGGCCAGACCAAAGTGCGCGGCCTGTGGGTCAATGCCGGCCACGGCACGCTGGGCTGGACCCACGGCGCCGGCTCGGGCAAGGCGCTGGCCGAGCTCATGAGCGGCGAGCAGCCCGCCATGAATTTCGGCTTTTACGGCATGGCGGCACGCCGCAGCGCCCCGGTCGCCGCCTGAAGCCAGGCCCTGCCCCGGCAGGCCTGAGGAAAACCCCCATGTATGAACCAGATACGACCGGGTTTATTCACGACTACTCCGTTAGACTGGATTTTCATCCTCCGCCTCCAAGCGCCGGCCGCTCATAAAGCGACCAGGGGCCAGCGGGCAGAACCTGCAACCCCATGAAAAATCCAGATACCGAGGTCCCCATGACACCCTCCCCGCAGGCATTGCCGCGCTGCCCTGCGCGCGCCGCAGCCTTTTTGGCCGCCGCTGCCGCCGCGCTTGCACCTTCCATCGCCCAAGCGGCAGCGCCCACCCTGGATGACCGCATCAGCGCCGCCGTGCAACCCTATTCCGACGCCCTGTCCGGCGTCATCTTCTACTCCGTGCCAGTGGCCGGCACCGAGTTTCCACTCATCGTCGGCTGGCTGATTGTTGCCGCCATCATCTTCACCTTCTACTTTCGCTTCATCCAGCTGCGCGGCTTCACCCATGCCATCTCGGTCGTGCGCGGCCACTACTCCGACCCCAGCATGGCCGGTGAAGTCACGCCGTTTCAGGCGCTGACCACCGCCGTCTCGGGCACGGTCGGCCTGGGCAACATCGCTGGCGTGGCCGTGGCGGTGGGCATTGGCGGCGCCGGCGCCACGTTCTGGATGATCCTGGCGGGCCTGCTGGGCATGGCTTCCAAGTTCACCGAAGTCACGCTGGGCGTGAAATACCGCGAAGTACACCAGACCGCGGGCACGGTTTCAGGCGGGCCGATGCGCTATCTGTCGACGGGCCTGGCCGAGCAGGGCTGGCCGCTGCTGGGCAAATTCCTGGCGGCGTGTTTTGCGCTCTGCTGCGTTGGCGGCGCGCTGGGCGGCGGCAACATGTTCCAGTCCAACCAGAGCTTTCAGCAGGTGCTGAGCGTCACCGGCGGCGAAGCCAGCTTTCTGGCAGGCAAAGGCTGGCTGTTTGGCCTGGTCATGGCAATTTTGGTGGGGCTGGTGATCATTGGCGGCATCAAGTCGATTGCCCGTGTGACCTCAAAGGTGGTGCCCTTCATGGCCCTGCTTTACATGACCGTGGGGCTGGTCGTGCTGGCCATCAACGCCGACCAGATCTTCTGGGCGCTGGGCCAGATTGTCAGCGGCGCATTTTCGGCCGAAGGCGTGGCCGGCGGTGTCGTCGGGGCCCTGATCCAGGGCTTTCGGCGTGCTGCGTTTTCCAACGAAGCCGGCGTCGGCTCGGCGGCCATTGCCCACTCGGCGGTGCAGACCGACCAGCCGGTGTCCCAGGGCTTTGCCGCGCTGCTGGAGCCCTTCATTGACACCGTCGTCATTTGCACCATGACCGCGCTGGTGATCATCATCACCGGCCATGCCGATGCGGGTGGCGCCACGGCGCTGGCCGCCGGCGCCACCGGCGTGAACCTGACCTCTGCCGCATTCGGCAGCGCCGTGTCGTGGTTTCCCTATGTACTGGCACTGGCCGTGGTGCTGTTTGCCTTCTCGACCATGATCACCTGGTCCTACTACGGCCTGAAGGCCTGGACCTATCTGCTGGGTGAGAGCTTTTTGTCGGAACTGGTGTTCAAGCTGATGTTCCTGGCATTTGTGGTGGTGGGCTCCAGCATGCGCCTGGGCCCGGTGATCGACTTTTCGGATGCCATGATCTTTGCCATGTCGCTGGCCAACATCGTCGGCCTGTACCTCCTGATGCCGGTGGTCAAGCGCGAACTGACCCAGTACCTGGCCGGCATCCGCTCGGGGGAGATCCCGGTGCAGACCTGAGGCGCCAGGCGCGCCGCTTCAGCGCCAGCAGACCGGCCTGCGCCCGAACCATCAGGCGCGGCATGTACCGCAGCGGGCGCAGTCCAGAGGCTTGAGTTAAATTAGCAGGCTATGCCGTCCCGAGCCCCCCTTCACAAAGCCAGCAGCCCCAGCTTTTCCCCGCTGGAATTTCGCGCCTCCCTGGCCATGTTCGCCACCGGCGTCACGATCGTCACGGCACGCACGCCAGCCGGCGAGCTGGTGGGGTTGACCGCCAACTCCTTCAATTCGGTGTCGCTCAGTCCCCCGCTGGTGCTCTGGAGCCTGTCGCAGGCGGCTGGCTCCATGGCGGCGCTGAGCAAGGGCTCGCACTACGCCATCAACATTCTGGCGGCCGACCAGAAAGAGCTGGCCATGCGCTTTGCCAGCAAGCGCGAAGACCGCTGGACCGGCGTGCAGTTCACAGAAGGCGTCAGCGGCTCGCCGCTGCTGGTGGGCGCAGCGGCCACCTTTGAATGCTTTAACCGCAGCCGCTACGAGGAAGGCGACCACGTGATTTTTGTCGGCGAAGTCGAGCGCTGCAGCCACCGCAAGGGCGCCGCGCCGCTGCTGTTTCACGGCGGCAAGTTCTACACCGAGCACCCGCTGTGACGGCGCGCGCCGTCGTTGCGCGCAAAGCCCACCTCGACACCCTGGCCATTTCCCTGCTGCTGGGCTGCTGCCTGTTCTGGGGCTTTCAGCAGGTGCTGATCAAGGCGACCATGGGCGAAATGCCGCCGATGTTCCAGGCCTCGCTGCGGCTGGTAGGCGCGACCGCCTTGCTGTGGCTCTGGTGCCGCTGGCGCGGCATTGCGCTGTTTGGCCGCGACGGCTCGCTGCAGGCCGGTTTGCTCGCGGGCGCGTTGTTTGCCGGCGAATTCGCCCTGATTTACAGCGGGCTGCAGCACACCACGGCGTCCCGCCTGACGGTTTTTTTATACACCTCGCCGTTCTGGGTCGCACTGCTGGTGCCGATGTGGGTCAAGTCCGAAAAGCTGCGCGGCCTGCAGTGGCTCGGGCTGCTGGCCGCCTTTGTCGCGGTGGTGTTCGCCTTGCGCGAAGGCATGTCGGGCAACGCCGCCATGGTGCGCGGCGACCTGATGGGCCTGCTGGCCGGTCTGCTGTGGGGCCTGACCACGGTGGTGATCCGCGCCTCCGGGCTGAGCCGGGTGTCGGCCGAAAAGCTGCTGTTCTACCAGCTGGCCGTCAGCGCGCTGGCCTTGCCGATGCTGTCCCTGGGTCTGGGTGAAGTCTGGGTCTGGCACTTCAGCGCGTTTGCCGTCAGTTCGCTGCTGCTGCAGACCATCGTGGGCGCTTTTGCCAGCTACCTGGCCTGGATGTGGATGCTGGGGCGCTACCCGGCCACGCAGATTTCGGTGTTTGTGTTTTTCACGCCGCTGTTCGCACTGCTGTTCGGCGCGCTGTGGCTGGGCGAACGCGTCACGCCCGGCCTGCTGGCCGCGCTGGCCACCGTGGCGGCCGGCATTGTGCTGGTGAACCGCCGGCCGGCCCCGCTTAGCGCTTAATATTGCCGCACACGACAACAAGGAAAAATCAATGGGCATGCTGAACTGGACCAAAAAAAGCAGCGCGGTGCTGCAACAAGGCGGGGTGATCGGACCGGACGAACGGCTGTCCTGGCCGCTCACCACCGTGATGGGCGTGCAGCATGTGATCGCCATGTTTGGCGCCACCGTGCTGGCACCCCTGCTGATGGGGTTTGACCCCAACATCGCCATTTTGATGAGCGGCATTGGCACGCTGATCTTTTTCATCGTCACCGGCGGCAAGGTGCCCAGCTACCTGGGGTCGAGCTTTGCCTTCATTGGCGTGGTGATTGCCGCCAGCGGCTACGCGGGCCCCGGACCTAACGCCAACATCGGCGTGGCGCTGGGCGGCATCATCGCCTGCGGGCTGGCCTACACGCTGATGGGCGTGCTGGTGCAGGCCGTGGGCACGGGCTGGATCGAACGCCTGATGCCGCCCGTGGTCACCGGTGCGGTGGTGGCGGTGATCGGCCTGAACCTGGCCAGCATTCCCGTCAAGAACATGGCGGCCGGCAACTTTGACGCATGGATGCAGGCGCTCACATTCGTCAGCGTGGCGCTGGTGGCCGTGATGACGCGCGGCATGCTGCAGCGCTTGCTGATTCTGGTCGGCCTGATCGTCGCCACCGTGCTGTACGCGGCGCTGACCAACGGGCTGGGCCTGGGCAAGCCGGTCGACTTGTCTGGCATTGCCAACGCCGCCTGGCTGGGCCTGCCCAGTTTTGCCGCGCCGGTGTTCAACGCAAGCGCCGTGCTCCTGATCGCGCCGGTGGCCATCATCCTGATGGCCGAAAACCTGGGCCACATCAAGGCCGTGACGGCCATGACCGGCAAGAACCTCGACATCTACATGGGCCGCGCCTTCATCGGCGACGGCATCGCCACCATGGTGTCGGGCAGCGCCGGCGGCACCGGCGTGACCACTTACGCCGAGAACATTGGCGTGATGGCCGCGACCAAGATCTATTCGACCGCGGTGTTTGTGGTGGCCGGCCTGATGGCCGTGATGCTGGGCTTCAGCCCCAAGTTCGGCGCGCTGATCCAGGCGATTCCCCTGCCGGTGATGGGCGGCGTCAGCATTGTGGTGTTTGGCCTGATCGCGGTGGCCGGCGCCAAGATCTGGGTCGACAACAAGGTGGACTTTTCAGACAACAAGAACCTGCTGGTGGCGGCCATCACGCTGGTGCTGGGCACCGGCGACTTCACGCTGAAGTTTGGCCAGTTCGCGCTGGGCGGCATTGGCACCGCCACCTTTGGCGCGATCTTGCTGTATGCGCTGCTGCGGCGCGGCAAGTAGCGCGGCGCCGGTCAGGCCGCGAACTTAGGATGGGGTCATTAATAACTTCCCTGCGTCATACCCGCGAAGGCGGGTATCCAGACTCGTTGGAGCTTTCAACCCGGGTTGCTGGATTCCCGCCTACGCGGGAATGACGAAAAGTTATTGTTTGCCAGATCCTTAACGACCTGGCGAATTAACCGGCGGCGGCATCGCCGGAGTTGGCGCTGGATTTGTCCAGCGCAGCTTTGGCCGCCGCCAGTTCGCCCTCCAGCCTGGCGCGCTCGGCAATTTCAAGTGTCAGCGCCTGGTTGACCTTGTCCAAGCTCTCGGCCGACGCCTGAATCCGGTCCTCCAGCTCATCGCCTTTTTGTAGCGCCTGGGCCAAATCGTCGGTCTGGACATGGCCCGGAATTTTTTGCTTGAGCACGGTGTTGATCACCAGCAACTCGTCGGCCGAATTCTCCACCGCATCCCTGACGATCTCGTTTTGGTCAAGCGCCCGCTCAAGAGGGGTGGGCACAGAGGAGGCGGACGGTTTTTTGGACATGGTCAGGCGTTCAGTTTGAGCGGCGCAAAAGTGGCAAGCTTAGCAGAATCAAGAAAACCACCTCGCCCGCGGAACTTGCCTGCCGATCGGATTTCAAGCCAATCAACAGAGTCGCCTCAGGGCAATTTCCGGGCGGGCGCAGGACTTTTCTGGTCCGCAGGCGCTGATTCAAAAATCCGGCCCATCGCAGCGCCTATGCGGGCACCAATCGCCGTGCCAATCCCCGGCAGCACAGCCGTGCCCAGCGCAGCGCCCGCCACCGCGCCGGCGGGCACCGACACCTGGACCTGCCCCAGCGGGCCGCTGACCTTCAGCGGCACCCCCACCCACCCGTCCACCAGGTCGACGCTGAATTCACCGTCGACCTGCAAGTTGACCACCCGCACCTTGCCCGACACGCTGAGCACGCCCGAGCTGGCCTTGAGCCGGGTGAAGTCCGCCGCCATGCCGTTTGGCGTGTTGTGCGTGTCCAGCTGCCCGCTGGCGGAATTGAGCGGTGTTTCCCCTGCATGGTCCTTGCCGGCACTGCGAACGGCCTTGTTCACATCAAACCGCAGCAGCCTGGCGCGGCCCATGGTGAAGTGCGTGGTGGTGTGCAGCGACTGGGCCAGTTCAGCCACGTTGGCGCCGCGGGCCGACAGCGTGGTGTCGCCCGAGGCCGCGCCCGCCATGATGGAGCGGTGATTGAAGGCCTGCATCGCGCTGACCACATCGATACCGCGAGGCTTGAGCTGCCCGGTCAATCGCATCTCGCCCTGGCCTGCGGTGTGCAATTGCAGCTCGCCGTCGGCGGTGCCGCCGCCCAGGCGGGTGTGCGTTTGCCAGCGGTCCTCCTGCCCCTGGCGCATCAGGGTCAGGTTGGTGGCCGGCGTGACGCCAGTTCGCCGGATCTGCAGGGTGCGCGGTCGCCAGCCCGCATCAAATTGCACCTGCCCCTCGAACACCACACGGTTGCCGCGGCGCGAAACCCAGGTCACATCCTGAAAATCCAGACGCGCCAGGGGCAGATCCCCTGTGCCCGCCATGTCCGGCTGGCCCGGCGCTGCATCGGGCGGGTTGCGCCCGAATTGGGGCAATGAAAGCTGCGGCAGCACGGCCCCTTCGACCTCGACGCGGTCCACCTGGAAGCGAAGTTGCCACAGCGCCGCGATTCGGGGGTAGAGCGTGAGTTTTTTCACCTCAACGGGCTGGGCCTGCCGGGTGGCGGCGTTTTCAATCACCACCCTGGGCAACGGCAACAAGCGCCATTGCACCGCGCCCACGCTGACCGGCACGCCGAGCGCAGCCTCCAGCCGCGTGGACGCGCGCTGTGTCAGTTCCTCGCTGGACGGAAGGACGCTGGCCAGCAACACGCCGAGCAGTGCCAGCGCGCCTGCGCCAAGGAGCCATTTGCCGGCGCGCGTCATGAAACCGCTGGATTCGTTGCCATGCCCTATGGTCAAGCCGCCGGGCCCAGACGTGGGAACGACAAGACACCCCTCGCCTGTAGGCCGCCGCCTTGACCTTATAGTGAAGGCCATTTACCTCCATGGACCCGTCATGCGCATCTGGAAGCAGCCCATCTCCGTCGAATTGCTCACCGCCTCCACCGCCGACACGGCCGTCAGCCACCTGGGCATCGAGTTCCTGGAAGTTGGCGACGATTTCATTCGCGCCCGCGTGCCGGTGGACCACCGCACGATCCAGCCCTACGGCCTGCTGCACGGCGGTGTGTCGGTCGTGCTGGCTGAAACGCTGGGCTCGTGCGGCGCCGCCTATGCCGCCCCCGCAGGCCACCGCACGGTCGGGCTGGACATCAACGCCAACCACCTCAAGGGCGTGACCCAAGGCTGGGTCACCGGCATCACCCGCCCGGTGCACATAGGCCGCAGCACCCAGGTCTGGCAGATCGAGCTGCGCAATGAGGCGGGCCAGCTGACCTGCGTGTCGCGCATCACGATGGCGGTGCTGGCGCCTGAATAGGGTTTGAATGGGCTGCTTGCGCTTACTGCAAGGTCTTACGCAGCTATATATTTTGTAGCACTCAAGGCACCGAAGGATGAAAAACCCGGATGCGCGGGGTGATTTTTTTGAGGCTCTGGCGCGTCGCGACGCGCATGTCGTACTCGGTTTGCAGGTTGAGCCAGTAACGCGGCTCCATGCTGAAAAAAAGCCCCAGGCGCAGCGCCGTGTCGGCCGTGATGGGACGCGCCCCATTCACGATGTCACTGATGCGGCTGGGCGGCTCATCCATGTCGCTGGAGAGTTGCCGCGCCGTGATGCCCATCGGCTTCATGAACTCTTCAAGCAATATTTCGCCGGGGTGAATTTCGTCAAGCAATGGTTGGGCCAGTCGTTTTTTGGCCATGCCATTCGATTAAGTCGCTGCGTGATTTCGGGTCGCGGTACTGATGAAAGCATGACAACACATTCACCGTCTCGCCATCCACCACATAAAACAGCGAATACGGAAACCGATTCAAGTGGGCGCACCGCATGTCGCCCTCCGCCTTGGCGTACAGGTAGGGATTACGGGACAGAAAGCCGCTGGTGTGCTCCAACTCGACCAGAAAAACATCGCCCATTTTGATGTGCGGTTGCGCATACCAGGCAAAGGCTTCAGCCGCCTCCGCTTGCGCCAGCGGCTTGAATCTCACCACAAATGGCATGCTGACCGATTTCTAGTAAGCGGTCTTCAGCAGATTCGCTTTGAGTTCTGCAACCGTCACGCCCGGCTCATCGGGGTGGGCACGGTGGTAGGCCAAACGCGCGCGAAGCTCAGTACGCTGCGCATCGGTCAGGAGCGGTGCGGAGGCCTCGCTTTCCGCACTGTCAATCAAGACCTCGCCCAGCGCACGCTTGTCCGCGATGCTGAGATTTTCCAGGGCTTGGTGCAAGTGAGTGGACATAAAAATATGGTAGCACAAGGGTTACGGTTGGGCATGCACCTTGGCAAACGTCAGGATCACCTCGCGGATGAGCTTGCGCTGGGGCACGGGCAATTTCAGATACGCCTCAAAAATATCCCGGTCTTCATAGCCAATGCCGCTGTCCCAGCGGGCGCGGCGCGGTTCAGCGGCACGACCACTGGCGCCGCCATAACTGAGCTGCTGCACCGACACTCCCAACCATTTAGACAGCGTCTCCATCTTGCGAAAGTCAGGCATGGTCTCGCCCAGAAGCCACAGCCGCACGCCATGCAGCGACATGGGCTTGCCCCAATACCGGGTGTTGAACTCCCGCTCCAGCACCGCCGGCTTAGGCTCATAGCCCGCCGCAATCATGGCCTCACGCAATTGGCTCGCAAACTGTTTCTTGGCATCTTCCATGCCTTGACGTTATTTTCAGCGTGATTCTCAAGCGTGAATTTGACTTATAGTCACGTTTTTTAACGTTATTAATAATCACGTTGACGGATTCTGGCCAGCCAGAGGGCGGTCAACCAACGCTTCCATGCCCAAATCCCTGCTAGAACAGCTCCCGGAAATCGTCGCCCAAGGCCGCAAAGAAGCCGAAAAAATCCTGGAGAGCCTTGAGAACCGCCACCGTGTGACGCTGCAGACACGCGAGGTGGTGCTTCCCGCGAAAGACAGCGCGGCGCAGGACTGGATCACGCAGCAGGCACGGACGGGTCAGCGCGAAGTGTTCGCCCCCGGCCAGCGCAGCCTGATTGAACACCCGCAAGCGATGCTGGGGGATGGCGCCACGGTCGATGCGCAACCCTGGACCAACCGCCTGATCTACGGCGACAACCTGCTGGCCATGGCCGCCCTGCTGGCGGGGGACGAGCACACGCCGTCGATGCGCGGCAAGGTCGATCTGATCTACATCGACCCGCCGTTTGACAGCAAGGCCGACTACCGCACCAAGGTCACGCTACCCGGTGTGGAGCTGGAGCAAAAGCCCACGGTGATCGAGCAGTTCGCCTACTCCGACACCTGGAGCGACGGCACGGCGTCGTACCTGGCCATGATCACGCCCCGGCTGATCTTGATGCGCGAGTTGCTGGCCGATACCGGCTCGATCTATGTGCATCTGGACTGGCATGTGGGGCATTACGTGAAGATCGTGATGGATGAGGTGTTTGGAAAAGATAACTTTATCAACGAAATTATCTGGAAACGCTCAGAAGCGCATTCCGACTCGAATGCTTTTGGGGCAGTTCATGACGTGGTTTACTTTTACTCAAAAGCATCCAGTCAAATCTGGAACAAGCAATACGTTCCATATACCGACGAATACATTGATAAGCAGTTCAAGTATCGCGACGAGTCAACCGGAAGGCGCTATCGCTCAGCAGATTTATCCGCATCTGGTTTATCTGGGGGTGGCTACATGTACGAATGGAACAAAGTTACTCGGATATGGCGATGCCCAAAAACAACAATGGAAAGATATCGTGACGAAGGACGTTTGGACTACACCGGAAAAGGTTTGGTTCGGTACAAGTACTATCTCGACGAAATGCCAGGTCTAACCGTTCAAACAATCTGGTCTGATGTATCAAAAATTCATCACCTTGCAGACGAACGGGTGAACTATCCGACCCAGAAACCAGAGGCGCTGGTTGAGCGCATCGTCAAAGCATCTTCAATAGAGGGAAGCTTGGTAATGGATTTCTTCGGCGGCTCCGGCACCACCGCCGCTGTCGCCGAAAAACTCGGCCGCCGCTGGATCACCACCGACCTCGGCAAGCCCGCTTGCATGATCATGCGCAAGCGCCTGATCGACCAGGATGCCAAGCCCTTCCTGTACCAGGCCATCGGCGACTACCAGGTGGAAGCGGCCAAGGCCATGCTGGGGCGGGACTTCCGCATCGGCGACCTGTCGCACATCGTGCTGTCGCTCTACGGCGCGCTGCCGCTGCCGCCCGACGTGAACCCGCAGCGCAACCTGGGGCACATCGCAGGCATGGACTTTGGTGCCAGAAAAGGCAGCAAGACGCTGGTGCTGGCCGACTCGCCCAACAAGCTCACGGGCGCGGCCACGCTCAAGAAAGCGATTGCGCAGCGCGACAACCTGATGGGCGGCTGGGACCGGGTCGTGGTGCTGGGCTGGAACTTCGAGCCCTCGATTGGCGAAGCCATCACCGCGCTGAACGACGCGCGGCTTGAAGTGCTGGTGATTCCGCCCGACCTGATGGACCGGCTCAAGAAAAAAGGCGGCATCGACAAGCTGCGCGGGCAGGTGCGGTTTTCAAGTCTGCAGTATTTGACGATTCACCCGGTGGTGCGGGGAGCCCCTACCCCAACCCTCCCCCAAGGGGGGAGGGAGTCAAGCCAGGAAACGCTGACCGTCAGGCTCAAGAACTACGTGCTGCTGTCGCCCGAAGCGATCAACCTGGACGACGCCAACCGCCTCAAGCTGCAGGCCGTGATCAACCAGGAGCCGCTGGCGCTGATTGAATACTGGGCAGTGGACCCGGACTATGACGGCAAGGTATTCAGGTCGGTCTGGCAGGACTACCGGGGCAACACCGCCAACGATGAAGACGCGCTGCGCGTGGTGACGCAGGCGGTGGTCTCAACCCCTGTCAAACCCGGCCCGCGCAAGGTGTGCGTGCGGGTGGTGGATGTGTTTGGGTTTGAGGCGGAAGTGGTGGCCACTGTGGGGGCTGCATGAGCAACAAAACGGACCACCAGCTCGCCCTTTCCCTTGGCCTGACCGCCAAAACCAACCAGCTCTGCCTGGGCCTGGCGTCCGGTGCGGCTGACATTCTGGAGCTGGTGACACCCACCACCGCCGAACTGCTGATGTGGTGGTTTGGCGAGGACATGGTGCTGTCCAGAGGCGGAAATAACGGCGGGCTGAACTTTCACGCCGGGCAAAAGCAAGCGATTCTGAATGCCATCGTCGCGCATGAAGTGCTGGGCAAAGACCATGAAAACTGGACACTGCTGGACCTGTACCGCAACTGCGCGCCCGATGCGCTGCTGACCGGCACACGGCTCAACGAGGTGGCGCAGGCCAAGCACGCGCACCCCAAATACTGCTTCAAGATGGCCACGGGCACCGGCAAAACCTGGGTATTGCAGGCGCTGATGATCTGGCAGCTGCTGAACAAAACGGCGGCGCTGGCCGAAGGGCTTGACGACGCGCGCTTTACGCGCCAGTTCATGGTGGTGGCGCCGGGGCTGATTGTGTATGAACGCTTGCTCGATGCGTTTTGCGGCAAGCTGCTGGAGGGCGGCAACGGTTCGCGCGACTTTGCCAGTTCGGACATGGCCAAATTTGCCGATCTGTTCATGCCCGATGTCCACCGCGATGCGGTGTTTGCGTTTGTTCGGGGCAACGTGTGCAGCAAAACCGAGATTGGCCTGAAAGCCACCGGCAACGGCATGATCGCCATCGCCAACTGGCATTTACTCAATGAAGGCGACACCGCCGACGAGGGGGACGAACTGGAAACCCTGGGCGCGCCGCTGGAGCCGCAGCAGGTGGTCAATGCCGTGCTGCCGCTCAGCCCCGGCCGGGCCACCGGCAACAGCCTGGACGTGCTGGACCGGCGCTATGCGCGCGGCAATGTGCTGGAGTTTCTGGCCGGGCTGCCCGAGTTGATGGTGTTCAACGACGAGGCGCACCATATTCACGAATTCAAGCGCGAAGGCGAGACAACCGAAGTTGAATGGCAAAAAAGCCTGAGCCGCATTGCCGCCACCAAGGGACGGCGCTTTGTACAGGTGGATTTTTCGGCCACGCCGTACAACGACGTGGGCGCGGGCAAAAACAAGCGCAAGCTGTACTTTCCGCACATCGTCACCGACTTTGACCTGAAAAGCGCCATGCGCGCCGGGTTGGTGAAGTCGCTGGTGCTGGACCGGCGCAAGGAAATCGGCGCGTTGCCGCTGGAGTTCAAGGCCGAGCGCGACGCGGACGGCCAGCCTGTTTTAAGCGAAGGACAGCGCGTGATGCTGCGGGCGGGCCTGCAAAAGCTGCGCAAGCTGGAAACCGACTTTGCCAAAATCGACCCGACGCGTTTCCCGAAGATGCTGGTGGTCTGCGAAGACACCACGGTATCACCGCTGGTGGCTCAATTTTTGCAGGACGAAGGCTTGGGGCAAGACGAAGTCATGACGATTGACTCAGGCAAGAAAGCCGAACTGGGCGAGAAAGACTGGCTGCCCGTGCGCCAGCGCCTGTTCAGCGTGGACAGCCACGCCAACCCGAAGGTCATCGTCAGCGTGCTGATGCTGCGCGAAGGCTTTGACGTGAACAACATCTGCGTGATCGTGCCGCTGCGCTCGTCGCAGGCGCAAATTTTGCTGGAGCAAACCATTGGCCGGGGCCTGCGGCTGATGTGGCGCGACGACGAATACACCGACCTGAAACGCGAGAACCGGGAACGCATCAACGCCGGGCAAGAGCCGGGCAGCCTGCTTGATGTGCTGTCCATCGTGGAGCACCCGGCGTTCCAGTCGTTTTATGACGAACTGATCAAGGAAGGCCTGGCGGGCACCACCGGCGACATGAACGACACCAGCGCCACGGGCGACGTGATCGCAGCCGAGTTGCGCGAAGGCTACGCAGCGTTTGACTTCGGCATTCCGTTCATCCTGCAAGAAGCCGACGAGGTGCGTGACCACCATGCGCTGGACCTGGCCGCCCTGCCCGCGTTCACGGCCATGTCGGTGGCGCAGCTGACCGGGCTGCTGGGCAAGGGTGATGCCTTTATCTCGCAAGACCTGCAAAGCGCCACGCTGTTTGGCGACTACCGGGTGGACGGCGCGGTGATGAACGTGGGCGGCTACAACGAGTATTTGTCGCGCCTGACGCGGCGCATCAGCCAGGCGCTGAGCGAGCCTGTCCCCAAGGGCAACAAAGTGGCAACGCACTTGGCCAAGCCCTACCTGCAGGTCAACACGGCCGAGCTGACGGGCTGGCTGGACGACTACATCTGGACGCAGTTGTTTGACGCGGCCTTCAACCCGATGGCCGGCGAAAACTGGCGCGTGTTGCTGCTGCAGCCGGTGGTGGACCACATCACCAAGGTGTTTGCGGTGGCGTTGCTGGAGTCGGAGCAAAAGCATGTGACGGGCCAGACCGAGGTGCATCTGCGGCGCCTGTCCGAAGTGCCGCGCCTGATGATGCGGGAAAGCCATTCGGTGCAGGTCAGCAAATGCATCTACACCCGGCTGGCCTGGCCGGCGCAAAGCGGCGGGCTGGAACGCGCGTTCATTCACTGGGCGCAGGCCGATACGCAGGTTGAAGCGTTTTGCAAGATCAGCGAAAACCGCCACACCTTTGCCCGGCTGCGCTACGTGAAGGACGACGGCCTGCCGGCGTTTTATTCACCCGACTTTCTGGTGCGCACGGCGGGCGCGGTGTACCTGGTGGAAACCAAGGCGCAGCAGCAAACCATTCACCCCAACGTGCAGCGCAAGCTCCGGGCGGCGCTGGCCTGGTGCGAGCGCATCAATGGGCTGAGCCCCGAGCAGCGCGGCGGCGCGCCCTGGCATTACGTGCTGCTGGCGGAAAACGTGCTGATTGAATGGCAGGCGAAGGGTGCGCGCCTGGCCGAACTGCTGGACTATGCGCGCTTGCGCCCGATGGCAAACGCTTCGCTGCAGGGGCGGCTGATTTAGGATTTGACCAGCAGGTCGGGAAATTGGATGTGCAAAAACTGGCGCGTATGGGCCAGCAGGGCTTCGGCCTGGGTGATGCACTCGGTCACGACGGCATCCCGCACAGGGTCGCCTTCGTAGTCATTCAGGTTGCGCTGCTTGCGCAGGGCATCGAGGACGATGACTACGTTATTGGACAGGCCCATCGTGAGCGGCAAGGCTTGCAATGCGGTTTGGTGGTGACCAGGTTGGCTGGTCGAGGTCCGGTAGCCCTGTGCCCACAGCCCCAACATGGCGCATTGCATGATGCACTTGTAGGCAGCGTCAAAGCGGTTTTCAGCGCTGAGCTGCGCCAGTTTGGCGTCAAGCAGGTTGCGCATCGCGGCAGCCAGCAAGCGCTGCACGCCCTGCGCTGTCGCGTTAAACGCCTGCAGTCGCTGAATGGCCAGCAAGTTGGCCAAGGTCATGTTCAGTCCCCATCAAAAAGATCTTGGGTTTGCCCAGTAACTCAAGCACAAAAGGGTCTTGCTCCTGGGCGCGGCGCTTGAATTCCTGGGCGCTGTAGACCACTGGGTTGATCTCGCGCCCCAACTCGATTTGTGCCGGGTACATGGCGCGCACCACGTCGGCAAACCCGACATCCGCAATGATCAACACATCGACGTCGCTGCTGGCCGTTTCGGTGCCGCTGGCGACGGAACCAAAAATCAGCGCCAAAGGGGGTTGCAGCGGTGCCAGGGCCGTGGTCAGCAGTTCGGCAGCGCCGGTGGTTTTGCGCAGCAAGCCCGCCAGCTCAGGGAATACCGGGCAATTCCGGTTGGCTTGGTAGCGCACCTGGTTGCCTTGGTCTTTGCGCAGCAACAGCCCGGCGGCGGCCAGGCGGGCCAGCTCTTTGTGCAGGGTGCCTGGCGCCGTGTGGGTGGCACGCGCCAGTTCGCGAACGTGGTAGTCCATATCGGGGTGCAGCAGCAGCAGTCCGAGTACTTTCTTGCGGTAGGTTCCAAACAGGAGATCGCTTAGCATATGTAGTCTTTTGTGCTTCGATTGTAGCTTTTATGGCTACGATCGAAGCATTTTTAGCTACAAAAATCCAACATGGCTTGCCGGTTTAGCCAGTATTGCGGCGATTTGGGCGTTTGCCCCGGCACACGGCGCAGGCGCAGTGCCCGGGGTATCGGCAAAAGCAGTCCGGCTAAAAGTTCACGTTGTCCCTGCCCTTCAGATTCAACATCTGACGGGCCTCATCGGGCGTGGCAACTTCCAGGCTCAGGGCTTCGATCATGTCCCGCGCGCGCTTGACCTGGGCGGCATTGCTTTTGGCCAGCTGGCCCGGGCCGTCCCATAGTGAATCTTCCAGCCCCACGCGCACATTGCCGCCCATGGCCAGCGACTGGGCTGCAATCGGCATCTGGTTGCGGCCAGCGCCCAGTACCGACCAGATGTAGTCATCGCCGAACAGCCGGTCTGCGGTGCGCTTCATGTGCGCCACATCTTCCGGATGCGGCCCAATGCCGCCCAGCAAGCCAAACACCGACTGGATCAGGAAAGGCGGCTTGATCAGGCCGCGCTCGATGAAGTGGGCGGCGGTGTAGAGATGGCCGATGTCGTAGCACTCGATTTCAAAGCGGGTGCCGTTGTTGGCACAGCTTTCCAGGATGTGGGCGATGTCCTTGAAGGTGTTTTTGAAAACACGGTCGTCGCTGTTGGCCAGGTAGGGGCGCTCCCAGTCGTACTTGAACTCCTTGAAGCGCTCCAGCATGCCGTACAGGCCAAAATTCATAGACCCCATGTTCAGCGACGCGACTTCGGGCTTGAAGGTATGCACGGGCACCAGGCGCTCGGCGACCAGCATGGTGGGCGCGCCGCCCGTGGTGATGTTGATCACGACATCGGACGCCGCCTTGATTTGCGGCAGGAACGCTTTGAACAGTTCCGGGTCTTGCGACGGGGAGCCATCTTCCAGCTTGCGTGCGTGCAGGTGCACGATGGAAGCCCCGGCCTGGGCCGCGCCGATGGCGGCGTCGGCAATTTCTTGCCCCGTGATGGGCAGGTAAGGTGACATGGACGGCGTATGAATGGCGCCCGTGACGGCGCAGGTGATGATGACTTTTTTGGACTTTTTCATGGGGCTCTCCTGGGTAGGTTGGAAGACGTTGTAAATAAAACGGCGCTGCCGGTCAGGGGTAGCGCGGGAATTCGGGTGCCGTGCTCAAACAGACTGTTTGCGCTGGTGCGCGACCAGCGCCATCAGCCGGTTGTCGCGCCAACGGGCGCGCTCGCCCAGCTGGTCGGCTGGCAGCACCGTGCGGCGCTCGGCTTCGATGCTGGCCAGAACGCTGCTGTCCCAGTCGTTGGGCAATTGCCCTTGGGCGACTTCGCGGTAAGTCGGGCCGTAACGCTGCGCGTAATCGACCACGCCGCCGGGCGCATTCAGGTCGATGGTTTCAAACGGCCCCATGAACGCCCAGCGCAGGCCGAGGCCGTCCTTGAGCACCTTGTCCAGGTCTTCCACCGAGGCGTAGCCGTTGGCGTACAGATTAAGCGCTTCATTCAGCACGGCCCCCTGGATGCGGTTCAGCAGAAAACCGGTGATCTCTTTTTTCAGCAGCACGGGCGACTGGCCGGCGCGCGCATAGAGGT
>NZ_JADMJK010000143.1 GCF_018780625.1 Polaromonas sp. | reverse complement strand
TGCAGCTGGTCGGCCGGCGTGTCTTCTTCGGCATAAATGGCATTGACCGGGCATTCTGGAATGCACACGGCGCAATCAATGCACTCGTCCGGATCAATCACCAGCATGTTGGGGCCTTCGCGGAAGCAGTCCACGGGGCAGACGTCCACACAGTCGGTGTATTTGCAGCGGATGCAGGATTCGGAGACGATGTGTGTCATGGTGTGAGAAGGTTGTCGGTGTAAACGCTCGATTTTAAGAGCTTTACGGTTTCAGGGTGAAGGGTAGGGCTGGGGTTTCGCTTGATGCCGGTCAAAGAACCAGCGCCGCGCCCGAGGTCTTGTGGGAGGCCGTGTCGACCAGCACCAGCGAGCCCAGCACGCGCGAGCGCAGGTAGGGCAGGGTCACCAGCGCTTCCTGCAGGCTCAGCTCGACATGGCCAATCGCGTTGGGCGGCAGTTCGCTGGCGTCTTCTTCGGCCAGCGTGTTGACGTCCAGCTTGTGCACGATGCGCCTGACCTTGGCCTTGACCCAGCGGTGGCCCTGGAGCGCCCAGTAGACGCGCCCGGCCACCAGCGGCTCGTCGTCCATCCAGGCCATGGTGACCGCCACCTCGCGCGAAGGCGCAAAGCTGCCCTCGGCCAGCAGCCAGTCGCCGCGCGACACATCCACTTCGCGGTCCAGCACAATGCCTGCACTGTGGCTCGCCAAAATGGATTTGGGCTGGCGGATATGGTCGAGCACCTGCGCCACCACGGCGGTTTGCCCGCTCGGCAAGACGGTCACGGTCTGGCCGGGCTGCACGCCGCCAGTAGCGACGCGGCCCCAGAAGACGCGGCGGCCCTGGGAGGTGTCGGAAGAGGAAGAGAATTTCTCGACCCACTGCACCGGAAAGGCGAATGCTTCGCCCGTTTCTGCGGGCGTGGCGGGCAATTGCTCCAGCAGGGCCAAGAGCGACGGGCCGGTGTAGCCGCACCAGCCTGGTTTGGCGTCCACCACGTTGTAGCCGATCAGCGCGGAAATCGGCACGATGGCCTTGACCGGGATCAGCGCCGCCTCGGCAAACGCCGTCAGCGCGGCGCTGATGTTATTGAAGGCCAGCGCCGGGTCCTGCACGGCATCGAGCTTGTTCACCGTGAACACGATGGACGGCACGCGCAGCAGCTTGACCAGCAGCGAATGGCGGCGGGTTTGCGGCAGCAGCTCCATCGCCGGGTTTTGCCAAGCGAGCTTGGTCGCGTCGACCAGCACCACGGCGGCGTCGGCGCTCGATGCCGCCGTGACCATGTTGCGGGTGTACTGCTCGTGGCCGGGCGCGTCGCCGATGATGAACTTGCGCTTTTCGGTGGCGAAGTAGCGGTAGGCCACGTCAATCGTGATGCCTTGCTCGCGCTCGGCCGAGAGGCCGTCGGTCAGCAGCGCCAGGTCGGTCTCGCCGGCGCGCTGCACGCCCGCCAGGTGGTCTTGTAGCACGGCTTTGCTGTCCACCAGCAGGCGGCCAATCAGCGTGCTCTTGCCGTCGTCGACCGAGCCGCAGGTGATGAATTTCAGCGCCGATTTCAGGTCATTTTGTGCTGCAGCGTTTGCTGGCTTTGTGTCAGCAGCGATCAAATCTATAGTCGTCATCAGAAGTACCCGTCTTTCTTGCGCTTTTCCATGGAAGCGTCTGAGGTTTTGTCGTCCATGCGTGTGGCGCCGCGCTCGCTCACGTCCGCGGCCAGTGTTTCAATCACGATTTCAGCGGCGGTGGTGGCCGGGCTGTCAACCGGGCAGGTGCAGGTGATGTCGCCCAGGGTCCGAAAACGCACGGTCTTTTCAATGACCTGCTCGCCGTCGCGGGCCGGCGTCAGTTCGGTGACCGGCACCAGCAGGCCCTTGCGCTCGACGATCTTGCGCTGGTGCGCGTAATACAGCGAGGGCAGGGCGATCTGCTCGCGCTCGATGTACTGCCATACGTCCAGTTCAGTCCAGTTGGAAATCGGGAACACCCGGAAATGCTCGCCGGGCTGCAGCCGGGTGTTGAACAGCGTCCAGAGTTCGGGCCGCTGGGCCTTGGGCTGCCACTGGCCGAAGCTGTCGCGGTGCGAGAAGATGCGCTCCTTGGCACGCGCCTTTTCCTCGTCGCGGCGGGCGCCGCCGATCAGCGCATCAAAGCGAAATTCGTCGATGGCTTCCAGCAACGTCACTGACTGGTGCGCATTGCGTGGCTCGTCCGGATGGGCCAGGCGCACCGTGCCGCGCTTCATCGAGTCCTCGACACGGCGGATGATCAGCTCGGCGCCGAGTTCCCTGGCGCGCAGGTCGCGGAAATCGGTCACTTCCGGGAAGTTGTGGCCGGTGTCAATCATCAGGAGCGGGTAGGGAATGCGGCCCACGCCAAAGGCTTTTTCGGCGCATTTCAGCATCACCAGCGAGTCCTTGCCGCCCGAGAACAGCAGCGCCGGGCGCTCGAAGGCGGCGGCGACTTCACGCAGGATGAAGATGGTTTCCTCTTCCAGCGCATCGAGGTGCGCATTGCTCAGCTTGGCCAGCAATTGGGGTTCGGTTCGGGCGTTCATGCGTTTATTTCTCGGATGGGGATGATGCTTGAAAGGGACTCAAACGCGGCGGGTTCCTGCGCTTCGTGGGTGCCGTCGGCGGCCACATGCAGGCCACATTCCTTGGCGCTTTCCTGTTCCCACCACCAGCGGCCGGAGCGGAAGTCCTCGCCCAGCGTCACGGCGCGGGTGCAGGGCGCGCAGCCAATGCTGGGGAAAAACTCGTCGTGCAGCGGGTTGTAGGGCACCTGGTTGACGGCAATGAAGTGCCAGATGTCGCCCCAGGTCCAATCGGCCAGCGGGTTGATCTTCGCACGCTCGGCCTGCTGCTCAACGTCATGCACTTCGGCCCGGGCATTGGACTGCTCGCGCCTCAGGCCGGTGATCCAGCCCTTTTTGCCGGCCAGCGCACGTGCCAGTGGCTCCATCTTGCGAAAATCGCAGCAGGTCTTGCGTAAACCCAGGCTTTTGTACATCGCGTCGCTGCCAAACTCGGCGACAAACTTTTCGGCCACGGCCGGGTCGGGCTGGTAAACGTCTACCGTCACGCCGTAACGCGCTTCCAGCCGCCCCACCAGCGCCAGCGTCTGGGCGTGCAGCATGCCGGTGTCGAGCACGAAAATGCGGGCGGCTATGCCGGTGTCATGGATCAAGTGGCTGATCACCATGTCTTCGGCGCCCAGGCTGGAGGCCTGCGTCAATGGCGCGTACTGCGCGGCGGCAGACCGCAGCAGGGCTTTGCTGGCGTCGAGCTTTTGGGTAAAGGCGGGCGAGGGCTTGGCGTACAGTGAAATGGCGCTCATGGTGTTCTCCGGGTCAGGCAGCGAAATGCGGGCTGACGCGTACCGCGTCGCCCTGGTAGCGGCCGACGCCGTAGCCCGGGTAGCTGCCAAGCACGCGCTCGGCCACGGCCAGGTCCTGGTCGGCGCGCAGCACGGCGGTGGTGAAGCCGCTGCGCTCCATCTGCGCCAGCTGGTCGGCCAGCACGTCGCCAGTGGCGCGAATCTCTCCCTTGAAGCCGAGCCGGCGGCTCAGCAAAAACGCCTGGCTGAAGGCCCGGCCGTCGGAGAACTTGGGAAAGTTCAGGTCGATGCGGTCCACCCCGGCCAGCGCCAG
>NZ_JADMJK010000141.1 GCF_018780625.1 Polaromonas sp. | reverse complement strand
CCGGGCGAGACCGGCCAGCCCAACCCTGCAAAGCCAAATCGAGATCGAACAAGAAACCCCCTTCGCTTTCCTTGAACCGTCCCCCGATTCGCGATGGCAGAGATGGATTGCGCCAGCAGCGCCGTGCGCATGGCCAGCCCGGGGTGGGCGCTGCAGGTATGCTAAGGCCATGGCGCTGCACTCCAAACTTACTCCTTCCCCCTCGCCGTCGGCCCCTGGCCCTGTGGCGCTGCCTGTGATCCGCACCATCGGGCTTGCCCAGCCGCTGCAGTGGCTGGCGCGTGGCGCGCAAGACACGCTGCGCGGCGGCTGGCTCAGTCTGGCGCATGGCGCGGTGCTGGCCGCCATCGGGGGGCTGCTGATGCTGCTGGCGCGCGACCGTTTCTGGCTGCTGGCCGGCGCGTTTTCTGGCTTTCTGGTGGTGGCGCCGGTGCTGGCCACCAGCCTGTACGCCATCAGCCGCGCCCTGGAACGCGGCGAAGCCGTCAATCCGCAGCTTGTCCTGAAAACCTGGACCCGCTGGCAGCACTCGCGGTTTGTGGTGCGCGGCGGCTACTGGTGCCTGGTGCGCTTCGGTTTGCTGCTGGCGCTGGCCGGAACCGGCTGGGTGTTGACCTCGGCCGCGCTCATCACGCTGATGGCGCCGCAGCCCATCAACACCCCGGCGGACTTTCTGCGCCATGTCGTGCTGGCGCCCCAGCACTACGTGTTCGAGCTCTGGCTCACCATGGGCGGCCTCATGGCCGCGCCCATATTTGCCTCCAGCGTGATCGCCATGCCGCTGCTGCTGGACCGCCGGGTCGATGTGCTGCAAGCCGTACTGGCCAGCTGGCAGGCGGTGCTGACCAACCCCGTTCCGCTGGCGCTGTGGGCCGCCCTGATCATGGGTCTGACGCTGCTGGGCCTGGGCACGCTGCTGGTGGGCCTGATTTTTGTGCTGCCGCTGCTGGGCCATGCCAGCTGGCACGCCTACCGTGACCTGGTCGATGCCAGTGCGCTACCCGAACGCCATCCGCCCGAAGGAGTCGTCTGATGTTCGGCTTCACGGAAGAGCAGATCGCCACCTTTGGCCTCACCTTCGGCGTGGGGGCATTCATGCTCTACATGCTGTTCATCATTGGCCATCTGGCGTGGAAGTCCAAGGCCGGCAAGTTCGGCACCTTTGTCATCTTTCTGGGCCTGGGGTTTGGCATGATGGGCTTTGTCGCCAAGTATTTCCTGCAGTGGTACCTGGAGAAGTAGGCACCCGCGCGCACCGGTCTTGACTTACGGGCCAAGCGTGCATTATTTAGGTGGACCTGAATGCGCTGAAGGCAGCTTCCTGAAACCGCATGGTGTTTACTATGTCCCTGTACATCCCCCTGTACATCCGTTTCCCATCTTTCCGGTCCATACAGCGAAGCAAAGAAAAGTAACTCGCCCGCCGGGGCGACTCCCGGCCAGCCCAACCCAGCAAAGCCAACACAAGACCGAACAAGCAACCCCTTCGTTCGCAATGACGGGAATAGACCTCACCGGCGCATGGCAAGGTGTACTTGCATGCCTGTGCGCGTGGAGATGGGGCTTCTGCACGCGTGGCCGCCTGGGCATTGATCGCCCCGAGCTGAAATTATTCGCTCAGGGCGTCGGCCGCACTTTAGTTGCGGTCTTGCTTTGGTTCGCGCTTGGGTGCCACGTAAGGCGCTGGTTCCGGGGCGGGCGCTGGCATCACGGCTACGGGAGCCGGTGCCGGTGCTGGAGCCACATAGACCGGTGCCACATACGCAGGAGCCACATAGGCAGGCGCTGCGGCTTGTGGCGTGCCGCCAAACGCGATGTTCAGGCCGGCAGACACGATCCAGTCACCCAAGCTGCCTGAACCCGCCTTGTTGCCGTGGTACTGATAACGGGCGTCGGCGCGAAAGTCAACGTTCCTGGTCAGTTGCTTGGTAAAGCCCAAACCAACCCGTGCCATCAAATTGTCGTTTTTGTTGGAGTCCGAGTACCCTTCCCGTGCGTAGGCCAGGCCGGCAAGCGCGTAGGGGGCAAAGTCAGGGTTGCGGTTAAAGAAATACAGGCCGTCAACGCCGATATTGCCTTGTTCGTCGTTCTTGCCGTCGAGTTGCAGGTACTGGCCACCAACTTCCACGTTCCATTTTTCGTTCAGCATCTTGCCAACAGCCAGTCCCACGCCGGCGCCGGTGCTTTTTGCCCGGTCGTTGTCATTGATGACCACGCTTGCGGTCGGGGCCACATACCAGCCGGAGTGCGTCGCCTGGGCGAACGCGGCGGTTCCAGTCAAGCCAAGAACAAGGGCGGCGGCAAGAGATGAAGTTTTCATGGTGGCTTTCAAAATAGACAGAGGGCGGTTGGTGATGATGAACACATCTTGGGTAAATTGTTACATGAACAACATTTCAGAAAAGTACTTTTTCTTCCTGTTCGCTGAAGGGCGCGTTCCCTGTCCTCTGTAAGGCTTTTTCCTGCCCGAGGTAGGCCCGCGCCCGGGCACAGTCCCCTGTCTGCTAGGCCAGCAACGCCGCCCGGGCCGCCGCCAGGTCCCACCCCGCCCAGCCGCAGCTTTTAAACAGCACCGGCCCCTTGGCCGCAAAGGTCTCGCTGCGCGCCACGTCAGCCAGGCTGGCAAAGCGGGCCACATCCAGCCCGGCCTGCAGCAAATCACCGGCTTCGTGCCCGGCGTCCACCGTGTCGACCACCACCGTGCCGTGTTTGGCTACATGCCGGCACAGGTCGGCGCTCAGTTCGGCCATGGTGGGCGTGAAGGCCCCTACTGCAGCAATAAACGCGTCGCCGCGCGGCAGGGCGCGCAGCACCACCTCGCGGGCGGGCGTGCAGGTCACGGCCATCGGGCAGTCGGCCAAGGCCGCATCGGCGTCCGGCACCACGCGCGCCTGCAAGCCCAGTGTCTGCGCGTAGTGGGTCAGCGCCTGCGCGCTGGACGCGCTGCGCGAGGCAATCAGAAATTCCCGGGTGTTCAAGCCCTCGGCAAAAGCCTCCAGGTGGGCCTTGCCCTGCACGCCCGCGCCCACAATCAGCAGCGGCCCCTGCTTGTTGGGCGCCAGCCGCTGGGCCGCCAGCACCGACACGGCGGCCGTGCGCCGCGCGGTCACGGTGGGGCCATCCAGAATCAGCCTGCGCTGGCCTGTGGCCACGTCAAACACCACCACGTCACCCTGGATCGTCGCCAGGCCACGGCCCGCATTGGCCGGCGTAAAGGTGATCAGCTTGGTGATGGCGGTGACGCCATCCAGCGCGGGCATGACAAACAAACTGCCGCCACCGTGTAGCGGCAGCACCAGGCGCGCCGGCACCTGCACCGAAGGGTCTTGCAGCAGCGCGGCAAGCGCCTCTACCAGCAGCGGGTAGGGCAGGCGCTGCGCCGTCTGGGCAGCGTCAAGCAGGGTGGGCGGAAGGGGCGGGGATGTGTCAGCGTTCATGGCGCCATGGTAAGCCAGCGCTTTTATCCTACACAGGGCCGGGAAGAACACCGAATGGCTTTTGAAATCGCCGCTTTAGCATTGAAACAAGTGTAATAAAGAGGTAGTACCCATGTTTTCCGACCATATGCAACAGCCTGATGAACCGTCCTACAAAGTCTGGCTGGGCGTGGCGGCCGGCCTCGTCATCGTCTGCCAG
>NZ_JADMJK010000151.1 GCF_018780625.1 Polaromonas sp. | reverse complement strand
TGTCAGAACCCACCCCTTCCAAACCCGCCCCGCTTCGCCCCCTGCCCAAACTGATTTTTGCAAGCCGCTGGCTGCAGGTGCCGCTTTACCTGGGCTTGATTGCGGCCCAGGGCGTGTATGTGTTTCATTTTCTGGTGGAATTGCTCCACCTGATTGAGGCGGCCTTTGGCAGCCAGCCAGCCTTGCAGGCGCTCATCACGAGCATTGGCTACAAAACCGACGCGCCCATCACCACGCTGAACGAGACCGTCATCATGCTGGTCGTGCTGGCGCTGATCGACGTCGTCATGATCTCCAACCTGCTGATCATGGTGATTGTGGGGGGCTATGAAACCTTTGTGAGCCGCCTGAACCTGGAAGGCCACCCCGACCAGCCCGAGTGGCTGAGCCATGTCAATGCATCGGTGCTCAAGGTCAAGCTGGCCACGGCCATCATCGGCATCAGCTCGATTCACCTGCTCAAAACCTTCATCAATGCCGACAACTACACCGACCGGGTGTTGATTGCGCAGACGGTGATTCACATCACCTTTTTGCTCAGCGCGCTGGCGATTGCTCTGACCGACCGCATGATGCAGCCCACCCAAAACGCCCCGCACTGAACTTGCACAAAGGCCCGACATGACCATTCTGCTTTTCATAGGCGGTCTGATCGGCCTGGTGCTGGGCGCCGAGCTGCTGGTGCGCGGCGCGTCCAAGCTGGCCTTGTCCTTTGGCATCTCACCGCTGGTCGTCGGGCTGACGATTGTGGCTTTTGGCACCAGCGCCCCCGAAATGGCCGTCTCGACCGGGGCCGTGCTGAACGGCCAGACTGACATCGCCATCGGCAACGTGGTCGGCAGCAATATTTTCAATGTGCTGTTTGTGCTGGGCGTATCGGCGCTGATCACGCCGCTGGTGGTCAACATCCAGCTGATACGCCAGGAGGTGCCCATCATGATTGGCGCTTCGCTGCTACTGTTGGTGATCGGCCTGGACGGCAAGCTTGGTTTTCTCGACGGCGCGATCCTGTTCACGCTGCTGATCGCCTACACGGTGTTCCTGATCGTGCAGTCGCGCGCTGAAACCCGAAGCGCGCAGGACGAATACGCCGCTGAACTCCAGCCCGCCGCGCCCGGTGGCTGGGACGCCAAACTGCCGGTGCAACTGCTGCTGATCGCGGTGGGGCTGGGCTTTCTGGTGCTCGGCTCCGACTGGCTGGTCACGGCATCGACCCTCTTTGCCAAGGCCCTGGGTGTCAGCGACCTGGTGATTGGCCTGACCATCGTTGCCGCCGGCACGTCCATGCCGGAGGTTGCCACCTCGGTCATGGCGGCCATCAAGGGCGAGCGCGACATCGCGGTCGGCAACGTGGTGGGCAGCAGCACCTTCAACATTCTGGGTTGCCTCGGCCTGTCGGGGCTGGTGTCGGGCGATCTCGGCCTGCTCATGCCCGCGGCCATACTCAACTTTGATATATGGGTGATGATTGCTGTCGCGCTGGCCTGCCTGCCCGTGTTCATGACGGGGCGTGAGATAGCGCGCTGGGAAGGCGGCGTCTTTGTCCTGTATTACGCTGCCTACGTGACCTACCTGATTCTGGCCACCCAGCAGCACGATGCGCTCGGCATGTTCTCCAGCGCCATGCTGAGTTTTGTCATCCCGATCACGGTGATCACGCTGGTCGTGGTGCTGCTGCGGCGCGGCAAGCCGCCCGGCAGGGCATCCTGAACGTCCGGCAATTTACCCACTGCCTGGGGTTGGCTGCTGCAACCCGAGGTTCACTGACGGCGAGCCGCTCCCCAAAAGCGTGTCCCCTGAAATGAACGCTCGTTGAAGGAGGTCCAGACCTTGTTGCTTTTAATTATTTGCTTGCCGCTGCTGCTGGGCACCCTGCTCACCGGCTGGTCTGGCGCCCGCCTGAGCGCCGGCCACCGCGGCCGCACAGCCGTGATCGCCGCCGCCATCACGGCCTTCAGCCTGGCCCTGCTGCTGATGCAGGCGCCCGCCGTCATGCGCGGCGAGGTGCTGTACGAGTTCATCCCCTGGGTGCCCGAAATCGGCCTGAACCTGGGGCTGCGGCTGGACGGGCTGGCGCTGATGTTTGCGCTGCTGATCACCGGCATTGGACTGCTGATCATCGTGTATGCGCATTTCTACCTCGGCCCAAAAGACCCGGCCGGCAAGTTCTTCAGCACCCTGATGCTGTTCATGGCGGCCATGCTGGGCATCGCGCTGTCAGACAACTTGCTGCTGCTGATCGTGTTCTGGGAGCTGACCAGCCTGTCGTCGTTCTTGCTGGTGGGCTACTGGCAGCACCGCGCCGATGCGCGCGACGGCGCGCGCATGGCGCTGGCCATCACCGGCGGCGGCGGCCTGGCCATGCTGGGCGGCTTTGTGCTGCTGGGGCAGATCGCCGGCAGCTACGAGCTGAGCCAGATGCTGGACCAGGGCGCGATGATCCAGGCCGATGCGCGCTATCCGGCCGCGCTCATCCTGATTCTGCTGGGCTGCTTCACCAAGAGCGCGCAGTTCCCGTTTCACTTCTGGCTGCCGCAGGCCATGGCGGCGCCAACCCCGGTGTCGGCCTACCTGCACTCGGCCACCATGGTCAAGGCCGGCATTTTCCTGCTGGCCCGACTGACGCCCGTGATGGGCGGCACCGACCTGTTCGCCGGGCTGGTCAGCACCACCGGACTGGTAACGATGGCGTTTGCCGCCTTTGTCGCGATCTTCAAGCACGACCTCAAGGGCCTGCTGGCCTACTCGACCATCAGCCACCTCGGGCTGATCACCTTCCTGATCGGGCTGGGCTCGCCGCTGGCGGCCGTGGCGGCGATGTTCCACATCCTGAACCACGCCAGCTTCAAGGCCTCGCTGTTCATGATCGCCGGCATCGTCGACCACGAAACCGGCACGCGCGACATGCGCCTGCTCGGCGGCCTGCGGCAACTCATGCCCTGGACCGCCACGCTGGCCATGGTCACGGCCGCCGCGATGGCCGGCGTGCCGCTATTCAATGGTTTTCTGTCCAAGGAAATGTTCCTGACCGAAACCGTGACCTTCGCGCAGGCCGGCGGCTGGCGCTGGCTGGTGCCGGCCCTGGCGACGCTGGCCGCGCTGCTCAGCGTGGCCTACTCGGTGCGGCTGGTCCACGACATTTTCTTCAACGGCCCCGCGCGCAACCTGCCGCGCCCGCATCCGCATGAGCCGCCGCTGGGCATGAAACTGCCGGTGATGTTGCTGGCCGTGGTCTGCGTCGCGGTGGGCATCTTGCCGTCGCTGCTGCTCGGCCCCATGGTGCTGGTCGCCGCCACGGCCATGCTGGGCACGGCCCCGCCCGACTACCAACTGGCGATCTGGCACGGCTTCAACCTGCCGCTGCTGCTGAGCGTGCTGGCGCTGGCCGGCGGCGCGGCCCTGTATTTCACACTGGCGCGCGGCGGCCGGCTGCACCGCCTGAACTCCGAAAACTGGTTCGGCCTGCTGACCGGACTGAACCTGTTCACGCGCGGCAGCGACCGCCTGTTCGGCAGCGCCGGCCGCATTACAACGCTGCTGGAAAACGCCTCGCTGCAGCGCTACACGGCCTGGATGCTGATCGCGACCGTGGCTGTGGCCGCGTCGCCGCTGCTGTCTGGCGATGCTCCCGGCACGGGCTCGCGCACGC
>NZ_JADMJK010000133.1 GCF_018780625.1 Polaromonas sp. | reverse complement strand
TCCACGCTGTCTTGCGTGGACAGCAGGGTGCGCTGGGTCTCCAGCACCGACCGGAAGTCAATCAGCCCGCTGGCGTAGCGCTGGCGCGCCAGCAGGTCGGCGTTGCCGGCGGCTTCGACGGCGGCCTGCAGCCGGGCCAGCCGTTCGCGGTTGCCCTGCAGCGACACCAGCGCGTCTTCGACGTCCTTGAGCGCCGTCAGCACCGTGCCCTGGTAGGCCACGCGCGCTTGCTCCAGCGCGGCTTCCTGCGCGCGCACCTGGGCGCGGGCCGCGCCGCCGTCAAACAGCGGCACCGACACGCTGGCCAGCAGCGAACGGACCACCGACGCGCCGCTGGTCAGCGCGCCCAGCGTCAGCGCATTCAGCCCGAGCGAGCCGCCGAGCTGAAAGCCGGGGTAACGCGCCGCGTCGGCCTGCGCCACACGCGCCAGCGCGGCGCTGATACGGCGCTCGGCGGCGCGCACATCGGGGCGCTGGCGCAGGGTGTCGGCGGGCAGCGCCAGCGCCAGGTCGGCGGGCGCCTGCGGCACGGCAGCCGCTGCGGCCAGCGTGGCTTGCAGCGCGCCCGGCGCCTGGCCGGTCAGCACGGCCAGGCTGCTCAGCGCCTGGGCGGCGCTGGTCTGCAGCGACGGAATCTGCGCGCTGGTCTGCTCGCTGGCCGCCACCGCCTGCTCCACGTCGAGCGAAGAGACCAGCCCGGCCTGGGCCCGCCAGCGCGACAGCTGCAGCGTTTCGCGCTGCGCGGCCAGGTTGCCCCGGGCAATCGCCAGCCGCGCCTGCAGCCCGCGCAGTTCCATATAGGTCACGGCCACCTCGGCGGCAATCGACACCTGCACGCTGGCCAGGCTGGCTTGGGCCGCTTGCGCGTCGGCCTCAGCCGCGTTCACGGCGCTGCGGTTGCCGCCAAACACATCGGGCTCCCAGCTGGCATCAAAGCCGGCCTGGAAGCTGTTGGCCGGGTCATTGCTGCCAGACTGGCTGCGCCGCGCCGACGCCGATGTGCCGACGGCGGGCAGCAGGCTGGCCGAGCGCACGTCGCGCAGCGCCCGCGCTTGCAGCAGCGCCGCCTGTGCGCTGCGCACGTCGGTATTGGCCTGCAGCGCCTGGGTGATGAGGGCGGTGAGTTGGGCGTCGTTGAAGCGATCCCACCACTGGGCCAGCGAAGCGGCTACCGGGGCGGCCAGTGCGTAGGGGCTGGCGACTTGCGTGGTCCACGCCTGGGGCACCGGCGTCTCTGGCAGGGCCGCATGTTGCGGGGCTAGCGCGGTGCAGCCCGACAGCGCGGCGGCCAGGGCCCACGCCAGCGGCGCAAGGTGCCGGCGGGGCGCAGGCGGGGGGAAAGGGGTGGCGACTTGAAGGGGCATCGGGTCACATCACAAAGAGCGCATGACAGGGCATGACAGCGCATAAAAGGCCATTGTGATACGCCCACGTGTCGCGTGTGTTGCGCCAGATTAAGTCTTGTAAAGCAGGCGGCGCCTTTTCGGAAAATTACTGGAACGCGACTTCCGAAAAGCTGCGCAGCTTGCGGCTGTGCAGCTGGGTGCTGCCTTCTGCGCGCAGCATTTCCATGGCGCGTATGCCAATGCGCAAATGCTGGTCTACGCGCTCCCGGTAAAAGTGGTTGGCCATGCCGGGCAGCTTGATCTCGCCGTGCAGCGGCTTGTCGCTCACGCACAGCAGCGTGCCGTAGGGCACCCGGAAACGAAAGCCGTTGGCGGCAATGGTGGCGCTTTCCATGTCCAGCGCAATCGCCCGGCTCTGGCTGAAGCGGCGCTGCACCTGGTTGCCGGGCAGCAGTTCCCAGTTGCGGTTGTCGGTAGAGGCCACGGTGCCGGTGCGCATGATGCGTTTGAGGTCGGCGCCCTCGGCGTGCGTCACGTCCTGCACCGCTTGCTGCAGCGCCTTCTGGATTTCAGCCAGCGCCGGAATCGGCACCCACAGCGGCAGCTCCTCGTCAAGCACATGGTCTTCGCGCACATAGCCGTGGGCCAGCACATAGTCGCCCAGCTGCTGGCTGGTGCGCAGGCCGGCGCAGTGGCCCAGCATGACCCAGGCGTGCGGGCGCAGAACGGCGATGTGGTCGGTGATGTTCTTGGCATTGGCCGGACCCACGCCGATGTTGACCATGGTGATGCCGCTGCGGCCTGCGCGCAGCAGGTGGTAGCCCGGCATTTGCGGCAGGCGCGGCGGTGGCACGCCCAGCGCGTCGCCGGCTTCGGCACTCAAGCCGGTGCGCCGCGTCACCACGTTGCCGGGCTCGACAAACGCGATGTAGTCGCTCTGCGGGTTGGCCATTTCCTCGTGGCCCAGCCGCACGAATTCGTCAATGTAGAACTGGTAGTTGGTGAACAGCACGAAGTTCTGGAACGCGTCGGGCGAGGTGCCGGTGTAGTGGCGCAGCCGCTGCAGCGAATAGTCGACCCGCGCGGCGGTGAACAGCGACAGCGGCTGCGGTTCGCCGGGCCTGGCTTCATAGGTGCCGTTGGCAATGCCGTCGTCCATGGCGGACAGGTCGGGCAGGTCGAACACGTCGCGCATCAGCATGCGGCGCTCGGCGCTCATGGTGCCTTCCACATGGTCGTTTTCAGCGAACGAGAAATGGATGGGAATTGGCTGCGTGCTGGTGCCCACCTCCAGCGCCACCTCGTGGTTTTGCAGCAGCAGCCGGAACTGCTCCAGGTAGTAGTGGCCGTACAGGTCGGGCCGCGTCAGCGTGGTTTCATAGCGGCCCGGCCCGGCCACAAAGCCGTAGCTGAGCTGCGAAATGTCGGGTGTTTCCAGAATGGCGCGCGCCACCGTGTCGGTGTGGATGCGGACAAACGGGTAGCAGGCGCGCACATGGCCGGGCATGGTTTCGCCGGCCACGTAGCGCTGCATGGCGCCCCGCAGGTGGGCAATCTGCTGGTCGTAAATGGCGCGAACCTGCGCCAGCGCGGCGGCAGCATCGGTGTAGCGGGTGGGGGCGATGAAAGCAGGCAGGTAGGGCATGACGCTTATTGTGCTACGCCCCGGCCGCATCCTCAGGCGATGTGTCAGGCAATGTACTTGATGTCGGCGGGCAACAGGGCTTTAAGGCCACCCAGGAAGGACTTCACCTGCATTTCGATCACCTTCTCGGCGGCAAACGGTGTCTTGTCGTGGTAGATGTGGCGGCGTATGGCCAGGTGCGACACGGCGCCGTGCAGTATCCAGCCGATCTCCTGGAGCTGGGCGTGGTCCTCGGGCATGCACAAGCCGGCCTCATGGACGGCTTCTTCCATCAGGGTTTCAAGCAGATGCATGACGATGGACGCGATGTAGGTGGGCGCTATCTCGACTTCCGCGAGCGAGGCGTACAGGAACAGGCGCATCCAGCGCCGCGTGACCACGGCGCTGTAGTACTCGCGGTAAAACTCATTCAGACGCTGCTCCATCGGCTTGCTTCGATCGCGCAGCTGAATGAACCAGACCGCCTTGAAGACGCCCGCGATCTCGGTTTCATAGACCGCGTTGATCAATGCCGATTTGTTGGGAAACACGCTGTAAAGCAAGCGCTGGGAAACTCCGCACGCTTCGGCCAGCCCGCGCGTTTGCGCGGTGAGCCCGTACTCTGAAAAAAACTCAAAGGCCTTTTTCAGGATTTGTTCGCGCCGCTCGGCGGCCGGCATGCGCACCGTGGCGCGCCGGACCTGGCCTGTTTTGGCGGGCTCGCTTTTTTGGCGGATGGACGTCAGAAGGTCTGATTTGGCTTTCATGCGATGGGCACACTTCAAAGTACACAGGTGCGTACTTTAATGGCAAAATTAATCGTCATGTGACGATATGCGTCATGACCCTTTTGGGCTCAAGTCCTCTAGCGAATGTTGGCTCATTTTCAACCCAAGGAAAAATCATGATTCTGGAAATGCGGACTTATCAGGTTCAGGCGGGAACGGCGCCGGAATTCCTGCGAATTTATCAGGAAAACGGTCTGCACATCATCACGCGCTATGCACAATTAATCGGTTGCTGGACCAAGGAGTCCGGTGTGCTGAACTCGGTCGTTTTCCTCTGGGCCTATGACGATATGGGCCACCGCGGCAGCCAGCGCGCCAAGATGGGGCAAGACGCAGAATGGACAGCATTCGTGCCCCAAATCCTGCCCTATCTGGTGCACCAGGAAAGCGTCTTCCTGAACCCGGTGTCTTTTTCGCCCATCAAATAAGCGCGCGCGGGGTGCACGGTTCCTGTGCATTAGCCGCGCTGAAAAAACATTGGAAATGTGCGTCCGGGTGACGGGCATGGCGTGTAAGGTAAGTACGGGAATACCCCAGCAAGTCGTCGCTTGACGATATAAATGTTTGACGCAATAATTAATTCAACTTTGGCGGGTGGCAGGGGGCTGCTGGCCAGGGTACCGATCGATCAATCGCGCGCTGCGCCAGCGGACTGCTGCAGCCACCCACCCAGGAGACTGAAAAATGAGCAATATATGGACAGAAGGTTCTAGTCGGCGTGACTTTCTGAAGATCACGGCGTCAGCCGGTGCAGCGGGTTCAGGCTTGCTGTCGCTGCCCGGTCATGCGCAGGCGGCGCCTCTCAATTTGTACACCTGGTCGGCTGCGGTCGATACCGTCAAGAGTCACCTCAATGCTTTCGAGGCCAAGACCGGCATCAAGGTCAACTACAACAATGCACCCTGGGCGCAATACCGCGACACCATGGTGACCAAGTTCGTCGGCAAGGCGCCGCTCGATGTCCTGTGGGTGTCTGACAGCTGGTTGCCCGAGTGGGCTGACGCCGGTTGGCTGGCCCCCATCAACAACTTTCCGGAGTTGATGAAGTACAACGCAGAAGCCGATGACTTCAGCACCAAGTCGATGCAGTACAAGGGCAAGCAGTACGGCCTGACCTATTACACCGACTACATGGCGTTCTTTTATGACGAGGAAAAGCTGAAAAAAGCCGGCATCAAGGAGCCGCCATCCACGTGGGATGAGCTGGTCCAGCAGTCGCTCAAGATCAAGGCGGCCGGTATTTCCGAGTACCCGATGATGCTGCCGATGGCGCGCGAGAGTTGGCTGATTGAATTCCTGACCGCCATGGTGTATTCGCACGGCGGCGGCTTTACCGACGCCAGTGGCGCCGCCCTCATGAGCGACCCCAAAAAGGGCGCGGTGCAGGCGCTGCAATGGATCATGGATGCGGTGAACAAGCACAAGATCATCTCGCCGGCCTGTGTTGAAACCGGCGAACTCAATGGACTGAAATCCTTCAGTTCCGGCAACCACGCGTTTGCCTTGCTGAGCCGCTACCGCGTGCGCACCCTCAATGATCCGAAGCAGTCGCAAATCGCCGGGCGCGTCAAGCAGGCGCTGATGCCTGCCGGACCTGGCGGCTCGCACACCACCGTGGGCTGGATGCGTTTTCACGGCATGACGGCGCAGGCCGCCGCCGACAAGACCCGCGCTGCCAATGCCGCCAAGCTGATTGAGTGGTTCGGCGGCAAGGCCGATGGCCAGTACCGGTTCCAGAAAATGCTGTTCAACGACATTGGCTCCGGTTTCGCGGTCAAGGGCTTGTTCAAGGACCCTGAAGTCCAGGCGTCGTATGCCAAGTATTCCGACATGGCCATGTTTGAAAAGCAGCAGCAGATGGTGAAGAAAAAAGACGTCATCACCCGCTGGTTTGGTGAGTGGGATGAAGTCAACGGATCGGCCTGGCAGTCGGCCGTTATCGGCAAGAGTACAGCCGCAGACGCGCTGAAGAAGTCAGCCCAGGCCTGGAACGACCTGCGCAAGCAGACCTGATCACAACCCGGGGCGTGGCTCAGCACATGCCCCGGGTTTGCATCTCTGAAAGAGACGAATAGATGAGCACCAAGATCCAGGCGCTGCGCCGTGTAATCCGTTACCCGGTGAGTGCGTATGACCAGAAAAGCGCCATGCTTTTCCTTGCGCCCATGATGGTCGTGTTGACCGTCGTGGCTGTTTTTCCGATCCTGTATTCGTTCTGGATCAGCCTGTTTGACCTCAAGTTGACGCGGCCTCACCGTGCGCCATTTGTCTGGTTCGACAACTACATCCATATTTTCCAGGACCAGATGTTCTGGGACTCGGTCGGACGCAGCACATCGTTCACCCTGATGTCGGTGACCGCCATCATGTTCATTGCGATGCTGATGGCGCTGCTGCTCAACGAAGAGTTTCGCGGCCGCCGCATCCTGTCGGCGATCTTGCTGATCCCCTGGGCCATTCCCTATGTGGCCAACGGACTCATGTGGAAATGGATCTACGACTCGGGCTACGGCGCCCTCAATGGCTTGCTGTTCCAGCTCGGGCTGATTGACAAATACGTGGTGATGCTCGGGGACGTCGAGAAGACCATGCTGCTCATCACCAATTCGTTTGTCTGGAAGGAAGTTCCGCTGGCGACCATCCTGCTCCTGGTGACGCTCAAGTCGATTCGCGCTGATTTGTACAGCGCCGCCAAGGTCGACGGCGCCAATGTGTGGCAGCGTTTTGTGCACATTACCCTGCCGGCACTGACGCCAGGATTTGCCCTGGTCATGATTTACGAAACGATGATGGCCATACGCCACTTCGATCTGTTTTTCATCCTGACCGAAGGCGGTCCGGCCGATTCCACGCATGTGGTCGCCTGGCAGGTCTATGTGGAAACCTTCCGCAAACTGGCGTTTGGCACAGGGGCCGCACTCGCCTACATCATGGCGATCGTCACCTTCACGCTGGCATTTTTCATCATCCGCAGCACGAGCCGAAAGCTCTAGCCGGTCACTGCAATCCCGAGCCGCTTACAAACCATGAAAATTCCACACTTTGGCAGACGGGCCTTGCTCTTTGCCGCGTCGATGCTGTTCGCCATTTACGTGCTGGCGCCCATCGCCTGGCTGGTATCGTCTTCGTTCCAGTCCGAAGCCGAGATCACGTCGGTGCCGCCGCACTGGATACCCGAGCAGCCCACGCTTGAAAATTTCACGACCATCTTTACCGCCAAGGACAAGGTCGTCACGTATGAGAACCGCAGGGAGGGCGACACGGCCAGCGGGGGCTTCATTCCCTCCACGGCCAAGAATCTGCTCCCGTCCATGCTGAACAGCTTGATTGTTGCCGTGTCCGTGGTGATTCTCAATCTTCTGGTCAGTGTGCCGGCGGCCTATGCGCTGGCCAAGATCCGCTTCATTGGGCGGTCCAGTTCGATCTACTTCATGCTGACGACGCGCGTGATCCCGGACATTGCGCTGGTCGTGCCGTTCTTTTTGTTTGTCCAGAAGCTCGGGCTGCTTGACAGCAAGTTGTCGCTCATCATCACCTATCTGGCCATCACCGTGCCGTTCAGCACCTTCATCCTGACCGGCTACTTCGAGTCCTTGCCCGATGACCTGGACAAGGCGGCGCGGGTGGATGGATGCTCGCGGCTTCAGACCCTGATGCTGGTCTATTTGCCGCTGGCCATGCCGTCGCTGGTGGCGGTGGTGCTGTTTACTTTTCTCACCAGCTGGAACGAGTTCTTGCTGGCCCTGATGTTCACGCAGACCCTGGCGTCGCAAACCATGCCCATCGTGGTGGCCTCGTTCACGTCGGATTTCAACATCAGCTTTTCGTTTATCAACGCCGCCGGTGTGCTGGCAATCGTTCCGCCCGTGGTGGTTGCCATCATGTTTGAACGCTATATCGTCTCCGGCCTCACCGCCGGCGCAGTCAAAGGTTAAAGGAGTACTTACGTGGCCCGGATCAGATTTGAATGTGTTGGAAAAAATTATCCCAATGGGTTTGTTGCGCTCGAGAACCTCAATCTCGACATCGCCGACAAGGAGTTTCTCGTGCTGCTCGGTCCGTCTGGATGCGGCAAGTCAACGACCCTGAACATGATTGCGGGGCTGGAGGACGTGACCGAGGGCAAGCTGTTTTTTGACAACGAGGTGATGAACACGGTTCCGCCGCACAAACGCGACGTGTCCATGGTGTTTCAGAGCTACGCGCTGTATCCCAACAAGACCGTGTACGAGAACATCGCGTTCGGGCTTCGCATGCGCAAGCACCCCAAGGATGAAATTGACAAGCGCGTGCGCGATGCGGCACGGCGCCTGGAGATCGAGCCCCTGCTGGAGCGGCGCCCCGACCAGCTGTCGGGCGGCCAGCGGCAGCGCGTGGCGCTGGGGCGGGCCATCGTGCGACAGCCCTCGGTGTTCCTGATGGATGAACCGCTGTCCAACCTCGACGCGACGCTCCGGATTTCCATGCGCGCAGAGATCAAGCAGCTGCATCAGGTCATGCAGACGACGTTTGTCTACGTCACGCACGACCAGGCCGAAGCCCTGACGCTGGCCGACCGCATCGTGGTGATGCGCAGCGGCGTGGTGCAGCAAATTGGAAAGCCCGACGACATTTATGAGCGGCCCCGCAATATGTTTGTGGCGTCATTCCTGGGAAATCCGCCCATCAATTTCATGGACGGCACCCTGGAAGTCGCGGGCGACCGGGTGCTGTTCAGGCGCGGCGAACTGGCGCTGGCGCTGCCGCCCCACATTGCCGAACGGGTGGCGGGCCAGTCCGGGCGCGCTGTGGTGCTGGGCATTCGCGCCGAAGACGTCGTCTCGCACAGCGGTGCGTTGCATGAAGACGGTTTGCAAGGCCGCATCCTTTCGGTGCTGCCGGTCGGATCCGACCAGTTCCTTGAAGTGGAAGTCGAGGGCACGAAGCTGTACTTCCGCGTCGGCAAGGAAGGGCAGCACAAGGACGGCGAGAACGTGACCCTGAAAGTGAACCTGAATCGCCTGCACTTGTTCGACAAGCAGGACAGCCAGAGCCTGGTCTGGTAGGAGTCGTTTGTGAAGCCTGCTGCATTTGACTATTTCCGCCCCAGCTCACTGGAAGAGGCGCTGGAGCAATTGGCCGCTGCCGGCGACAGTGCCAAGGTGATTGCCGGCGGCCAGAGCCTCGGGCCCATGCTGAACATGCGGCTTGCGACGCCTTCTGACCTGATTGACTTGAACGACCTGACGGAGCTTGCCTACATTCGCGACGTGGCTGGCGTGCTTGAAATCGGGGCCTTGACCCGGCATGACCAGATTGCCGAGTCAAAGCTGGTGCAGGCCCGTTGCCCCTTGCTGGCGCAAGCGGCCAAAACCATCGGCCACTACGCGATTCGCCAGCGCGGCACGATAGGCGGGAGTCTGGCGCATGCCGACCCGGCCGCGCAGTTCCCGCTGATTGCGACCACGCTGAACGCAAAAATCGAGATCGTCAAGCTCGGCGGGCAGCGCAGCTTGCCGGCTTCGGCCTTCTTTCAGTCGGTCATGGCCACGGCGCTGGCGCCCGACGAAATTATTCGCTGCGTGCGTTTCCCCAAGGTTGCCGAGAACGAGGGCACGTCGTTCCGGCTGTTCAATCGCCGGCACGGGGACTACGCCATCGTGGCGGTGGCGGCCACCGTGGCGCTCGACGACGACCGGGTTTCGCGCGTGCGCGTGGGGCTGAGCGGGGTCAGCGCCATTCCCCAGGTCTGGGACGACGCGGTGCGCCCTTTCGTGGGCCGCACGCCCAGCGCGGCATGGGCGGCCGAAGTCGCGCTGGCGGTGCGCGCGGCGGTGTCGCCTGAAGATGACCCGCGCATCTCCGCGGTGTACCGCAAGGAACTGACCCAGACACTGGTCGAGCGGGCCCTGGTGGATGCCTTGAGCCGAGCCAAAGGATAAGCAGTATGAGTAGTATGAGTAATCTCGAAAAGCGTCCGGTCACGCTGACCGTCAACGGCCACAACCACGAACTGCGGGTGGAACCGCGCAAGCTGCTGGCGGACGCGCTGCGCGAGGATTGCCGCCTCACCGGCACCCATGTGGGCTGCGAACATGGGGTGTGCGGCGCCTGCACGGTGCTGGTCGATGGCAAGCCCGTGCGGTCCTGCCTGACCTATGCCATCCAGATGGAAGGGCACGAGGTGTCAACGATCGAGTCGGTCGCGGTCAATTCCACGTTGTCCCCCTTGCAGCAGGCGCTGCACGAGGAGCATGGCTTGCAGTGCGGTTTTTGCACGCCGGGCATCGTGATGACGTTCGAAGCGTTCCTGAAAAACAAGCCCGATCCGAGCGACGAGGAAATCCGCGATGCGCTGTCGGGCAACCTGTGCCGCTGCACCGGCTACCAGAATATTGTGAAGGCCATCCAGAAGGCGGCTGAACAGATGCGAAGGAATCCGGACTATGTCGCCCCCTGAGTTTCATTACATCGGCCAGCATCTAGCGCGCAAGGAAGACTACCGGCTGCTGACCGGCCACGGCCGCTACGTCGACGACATCGAAGTCCCCGGCGCCCTGCATGCCTGCTTTGTGCGCTCGCCCCATGCCCATGCCCGCATCGTTTCCATCGACAGCGAGGCGGCCCGCCAGATGCCCGGGGTGGTGGCGGTGGTGACCGGTCATGAACTGGCGCAGTGGACCACGCGCCAGCGCATGGCGCCGCCTATCGAGGGCCTGCAGGCCATGGAGATGGACACCCTGCCCATCGACAAAGTGCGCTTTCAGGGCGATCCGGTGGCCTGCGTAATTGCAACCGACCGCTATGTGGCGGAAGACGCCGCCGAGCAGGTGATGGTGGACTACGAGGTGCTGCCCGCTGTGAGCACCATGTGGCAGGCGCTGGAGGCTGACTCCCCGCGCGTGGACGAAAGCCTGGATTCCAACCTGCTGTCGCACCAGCATGCGGACCACGGCGATGTCGAGGCACGCAAGCGCGACGCGCACCGGGTGATCGAAAGCACCTTTTCGCAGCACCGACAAACCCATTTGCCGATCGAGACGCGCGGCTGCATCGCGGTGTGGGACGAAGGCCGCCAGCATTTGACGTTTCATGTCGGGACCCAGGTGCCCCATCCCTACCGGACCACCCTGGCCGGCCGCCTGTGCCTGTCGGAGTCGCAGGTCAGCGTGATTTCACCCGATGTGGGCGGCGGGTTCGGCCAGAAAATCGCGCTCTACCGCGAGGAACTCACGGTGGCGGCGGTGGCGCGCCACCTGAAGCGGCCGGTGCGCTGGCGCGAGGACCGGCTTGAAAACCTGCTGGCCTCGTCCCAGGCGCGCGAAGACTTTTGCCGCACCCGGGCCGCCGTCAGCGCCGACGGCCGCTTGCTCGGGCTGGAGCTGGAAATCGTCGAGGACTTTGGTGCCTACAGCTTTTATCCGGGCAACTATCTGGCCCGCGTGGTGGCCATGATCCTGACTGGCCCCTACCAGGTGCAGGACTACAGCTACGACGTCAAGGTGGTGCTGAGCAACAAGGTGGGCAATGGCCCCATGCGCGCGCCCATGGCCATCACGAGCTGGGTGATGGAAGGCACGATGGACGCGATTGCGCGTGCACTGGAACTGGACCCGGTGGCGGTGCGGCGGCTCAACATGCTGCACCCCGAAGATTTTCCGTACACCATGGCGACAGGCGAAGTGCTGGCCGACATCACGCCGCGCGAAACACTGGAGGGCGCGCTCGCCGCCTTCGACTACGACAACTTCCGCCAGCGCCAGCAGCAGGCGCGCGCGCAGGGTGTTTATCTCGGGCTGGGCATTTGCACGGTGGTCGAGTCCACCACCTACGGGTCGCGCTTTTACAAGGCGGCCGGCATTCCGGGGTCGGGTCACGAAGCCGCCTGGCTGCGCATCGAGCCCTCGGGCGCGGTGAATGCCTCGGTCGGCCTGGGGGCGACCGGACAGGGCTATGAAACCTCGCTGGCCCATGCCGTGGCCGAGGGCCTGGGTGTCACGCCGCAGCAGGTGCACCTGCACCTCGGGCATACCGACATCGCCCCTTACGGCATGGGCAGCCGGGGCGCACGCGGCGGCACGGCAGGCGGCGGAACGCTGTACCTGTGCGCCCAGGAAGCCAGCGTCAAGGTGCTGGCGATTGGCGCCACGCTGCTGGGCCTGGACAGCAGCGCGCCATTGCGCCTGCGGGATGGCCGCATTGAGCAGATGAGCGACGGCGAATGGGTGGCCACCGGCGTGGGCCTGGCCGATGTCGCGCGCACGGCCTATCTTGATCCGCTGGCCTTGCCTGCCGGCATGCAGCCCGGCCTGGAGTTTCACCGGACCTACGAGCCGCCGCCCATGACCTATTCCAACTCCACGCATCTTTGTGAAGTGCAGGTCGATGTCGCCACCGGAGCGATCCGGTTTGCCCGCTATGTGGTGGCGGAAGACTGCGGAACGGTGCTGAGCCCGGTGGTCGTGGAAGGGCAGCAGCATGGCGCGGTCGCCATGGGCTTGTCGGGCGCGCTGTTTGAGCAGGTCTACTACGACGAGGCTGGACAAAATCTCTCGGGGACGCTGGCCGATTACCTGGTGGCCACGGCCTGCGAGTTGCCCCATATCGAAATCCTGTCGATGCATACGCCGAACCGGGCGACGCCAGCGGGCATCAAGGGCATGGCCGAAGGCGGGGTGATGGGCGCCATCGGGGCGCTGACCAACGCGGTCAATGATGCGCTCGCACCATTTGATGTCGTCGTCAACCAGCAGCCACTGACCCCCATGTATCTGCGCGATCTTCTGCGCGAAAAATCCAATTCAATGAACAAGGCATAACCAATGACTGATCAAATGACTGATGCAAAGGGCAAGCCCCGCGTGGGCTTTATCGGACTGGGCAACATGGGCCGCAGCATGGCGGGTCACATCCTCAATGGGGGCTACCCGCTCAATGTGTACAACCGCTCGCGCGACAAGGCGGACGACTTGCTGGCGCGCGGCGCCGTCTGGTGCGATACCCCGGGCGCGCTGGCCGCCGCGTCGGACGTGGTCATCACCATCGTGGGCTACCCGCGTGATGTGGAGCAGGTCTACCTTGGCGAAAACGGAATTTTGGCCTGCGCCCGCAACGCCCTGCTGATTGACATGACCACATCGAGTCCCGAGCTGGCCGTGCGCATTGCCGCGGAAGCGGAAAAAAAGGGTTGCCGCGCGCTCGATGCGCCGGTCTCCGGCGGCGACATCGGGGCACGCGATGCCAAGCTCTCCATCATGGTGGGCGGTGCGCAGGCGGCGTTTGACGAGGCCTTGCCTATCCTGCGGCTGATGGGGCCCGCCATTGTGCTGCAGGGCGGCCCCGGTGCCGGCCAGCACACCAAGATGTGCAACCAGATCGTGATCGCCTCGACCATCATGGGCGTGTGCGAAGGCCTGGCCTACGGCAAGGCCGCCGGTCTGGACCTGCCGACCGTGCTCAAGTCCATTGGCGGCGGCGCCGCGTCGGGTTTCCAGCTCAACGTGCTGGGGCAAAAAATCATCGACGGCGACTTCGCGCCCGGCTTTTTCGTCGAGCACTTCCTCAAGGACCTGGGCATTGCCCTGGCCGAAGCCGAGCGCATGCAGCTTGATCTGCCGGCGCTGGCGCTGGCCCGCCAGCTGTATCAGGAACTGGCGGAGCAGGGCCACGGCCGGCTCGGTACCCAGGCTCTTTTCAAACACTACGGGGCTTGAGTCATGGCTGTTGAATTTTCCGGGGAATACCGTATTCCCGCCCGGCAGCAGCAGGTCTGGGATGCGCTGAACGATCCCGCCGTGCTGCAGGCCTGCATCGTGGGTTGCAAGCAACTCGAAAAAACATCCGACACCGAGTTTGTCGCCACCGTGGCGGCCAAGGTGGGCCCGGTGTCGGCCACCTTCAAAGGCAACGTGGTCCTGAGCGACCTGGATGCGCCCAATGGCTACACCCTGACGGGCCAGGGGCAGGGCGGCGCGGCAGGCTTTGCCAAGATGGCCGCCCAGGTCGCGCTGACAGAAGACCAAAACGAGACCGTGCTCAAATACACTGCCAAAGCCGAAATTGGCGGCAAGCTGGCCAGTGTCGGCAGCCGGCTGGTGCAAGCCGTGGCTAAAAAGAACGCAGACGACTTTTTTGCCGCATTTGCCCGCCATCTGGGCGGAACGGGTGTCAAAGCGGAGGTGGTGCCGTCCGCAGCGCCCGTGCCAGGTGCGCCAGGTGTTCTGGTGCCTGCAGCCGCAGCCCCGACCGTGGCAATCACGGCGGCACCCCCGCGCCTGTTCAGTTCGCTGGGCGCGCCGGTGCCGGCCTGGCTGGTGGTTTTTGCGACTGGCCTTGGTTTTGCATTGGGCTATTTCTTTGCGCGCTGACGTTAGCGGTTGAGGTAAAAAACAGGGTGGGCTTGCATGGCTATTTCGGTCTTTGACTTGTTCAAGGTGGGCATTGGCCCCAGCAGTTCGCATACGGTAGGCCCGATGCGCGCGGCCGGCATGTTTGCGCAGCTGCTGCAAAAAGAGGGCTTGCTTGACCAGACGGCCGGTGTCAAGGCGGAACTGTATGGCTCCCTGGGGGCGACCGGCAAGGGGCACGGTTCCGACATCGGCATCATGCTCGGCCTGATGGGGCATACGCCCGATACGGTCGATGTCGATGCCGTGCCTGGCCTCATCAAACAGGCGCGAACACTTCAATCGATTGCCTTGCTGGCGATTCAACCGATTGCGTTTCGCGAAAAAGAGCATGTGCTGATGTACCGCCGCGAAGCGATGGCAGAGCACCCCAACGGCATGCAGTTCAGCGCGTTTGACGCGGCGGGCGCCGTGCTGCGCCAGGTCAAGTACTTGTCCGTGGGGGGCGGCTTCGTCGTCACAGTGGGCGCCCGCAATGACCAGGTCCTGACGGCCTACCAGCAGGTGCCCTACCCCTTCACGTCAGGTGACCAGTTGCTGGCGCTGTGCAAGCAGCATGGCCTGACGCTCAGCGGACTGATGTGGGCGAACGAACGTACCTGGCGCACGGACGAGGAAATTCGCAGCCAGTTGCTCTACCTCTGGCACGTCATGCGCGCGTGCGTGCAGCGCGGCCTGACGCACGAGGGCACGCTGCCGGGGCCGTTCAAGGTGCAGCGCCGCGCGCCCATCCTGGCGGCGCAACTCAGGGCGCGCGCTGAACGCGTGCTCAGCGACCCGCTGTCGGTGCTGGACTGGGTCAATGTCTATGCCTTCGCCGTGAACGAGGAAAACGCCGCCGGTGGGCGCGTCGTCACGGCGCCCACCAACGGCGCGGCAGGCGTCATTCCGGCGGTGCTGCATTACTACGACAAGTTCATTGCCAACGCCACCGACGAGGGCGTCATCGAGTTTTTGATGACCGCCGCGGCGATTGGCATTCTCTACAAGCTCAATGCGTCGATCTCGGGTGCCGAGGTCGGTTGCCAGGGCGAGGTGGGGGTGGCTTGCTCGATGGCGGCGGCGGGTCTGGCGGCCGTGATGGGCGGCAGCCCCGAGCAGGTCGAAAACGCCGCCGAGATCGGCATGGAGCACAACCTGGGCCTGACCTGCGACCCGATCGGCGGCCTGGTCCAGGTGCCGTGCATCGAGCGCAATGCCATGGGCGCGGTCAAGGCGCTCAATGCCGCACGCATGGCGCTGCAAGGCGACGGCCAGCATGTGGTGAGCCTGGACAAGGTGATCAAGACCATGCGCGAGACCGGCGCCGACATGAAAACCAAGTACAAGGAAACCTCGCGCGGCGGGCTGGCGGTCAACATCGTTGAGTGCTGAGCCGGCCCCCGTGAATGTCATTCCGATTTCGATTGTGGATAAAGGAGAGCCCATGAAAGTTGTTGATTCCATCGTGACCCAGGCGGCCAGCATGGCCGCTGTACGGCGTGAGATCCATGCCTGTCCCGAGTTGGGCTTCGAGGAAGTCCGCACCGCCGACCTGGTGGCACAAAAGCTCACCGAGTGGGGCATTCCCGTGCACCGCGGCCTGGGCACCACTGGCGTGGTGGGCATCGTCAAGGGCGGCAGTTCACCGCGCGCCATCGGTTTGCGCGCTGACATGGACGCGCTGCCCATGCAGGAGTTCAACACCTTCGCGCACGCCAGCCAGCACGCCGGAAAGATGCATGCCTGTGGCCATGACGGCCATGTCGCCATGCTGCTGGCCGCCGCGCAGTACCTGGCGGCCAACCGCAACTTCGATGGCACGGTGTACCTGATTTTTCAGCCGGCCGAAGAAAAGGGCGGTGGCGCGCGCGAGATGATGCGGGAAGGCCTGTTCGAGCAATTCCCGATGGAGGCCGTCTACGGCATGCACAACTGGCCGGGCATGCCGGCCGGCAGCTTTGCCGTCAGTCCTGGGCCGGTGATGGCCTCCAGCAATGAGTTTAAGATCACGATTCGCGGCAAGGGCGGCCACGCGGCCTTGCCGCACAACGGACTGGACCCGGTGCCGGTGGCCTGCCAGATGGTGCAGGCCTTCCAGACCATCATCAGCCGCAACATGAAGCCGATCGATGCCGGCGTGATCTCGGTCACCATGATCCATGCGGGCGAAGCCACCAATGTGATTCCGGACAGTTGCGAGCTGCAGGGCACGGTGCGCACCTTTACGATGGAAGTGCTCGACCTGATCGAGCAGCGCATGAAGGGGGTGGCCGAACACACCTGCGCGGCATTTGGCGTCGACTGCGAATTTGAATTTGTGCGCAAGTACCCGCCCACCATCAACTCGGCCCCGGAGGCCGCCTTTGCCCGCCAGGTGATGGCCGGCATCGTGGGCCAGGCCAATGTGCTGGTGCAGGAGCCGACCATGGGCGCCGAAGACTTTGCCTTCATGCTGCAGGCCAAGCCGGGCGCTTACTGCTTCATTGGCAACGGCGAAGGCAGCCACCGCGAGATCGGGCATGGCGGCGGCCCCTGCATGCTGCACAACCCGAGCTATGACTTCAATGACGCGCTGATTCCGCTGGGTGCGAGCTACTGGGTGCGGCTGGCCGAAGCCTGGCTGGCCCCTGATGTGCTGACGTGAGTTTGCCGGTGGTCATTGTTCTGGCGTCGGGGCGCGGTGAGCGGTTTGCCGCGTCGGGCGGCACCAGTCACAAGCTTCAGGCGCGGCTGGGCGGCAAAACGGTGCTGCAGCATACGCTGGACGCGGTGCAGGCCAGCGGCCTGCCGTGGCATCTTGAAGACGCGGGCCACCCCGGCATGGGCGACTCGATCGCAGCGGCCGTGCAGGCCACCTGGCCGTCCACCGGCTGGCTGATCCTGCCGGCCGATTTGCCCCTGGTTCAAGGCGACACCCTGCGCGCCGTGGCGGCGGCGCTGGCGCATCACGCGGTGGTGGTGCCCGTTTACCGGGGCCAGCGCGGGCACCCGGTCGGGTTCTCGGACCGCTGTGGCCCGGCGCTTCTGGGTTTGAAGGGAAAAAATGGTGCAGCCATCGTTGTAGCTGCACATGATGCTGTTGACTTAATAGTAAACGACGCCGGCTGCGTGACCGACATTGACACCGTCGACGATCTGCGGGCGGCCGAGCGGCTGATGGCCAGCGCGCAGCCGCCGCCGCAGTAGCGCTCAGCGCTTGACGGGTTCGCGCATCGTCACAAACTCTTCCGCCAGCGTGGGGTGGATGCCGATGGTGCTGTCAAAAATGGCCTTGGTCGCGCCCGCCTTCATGGCCACGGCAAAACCCTGCACCACTTCCCCGGCATCCGGCCCCACCATGTGCAGGCCCACCACGCGGTCGCTCGCGTCGTCAACCACCAGCTTCATCAGCGTGCGTTCGGTGCTGCCGCTCAGGGTGTGCTTGAGCGCCTTGAAGTCGCTGCGGTAGATACGGACCTTGCCAAACTTCTCGATGGCATCGGCTTCGGAGTAGCCCACGGTCCCGATGTTCGGATGCGTGAACACCGCCGTCGGAATGAAGTCGTAGCTCATGCCGCGCGGCGCCTGGCCTGCCGCCGGGCCAAACAGCTGGTCCACCACCACCATGGCTTCGCCGAGTGCCACCGGCGTGAGTTGTAGGCGCGCGGTCACGTCGCCCAGCGCATAAATCGACGGCACCGAGGTCTGGTACTGTGCGTTCACCTGGATCGCGCCTGCCTCGTTTTGCGCCACGCCCACCGCCTCCAGGCCCAGGCCCGCCACCAGCGGCACCCGGCCGGTGGCGTAGAGAACGGCGTCCACGGTCACGTGGCTGCCATCGAGCAGCCGCACCTGCAAGCCGTCCGCCGTGCGTTCAATGGCGGCCACGTCGGTGTTCAGGTGCAGCGTCACGCCGGTCTTGACCATTTCGCTGGCAATGAAGGCGCGCACCTCCTCGTCAAACCCGCGCAGCACCTGGTGGCCCCGGTACAGCTGCGTGACCTGGGCACCGAGGCCGTTGAAGATGGAGGCGAATTCGCAGGCAATGTAGCCGCCACCCACCACCAGCAGGCGCTGCGGAAAGGGCGACAGGTCAAACATCTCGTTGGAGGTGATGACATGCTCGCTGCCCGCCACGTCGGGCACGCTGGGCTTGCCGCCGGTGGCCACCAAAATGCTTTTGGCACTGTAGTGCTGGCCGCCCACAGCCACCGTGTGCGCGTCCACCAGCGTGGCCCAGCCTTCAATCAGGTGCACGCCCGCGCCTTTGAGCAGCTGCACATAAATGCCGTTGAGCCGGGTGATTTCCCGGGCGCGGTTGGATTTGAGGGTGTTCCAGTTCAGGATGGGCGCCTCGCCGACCCAGCCAAAGCCGTGCGATTCCTCGAAGCTTTCGGCAAAGTGGGCCGCGTAGCTGTAGAGCTTTTTCGGGATGCAACCGAGGTTGACGCAGGTGCCGCCCATGGCCGCCACTTCGGCCAGCGCTACCCGCGCGCCGCGCTGCGCCGCCATGCGCGCCGCGCGCACGCCGCCACTGCCGCCGCCAATGACGAAAAGGTCAAAATCAAAAGTCTGCATGGGGGGTTCTTTCGGGTCTGGAAATAGGTGTATTTTTTCAGATTACCACCGAGCTTGCCCGCCAGTGGGAGCACGCGCGCATGGCACGCCCCCTTGTGAGGCCATGCCAAACAGCGGCGCGCGCACCCCAAACCCCGCCGCCACCGATAATCGGGGCATGACCTCTTCTTCTGCTTCCCCTTCCGATTTCGCCTCCCTGTCACTGCCGGCCCATGTGCTGGCCAACCTGGAGCAACTCGGCTACCTCAAAATGACCCCGATCCAGGCCGCCAGCCTGCCTGTGGCGCTGCTGGGCAAAGACCTGATTGCCCAGGCCAAGACCGGCAGCGGCAAGACCGCCGCCTTTGCGCTGGCGCTGCTGGCCAACCTCAACGCGCGCCGCTTTGCCATCCAGGCCATGGTGCTGTGCCCCACGCGCGAGCTGGCCGACCAGGTCAC
>NZ_JADMJK010000071.1:14487-19146 GCF_018780625.1 Polaromonas sp. | reverse complement strand
AGTTCAGCCCCCTCGGGGGGCAGCGCATGACACGCAGTGCGAAGCGTGGGGGCCACATCCTTATCTGCCCGACCGGGTAAACACAAAAATCCCGGCGATCACCAGCACGGTGCCGGCCGCCACCCAGGCAGTGAAGGGTTCGCCCAGAATCACCGCACCCATCAAAATCGTGGACAAGGGGCCGACCATGCCGGTTTGTGCCGCCAGGCTGGCGCCAATACGCTCGATCGCCATCATCACCATCAGCACGGGCACCGCCGTGCACAGCGTGGCATTGAGCAGCGACAGCCAGATCACTTCGGGCGCCACGGCGGCGGCGCTCAGGGGCCTGAGCAGCACAAACTGCAGCAGGCAAAGCAGGCAGGCGACCGTGGTGGCCAGCCCCACCAGCCGCAGCGAACCCAGGCGCTGAACCAGCTCGCCGCTGTAGACCAGATAAGTCGCATAGCTGATGGCGCTCAGAAACACCAGTAAAGCGCCCAGCGCCGCTGAAGCCGCATCGTCGCCCTGCAGCGTGATCTCGTGGCCAAACACCAGCACCACGCCGCAGTAGCTGATGGCCATGCCCATCATTTGCCGAGGCGTGATGCGCCGCTTGTACAGCACCAACCCCATCAGCAGGACCAGCGTGGGATTGAGGTACAAAATCAGCCGCTCCAGCGAGGCGCTGATGTGCGCCAGCCCGGCAAAATCAAGAAAGCTGGCCAGGTAGTAGCCGGTAAACCCCAGCCAGACCACGCCCAGCCAGTCCTTGCGCGTCAACGCGGCTTTGCCCCGGCTGGCCCACCACGCCATCACCGCAAAAATCGGCAGCGCAAACAGCATGCGGTACATGATCAGCGTCACCGCGTCGACGCCATGGCGGTAGGCCAGCTTGACGATGATGGCCTTGCCGCTGAACGCGATGGCGCCCAGGGTGGCGAGCGCCAAGCCAATAGCTATGCTTTTAGGAGCATCCTGCACCCGCGCGCCTTGTGCCGAAGGGCTATTTGTTTCTGAACTATTACTCAAAATGTCTTTTTGGAAATCCGCATGCTGCCAAGTGTCGCACGGGCCCTGCGGCCAGCGTCATAGGCCATCGGCGCGGCGCTCACCTTCATTGGCGAGGGCAAGTGCCGAGGGCCCCTGACCAGCGGAGCACGCCAGCATGTACTGGAATGTCCCGCCCGCCAGGGGCCCTCTTGATCACCGGGTGTGACGCCGGCCAGGTGCGCGCCGTTACTCCTCGACGAAAGCTTCTTCCCGCTTGTTCTTCACGGCGGGCAGCAGCACGATGATCAGCATCAGGGCACCGGCTGCCAGCAAACCGGCCGACAGCGGACGGGTCACAAACACGCTCCAGTCGCCACGCGACAGCAGCAGCGCCCGGCGCAGGTTTTCTTCCATCATGGGGCCCAGGATAAAGCCCAGCAGCAAGGGCGCCGGCTCGGCACCCAGCTTGACGAAGATGTAGCCAACCACGCCGAACAGACCCACCATCCAGACGTCCCAGGTGTTGTTGTTGGTCGAGTACACGCCAATCGCGCAGAACAGCACAATCGCCGGGAACAGGTAGCGATAAGGCACGGTCAGCAGCTTGATCCAGATGCCGATCAGCGGCAGGTTCAGGATCACCAGCATCGCATTGCCAATCCACATCGAGGCGATCAGGCCCCAGAACAGCTCCGGGTTGCTGGTCATGACCTGCGGGCCCGGCTGGATGTTGTGAATCGTCATCGCGCCCACCATCAGGGCCATCACAGCGTTAGGCGGAATGCCCAGCGTGAGCAGCGGAATGAAGGAGGTCTGCGAGCCGGCATTGTTGGCGGACTCAGGCGCGGCCACACCGCGGATGTTGCCCTGGCCGAAAGGCACTTCGCCCGGCTTCATCTTCATCTTCTTTTCCAGCGCATAGGCCGCAAAGGCCGACAGCAAGGCACCGCCGCCAGGCAAGATGCCCAGTGAGGAACCGAGCAGCGTGCCGCGCAGCACGGCAGGCGTCATGTCCTTGAAATCCTGCTTGGTTGGCATCAGGCCCGAGACCTTGGCCGTGAACACTTCACGCTCATGCTCTGGCTGTGCCAGGTTGCTGATGATCTCGCCGTAGCCGAACACGCCCATGGCGATCACCACAAAGCCGATGCCGTCGGTCAGTTCAGGAATGTCAAAGCTGAAGCGGGCCACGCCCGAATTCACGTCAGTGCCGACCAGGCCGAGCAGCAGGCCCAGCACGATCATCGCAATCGCCTTGAGCAGCGAGCCCGAAGCCAGCACCACCGCGCCAATCAGGCCCAGCGTCATCAACGCAAAATACTCGGCAGGGCCGAACTTGAAGGCCAGTTCGGTCAGCGGAGGCGCAAACGCCGCCAGAATCAAGGTGCCGACGCAACCGGCAAAGAACGAACCCAGACCAGCCGCCGCCAGCGCGGGTCCGGCCCGGCCTTTTCGCGCCATCTGGTAGCCGTCAATACAGGTGACGACCGAGGACGATTCTCCCGGTAGGTTCACCAAAATTGCCGTGGTGGAGCCTCCGTATTGGGCGCCGTAGTAAATGCCGGCCAGCATGATCAGTGCCGACACAGGGGGCAGCGCGTAGGTGGCGGGCAGCAACATGGCGATGGTCGCAACCGGACCAATGCCGGGCAGCACGCCAATCAGCGTGCCCAGAATGCAGCCGACCAGGCAGTAAAGCAGGTTGATCGGCGTGAACGCCACGCCAAAACCCAGTGAAAGATGCTCAAATAATTCCATTATCTTGTCTCCTTAGCCGGTGATGAAGGCGGGCCATACCGGGAACTGCAACTTGAGCGCCAGCACAAACGCGAGGTAACTTCCCACGGCAAGCACTGTGGCCAGAATGAAGGTATTTTTGAACTTCCAGCCGGTCTCGGCCATGCTGGCAATGAAGGTCAGGGCGTAAATGGCCACGATCATGCCGAAAGCTGGAAACTTGATGATGGGCAGGCCGGCCAGCAAAACGCCAAACACCAGATTGGCCAGAATAATGAAAAACAGCGGCTTCCAGGCCCATTTTCCAATCTTGTCGCCGCCGACCGTCTCGACCACCAGCGCCTTGAACGTGATGGCAGCGCCCAGAATCGCCATCAACACACCCAGCATGAGCGGAAAGTAACCAGGCCCCATGCGTGCGCCGTTGCCGACGCTGTAGGTCGTTGCGCCCCATGCGAACGCCACGCCGACGCCCATGAACATGAGGCCGGAAAAAAAGTCTTTTTGACTCTTGATATTCACGGGCTGTCTCCTCTATAAAAGAATTAATCGATGGATTCTGCATTCAAAGACACGTGCCGGCCATGTGGCTTTCACTTACATCGGGTTTACCCCGCCTCCCTGGCGCCCCGAAACGCCTCAGGACAGCGGCGGCGTTGAGGCCAGGATTTCTTCTACCGTGGTGACGCCTTCCGCCACCTTCCGGGCACCCGCCAGCCGCAGCGGACGCATGCCATCGGCGATGGCTTGCCGGCGCAGTGCATCGATGCTGGGCTCTTTGGAGACCTTCTCCTTGAAACCCTCTGTCACGGTCAGCAACTCGTACAGGCCCATGCGGCCGCGAAAGCCGGTCATGCGGCAGTCGACGCAGCCCAGCGCCTTGTAGGGCCGATAGCCGCCGCTGACTTGCCAAGGTTTGACCAACTCTGCCAGCGTCTCCCGCGAGGTGCTTTCATCCGGCTCGCGGCACTGGTTGCACAGGGTGCGCACCAGCCGCTGCGCCAGCACGCCAAGCAAGGTCGCATTGATCAGGTAAGACGGCACGCCCAGCTCCATCAGGCGCGAGACCGCCGAGGGTGCGTCGTTGGTGTGCAGCGTGCTGAACACCAGGTGACCGGTCAGCGCGGCCTGCACCGCCATTTCCGCCGTTTGCAGATCACGGATTTCCCCCACCATGATGATGTCCGGGTCCTGCCGCATCAGGGCGCGCAGCCCTTCGGGAAAGCCGAAATCCAGGTGCGACTGCACCTGCGTCTGATTGAACGCTGGCTCAATCATCTCGATCGGGTCTTCAATCGTGTTGACGTTGACCTCTTCGGTGGCCAGCCGCTTGAGCGTGGAATACAGCGTGGTGGTCTTGCCCGAGCCGGTCGGGCCGGTGACCAGCACAATGCCATGGGGCTTTTTGACCAGTTGCTCCCAGCGTTCGGCGTCGTGCGGCGAAAAGCCCAGCGCATCGAGGTTCTTGACCGTGGTGTCGGGGTCAAAAATACGCATCACCATTTTTTCGCCAAAGGCCGTGGGCAAGGTCGACAGGCGCATTTCCACCTCGTCGCCACGCGGATTGCGGGTCTTGATGCGGCCGTCCTGCGGGCGTCGTTTTTCGACCACATCCATGCGCCCCAGCAGCTTGATGCGCGCCGTCATGGCACTATGCACGCCCATGGGCAACTGGTAGACCGGGTGCAGCACGCCGTCGATGCGAAAGCGGATCACGCCCTGCTCGCGCCGCGGCTCCAGGTGAATGTCGCTGGCGCGCTGGTCAAAGGCATATTGCCAGAGCCAGTCCACCACCTGCACCACGCCCTGGTCGTTGGCGTCCAGCGGCTTGTTGCTGCGGTTCAGTTCCACCAGTTGCTCAAAGCTGGCGCTGCCCGAACCACTGCCCGACTTGAGCGCGGCCTTGACGGACTTGGCCAGCGCAAAGAATTCGGCCGTGAACTTGGCGAC
>NZ_JADMJK010000071.1:7173-14387 GCF_018780625.1 Polaromonas sp. | reverse complement strand
AGCAAGTCGACCGTGCCCTGGTGCTCCGGTTTCTGGATCTCCAGGCCGGCATCGGCCTCGATCACGCGCAGGCGAAGATCGTCTTGCGGCAGCTTGAACCAGACTCGGCATGCGGTGATCACCTGCGGGTTGATTTCAATGGCCGTGGTTTTCATGCGCAGCTTTTTGTAACAAAACTTGGTCAAGGCGGCCGACCCGAGCCCTAGCTGCATCGCGTGTTTTTTGGCCACCGACGCCGCATCGATGAACAGCAGCCCCGCCATCATGCGCTGCACATATTCCAGCTCGATGTCATAGGGCGCATCGCGCAGCATGGAGCCCTGCACCCACTCGCTGCCCAGGTGCAGAAAGCGCACATCGCCGTAGTCCGAGAAATTGACCTCCGGAAGGTCTGCGCTGGCTTTCGCCGGTTCTTTTTTCGACATTAAATCAATCCCTGTTTTTCAAAAACCTCGCGCCAGGCCGCGAGTTTGCGGTCAAACGACCAGGACGCATTGGCCGGGCTGGTGGAGGGGAGTCTGTAAACCGGTACGCCCAGCTGCGAGGTGTGCTTGGCGTGCTTGAAGCTCTCGCCGCCGTTGTGGGCAATCGCTTGCAGCGCTGGACACAGCCGCTGCAGGGCTGCAAAATCATTCACCACCGGGCGGCGGATCGCGCTGTCCAGGCTGCCCTCCCGTTCGCAGGATGCGTACACATCCCACAGGCCCAGTTGGCGGGACAACAGCCATTCGCTACGAATTTTATAGCCATCTTCACCCGCTCCTATTGGGATAGAGGGCCAAATGGCTTGCAAAATCTTCCAGAAGTGGTTTTGCGGGTGCCCATAGTACTGCTGCGCCGCCAGCGAGGCCACGCCCGGAAAACTGCCCAGTATCAGCAGGCGGGTCTGGCCAGAGACCAGGGGCGGCAGGCCTGTCAGCATGCAATCAGCCCCCGCAGCTTGGGCAAGGCCTGCAGCGCATTCGCCGTCGTCGCCCGGGCCAGCGTTTCAAGCGGCATGCCGCGCAAGTCAGCCACCTGCTGCGCCATGCGCGGCAACTCGCCAGGCTCGTTGCGGCCCTGCGCCACGCCCGTTTCACGCTGCGCAGCCGGGGTGTAACGCCAGTGCGGCGGCATGTCGGGCGCGTCGGTTTCCATCACCAGCGCATCCAGCGGCAGCCCGGCGGCCAGGCGCCGGAGCTGGCGCGCTGTGTCATACGTGAGCGCGCCGCCAAAGCCGAGTTTGAAACCCAGCTTGATGAATTCCAGGGCCTGCTGTTCACTGCCATTGAATGCATGGGCAATACCGCGCCAGCCGCCTTCAGGCGCCAGCGCGCGCAGGTGCTTGAGCAATTGGTCGGCCGAACGCCGCACATGCAGGATCACGGGCAGACCGTGTTTGCGCGCCAGCTTGAGCTGCTCACGGTAAAAGTACGCCTGTCGCTCGCGCAGGGGGCTTTGGGTCAGCGCAGGCACAAAATAATCAAGGCCGATTTCGCCCACGGCCACCAGGCGCGGGTCGGACCGCCTGCGTTCCAGTTCGGCATCCAGCGCCAGCAGGTCATCTTCGTGCGCCTCGGGCACGTACAGCGGATGAATTCCCAGCGCGTAGCTGAAGGAAAAATCATGCGCCAGCTTGCGCACAGCGCCAAAGTTGCCGACCCGCACTGCCGGCAGCACGCAATGAATCACCCCGCAATCGAGCGCGCGGGCGCGCACCAACGCCACGTCGGCGGAAAACTCGCTGGCGTCGAGGTGGCAGTGGGTATCAATCCAGAAGGTCATACAGGGCAGCCACCATACACCGTTTGGAGACTGAAACACAAACGTGCGTGCAGGAATGAAAAAATCGTGCTACGGTGCAGTTGTTATTTGGCGGGTTGCTGACCCGGTTTTGACTTAGCCCTTACAGGTGAACGGATGCGAAGGCCTGCCCTTTACAGTAGCTCCCGCCGCGCCAGCCACGATCCCGGTGGCAGCGGCGGCCCGGGCGGCACTCACCCCAGCGCATCGCTTGCGCCGCAAACCCCTTCCCGCTGGTCACGTTGGCAGCAGCGCGCCGCAGTCCATCAGATTTACCTGCTCTGGTCCGTGGTGGGCCTGCTGGCTTTGATGCTGGCCCTCAGCCTGGCCGTCCCGCTGCGGCCTGCGGCGCGCCCGCTGACCCAGAAAGACATCCATGCCGCCGTCCTGAAGACGCTGGAAACCACGGTCCTGCCCTCCGCCGCAGCCAAAGCCTATGGTGCCATCATTCCATCGGTGGTGCGCGTAGTGGGCCTGGGAAAAAGCACCAAGACCAAGGACGGCAAGGAAGACGCCGAACGCAGCGTGGGCACCGGCGTGGTCATCGTGGACAAGGGCGTCATCCTTACCAACCTGCATGTGGTGGAAGGCGCCCACACCATCAAGGTCACGTTTGCGGACGGCCTGGAGTCCACCGCCAGCATCACCGGCGTGCAGCTGGAAAATGACCTGGCGGTGCTGCAGGCACACAAGATTCCTGACGACCTGGTGGCCGCCACCCTGCGCTCCACCACCGACCTGGCGCCGGGCGATCAGGTCGTCGCGGTGGGCTACCCCTTCGGCATTGGGCCTTCCGCGTCAGCCGGCGTCGTTTCGGGGCTTCAGCGAACCTTCCGCTCGCCCGAAGGCAAGCAGCAAATCCCCAACCTGATCCAGTTCGACGCGGCCGCCAACCCCGGCAATTCGGGCGGACCGCTGGTCACCATGGACGGCGAGGTGATCGGCATCGTGACCGCCATCTACAACCCCAACCAGCAACGCACCTTTGTCGGCATCGGGTTCGCCGTGCCGATTGAAAACGCCGCCGCTGCAGCCGGCATGCCTCCCTTCTGAAGGACCTGTATGGACTCGAACCGCGTTGATCACCTGCCCACCGGCCACGACGCCACCGCCCAGTTGATGGAGCAAATCCTCTACGAGGTCAAACGCGTGGTGGTCGGGCAGGACCGGTTCCTGGAGCGCGTCATGGTCGCCATCCTGGCGCAAGGGCACCTGCTGGTGGAAGGCGTGCCCGGGCTGGCCAAGACCCTGACCATCAAAACCCTGGCCAACACCATCCAGGGCAACTTCAAACGCATCCAGTTCACGCCCGACCTGGTGCCGGCCGACCTGGTGGGCACCCGGATTTACAACCAGAAAACCGGCGACTTCAGCACCTCCCTGGGCCCGGTGTTCACCAACCTGCTGCTGGCCGACGAGATCAACCGCGCGCCCGCCAAGGTGCAAAGCGCGCTGCTGGAAGTGATGCAGGAGCGGCAGGTGACGATTGCCGGCGTCACCCACAAGGTGCCTTCGCCCTTTCTGGTGATGGCGACGCAAAACCCGATTGAAACCGAAGGCACCTACCCGCTGCCCGAAGCGCAGGTGGACCGTTTCATGATGAAAGTGCTGGTGGACTACCCCACCGACGAGGAAGAGTTCGTGATTGTCCAGCGCGTCACCGGCCCGGCCGTGACGGTGTCTGCGGTAGCCACCACCGACCAGTTGGCCGCGCTGCAGGCCGAATGCCGGCGCATTTACGTGGACCCGTCGCTGGTGCAGTACGCGGTGCGGCTGGTGTCGGCCACGCGCGACCCTGAAAAGCACGGCCTCAAGGAACTGGCACGCTTCATCACCTTCGGCGCCAGCCCGCGCGCCACCATCAACCTGACCGAAGGGGCCCGGGCGCTGGCCCTGCTGCGCGGGCGCAGCTATGCCCTGCCGGAAGACATGAGCGACCTGATTCCCGACGTGCTGCGCCACCGCCTCGTGCTGTCGTACGAAGCGCTGTCCGATGGCTTTTCCGCCGGCCAGATTGTGGAAAAGATCATGGCCAAAATCCCGCCACCCGCCAAGCCGCTCGCCCATGAAAAACTCGTGGCTTGAAAGCCCCCACGCTCCGCCGCTGCGCGGGTCGCTGCCCCCCGAGGGGGCTGCCCCGCCTGCGGCCCGGCAAAGCCGGTTCCGCGGCCGGTACTTGGACGGGCGGGGAATCGCGCCTGTTCGTACCGAGCTTCTCGTTCCGTTCCAGAACGGCAAACGAACCCTTAACCCGCACAATTCTTTTCTGTCATTGCGAGCGAAGCGCGGCAATCCATGCCCCCGCCTTTTCGACGATGGATCGCCGCGCTTCGTTCGCGATGACGAATCGGGGCCGATTCATGTAAAGACATCAAATGATGGTTGGGGAGGCCCACATGCCTAAGCCGCCGCTCGCATCGCAGACCGAAAGCGCGGACCAGCTGCTGCGCCGGCTCGAATGGACGGTGCTGCGCCGGCTGGACGGGCTGCTGCAGGGCGACTACCGCACGCTGCTGCGCGGCACCGGCATGGACCTGGCCGACCTGCGCGAATACCAGTACCACGACGATGTGCGGCATATCGACTGGAACGTGACGGCCCGGCTACAGCAGCCCCATGTGCGCGTTTTCACCGAAGACCGGGAAATGAGCGCCTGGTTCCTGCTCGACCTGAGCCCCTCCATGGATTTCGGCTCCAGCGAAAGCGCCAAGCGCCAGGTCCTGACCGATTTTGTGGCCGTGCTGGCGCGCTTGCTGACCCGCCACGGCAACCGCGTGGGCGCAGTCCTGTACGGCGCTGGCGTGGACGCAGCCCTGCCGGCGCGCAGCGGTCGCCACCATGTACTGAGCCTGCTGCACACCCTGCAGTCAAGGCCGCAGGCCGACGGCGCAGGCCCCACCCGGCTGCATGAATTGCTGGAATCGGCCGCCAAGCTGGTGCGCCGCCGCTCCACCGTCTTCGTCGTGTCCGACTTCATCACTGAAGCAGGCTGGGAAAAGCCTTTGGGCCAGCTCGCCCAAAGGCACGAAGTCGTCGCCGTGCGGCTGCTGGACCCGCTGGAACTGGAATTGCCTGACCTTGGCCTGATTCCCATCCGCGACGCCGAAACGGGTGAACAACTGCTGGTCGATACCCATGATGCCGGCTTTCGCAAGCGCTTTGCCCGCATCGCAGCCCAGCGCGAGGCCGACTTGCGGCAATCCCTCTCCAGCGCCGGCGTGGACACGCTGGAGCTGTCCACTGAGGATGACCTGGTCAGCGCGATCATGCGTTTTGCCAATTTTCGCAAACAGCGCAGCCGGTCATCGGGCGGCCCTGCGGCGGCAGGCCGGCTGCCCGTCCACTTGACGCGCACCGCCTGAGCTGCGCGGAGGAACTGCCATGACCTTTCCCGTGACCTTCCTCTGGCCTCAATTTCTCTGGCTGCTGCTGGCCCTGCCGCTGCTGGTGACGGTGTATGTCTGGCTGCTGCGCCGCAAGAAAAAAATGGCCTTGCGCTACGCCAGCCTGTCCATTGTGCGGGAAGCCATGGGCGCAGGCCAGAGCTTTCGCAGGCATGTTCCGCCGCTGCTGTTCCTGTTGTCGATGGCCGCCATGCTGCTGGCCGCTGCGCGCCCATTTGCCGTCGTCACCCTGCCCTCGCAAAACGAAACCATCATGCTCGCCATGGATGTATCGGGCAGCATGCGCGCCACCGACGTGCTGCCCAACCGGCTGGTGGCCTCGCAAAACGCGGCCAAGGCGTTTCTGGCCGACTTGCCGCGCCATGTGCGCGTGGGCGTGGTGGCTTTTGCCGGCACCGCCGCCGTGGTGCAGCCACCCACCCTGAGCCGCGAAGACCTGACGGTGGCGATTGACAAGTTCCAGCTGCAACGCGGCACAGCCATTGGCAACGGCCTGGTGGTGGCGCTGGCCGAGCTGTTCCCCGATGCGGGCATTGACCTGGAGTCGCTGGAAACCGGCCGGGAGCGCCAGCGCGGGATTTCGCTCGACCAGGCCGGAAAAGCCGACAAAGGCGGCAAGGCGGACAAAAAAGACTTCGCGCCTGTCGCACCCGGCTCCTATACCTCGGGTGCCATTATTTTGCTGACCGACGGCCAGCGCACCACCGGCGTGGATTCGCTGGATGCAGCCAAGGCCGCCGCCGACCGGGGCGTGCGCGTCTACACCGTCGGCGTCGGCACGGTGGAAGGCGAAACCATTGGTTTTGAGGGCTGGTCCATGCGCGTCAAGCTCGACGAGGAAACCCTCAAGGGCATTGCCCGTGCCACCCAGGCCGAGTATTTTTATGCCGGCACGGCAGGCGATTTGAAAAAGGTCTATGAAACGCTCAGCGCCCGGCTGACGGTCGAGAAAAAGGAAACCGAAATCTCCGCGCTGCTGGCCCTGGCCGCAGCGGCGCTGGCGCTGGTGTCGGCCGGCTTGTCGCTGCTGTGGTTCAACCGGATTTTGTGACACCGGGGCGGGGCCGATCCGGTGCACCGCGCTATACGCTAAGCATTGGGTTTCAGCAAATACTTCTCGCCCGTTGCATGACGGGCATAAACATGGATCTCGTCCAGGCTGAGCGCCTGGGTCATCGAGACCTCCCGGGTATACCGGCTAGCAAAGGTAGTGGTGATCTCACTGGCCACGCGCGCCTTCAGCGTGCGCGCCGCGTCCGGGCCGATCTTCTGCAAAAACGTGAACAGCAGCCAGCCGCCCATGCCCCAGGCCATGCCAAAACTGCGCGCGAACTCGGTCGGCGCACGGTCCAGTCCACCGTAGATATAAACCTGCTTGTGGGTGGTGGAGCCGTAACGGCTGTAGGCCGTGGCGGTCCGGCTCAAGGCGGCTTCCATGCCGGCGAGGATTTGCCCGGCCAGCTTGCCGCCGCCGGTGGCGTCGAACGCCAGCGTGGCGCCTGTGGCCACCAGCGCCTGCGTCAGATCTTGCGTGAAGGTGGATAGGCTCGCACTGCACACATGGACCGCACCCTGGGCGCGCAAGAGGTCTTCCTGCGCCTGCTTGCGGACAATATTGACCAAACCGATGCCATCCTGAATGCAAATCTTGTTGAGCATCTGGCCCAGATTGGAGGCGGCCGCCGTGTGCACCAGCGCGCTATGCCCTTCCCGGCGCATGGTCTCGACCATGCCCAGCGCGGTGAGCGGATTCACGAACGACGAAGCCCCCTGGGCCGCCGTGACGCCTTCGGGCAGCAGCATGCACTGGTCAACAGGAATGCACCGGTACTGCGTGTACATGGCGCCGCCCAGCATGGCAACCGTCTTGCCGAGAAGGGCCTGAGCCTCGGCCGACGAGCCGGCGCAGACCACCACCCCAGCGCCTTCGTTGCCCACGGCCATGGACGCATCCAGACGTCCGGCCATGCTCCCCATCGCGGTTTGCGCAATGTCTGCCCTGACCACCGGGCGTGACGGTGTGCCGCT
>NZ_JADMJK010000071.1:0-7073 GCF_018780625.1 Polaromonas sp. | reverse complement strand
GCCTCGTCCACAAAGTCGGCCCACAGCTGCAAATAGGCTTCCTGGTACTGCGCGGGGGCGTGGTCCAGAATGTATTGGCGCGCCAGTTCAGGCTCAAAACCCGGCTTGGCGCCCGCCTTCTGGATCTTGCGGACCAGGGCGGCAGCGCCTTTTTCGGTCAAGAGCGTTTTGGGCGCCGCACCGGCCGCCACGCACACCAGCAGGGTGAGCAGCGAGCCGTCATCGCAGTTTCCGCCGGTGGCCTTGTCCCACGCGCGGGAGATGGCGCGGTCATGGTGGTCCATCTCGCTGGCCATGTCTTCCAGCCAGAAATAGCGGCCCAGCAGCGGCGGATGATGGTGGTCGCTGTCTTTGGCAAACACCCGCCTGACGGGCAGGGATGCGTCCAGAATCCGGGGCAAATCGGCCAGCACGGACTGCTGCAATTCTTGCACCACCGCCCTGAATTCAGCGGGCAGCCTGGCAGGAATTGGGATGGACAAGGTGGCGTCACTACCGGTAGCGGCGGGCGGGTATTTCTTGCGCAGCGCCGTCACCATTTTTTCAAACGCCACCCAGTCGGGCCAGGCCGTGCGCCGGGTGGCCAGCGCCAGCAGCGCCGTGCGAATCACCGCCTCGGCATGGGTGTGCGCCTCTTCGAGTTCTTCGGCGTCCAGTCCCAGCTGCTCAGCCAACCAGAGCGCCGCTCCTTTTTCCTGCTGAAGCGGCATGCGCCTGGCCAGCTCGGCCTGGTAGTCGGCAAAGCTTTTCAGCGACCACTCGGCCAGCCCTTTGGGCGGGCTTGAGGCGTCCACAACGCCTGGGTGCGTGTCAAAAACAGTGTTCTCGGGCAGCGCCAGCAAGGCTTTCAGCATTTCCGAGCCGCCCTTGGAGCGGGACAGGAAGGAATGATCGCGCAGCGACTCGGCGGCCAGCCGCAGGTCGCCGCCGGAGCTGCTTTCAAGGTAGAGGCTGACCAGGTTGACGATGCGGTCCCTGGCCTTTTCAAGGTCGGGGCGCAGGAACTCGTTGCCAAAATAGCGCGCAATCTGCACCATGCCCTTGGGCGCATCGGCGCAGATGGCGTCCAGCCTGGGCTGATCGAGGAGGCCGTGCTGCACGCCGTACTGCAGCGCTTTTTCAAAAAACGGGCGCGCGTCGTACAGCGAGACCGATGCGGGCGAGGCTGAAGGGTGGATGGGCATCGCGCGCGTCAGATCGCCGATTCTTCATCCGACTCGCGCGCAGCCGGCGTGGCCTTGCCCCGGTCGGTGTCGCCGGTTTCGACCTTGCCGTCGTCCTCGTCCTCGCCCTCTTCATCCAGGGCCTCGTCCTCTTCCAGTCCGGCATGGTGGGCGCGCGCCTTGGCCCGCAGCACCGTCAGCATTTCAATGAACAGGTCCGGGTTTTGATAACGCAGCAGCCAGGCCAGCTCCATCCAGTCGCGGTCGGCAATCTCGTCCTGCTCCACGGTCGGCCTTTCGTAGGCCCTGGCTTGCAACTCGGCCCGCGACACCAGTTCGCCGGTGTCGCGCATCGCATCAAAACTGCCGGTAAAGGCAAAGGCTTCGATGCGGCCCCATTTTTCGGTGAAGTAGTCGGCCAGCGCTTCGCTGCCGCCTTCCAGATCGCCAATCGCATTCAGGAACGCCAGCGGGTCGGCATCTTCCCTGAAGATGATCGCGTTCATCATGCCGCGCAGGTGGCTGCGGGTCAGGTCCTTGTATTGCTTTTCAATCACCACCGCACGGGCAAACTGCTCGGGCGTGACCAGCAGGCTGACCACCGATTCCCTGGAGTTGTCGTACTCGCGCATGACCGCCAGGATGTCCTTGGCCGGCAGCAAGTCCAGCACCACCATCAGCGCGCTATCGCCCTCGGCGTCGGCCAGTTCGACCAGCGCGGACTCGGCGCCCACGATGTCACCGGCGGCAATCAGGGTCTGGGTTTTTTCAATCAGGGCTAAATGGTTCATAAGGGCTTGAAGTCGCTTGGTTGGGTTGTTTGGCGGGGTGCCTGGCGGTCAGTCTTTGCGGTCAAAGCCCTGTCCTTCGAGCCAGCTCGCGCCCGCCTCTTCGCGGTCGCGGGCGTCGCCGCGCACTTCATCGCTTTCGTGATTGTTGAAATCGTCCTGACCACCGGCGTCGTCATCATCACCGTCATCGCCGTCTTCTTCGCGGGCATCATCGCCGCCCAGCCCGGCGAAGGCCGCGTCGGGCTTGCCTGCCATGTAGTGCAGCCCCGCCGCCAGCGTCAAAAACCACTCGCCAGCGGGCGCTTTCAGCACGGTCTGGGCCAGGTCCTGGGCCCATGGCGCCATTTCAATGCCGTCAGACACCTCGCTCCAGGCCGGAAATTCATCGGCTTCATGGCCGAGCAAATGGTCCATCACGGCTGGCTGCCTGAAGCTAAAGCCCTGGTGGAAAATCACCGCCACCATCTCGGGGCTGAGCGCCATCATCTGGACCAGAAAGCCGATTTCCTTGCGTTTGGCGGCCAGCCGCTGGCGCAACACATCGCGCCCGTCGGAGTCAAACGTCAGGTCATCCATTTCAGACCGGTAGGCCGAGCGCAGGTTGAGGAAAAAGGGGGAAATGCTCATGCCGTGGGGTGTCTCAAATCAAGGGGTTGAAGTAGTGGTTCCAGATGTCCCGCGCCGTGTCGATCGGGCTGTCCAGCAGGTTGCGGCGGCGGTTGTCGTCATAGGCCTGGCGCTTGTCGGCGTCCGACAGCACGTCGTAAGCCGTTTGCACCGCCCGAAAGCGCGCCGCCGCATCAGGCGCGGCATTTTTGTCGGGGTGCCAGAAGGACGCTTGCTGGCGAAACGCCTTTTTGATGTCCGCCAGCGTCGCGGCGCTGTTCAACCCCAAGGTGGTGTAGTGATCGGTCATGCGTATGGTGGCGTTGTCCTGAAACCGGTGGGTGAATGCGGGCAGGCTGAACAGCGGCCCGGACCTGGCGGGGCCGGCAAAGAGGCGCAACGCGTGAGGCCGTGATTATGCTTGAGCTGCATGGCGGCTGTAGAGCGGCGCCAATCACTACTATCGTAAATAGCACCATCGCTTGCAGTTACAAGGCCGCAGCCCTAAAAACCCTGGAATTAAATCTGCTCCGTGGTCTTTGCCGCCATCCGGCGCTCATCTTGCATTCAGGCCTGCAGGCCAGCGGGCTTTACCGACTCCGACAACTTGCCCAGCACCAGCCGCAACTGGCGCCCGCAGCGGGCCGCCAGCGCTTCATCGTGCGTGACCATCACAAATGCCGTGCCGTGCTCGCGCGCCAGTTTCAGCATCAGCTGGAACACGCCGTCAGCGGTGGTCCGGTCGAGGTTGCCGGTGGGCTCGTCGGCCAACACGCAGGCGGGCTGCGTGACCAGGGCACGGGCAATCGCCACGCGCTGGCGCTCGCCGCCCGAGAGTTCGGACGGGCGGTGGTGCAGGCGGTCCTGCAGGCCCACGCTGGCCAGCATTTTTGCCGCGACAAGCGACGCTTGTTCCCGGGATTGGCGCCTGATCCACAGCGGCATGGCCACGTTGTCGAGCGCGCTGAACTCGGGCAGCAGGTGGTGAAACTGGTAGACAAAGCCCAGGTGCTGGTTGCGCAATTCGCCCTGCTGGGCCGGAGACAGCGCAGACAGCAACTGGCCCTTGAGTTCGACCTGCCCGCTGCTGGGCGCGTCCAGGCCGCCCATCAGGTGCAGCAGCGTGCTTTTTCCAGACCCCGAGGCGCCGACGATGGCCAGCGTTTCGCCGCGGTGCACCTGCAGGTCCACGCCTTGCAGCACGGTGACGTCAAGCCGGCCTTCGGTGAATCGTTTGGTCAGGGCGCTGGCGCGCAGCACCACTTCGCTCTGCGGTGCGGATTCAGAGGCGCCGCCCTCCCGGCCTTGCCCGAGCGAGGGAAGGCTTGAATCGGTGGAAAGCGTGGGGGTGAGTCGTCCCGCCGACAGGCCGCCCTTAGGCGGGACAGCCCCCTCGGGGGGCAGCGAACCACACGAAGTGGGGAGCGTGGGGGTCATATTATTCATAACGCAGGGCCTCCGCCGGGTTCACGCGACTGGCGCGCCAGCTGGGGTAAATGGTTGCCAAAAAGGACAGTACCAGCGAGATCACGGCAATCGGCATGATGTCGGCGTACTGCGGCTCGCTGGGCATGCGGCTGATCAGGTAGATTTCCTTGGGCAGGAAGCTGGCATTGAACAGCTGCTCCAGCCCCGGCACGATCACATCGATATTGAAGGCGATGCCCAGGCCCAGCAGCAAGCCCGACAGCGTGCCAATCACGCCGACCATGGCGCCCTGCACCATGAAAATGCCCATGATGCTGCCCGGGCTGGCGCCCAGCGTGCGCAAGATGGCAATGTCGGCGCGCTTGTCGGTCACCGTCATCACCAGCGTGCTGACCAGGTTGAACGCCGCCACCGCCACGATCAGCGTCAGGATGATGAACATCATGCGTTTTTCAAGCTCCACGGCGGCAAACCAGTTCTTGTTTTGCCGCGTCCAGTCGCGAATCAGCAGGTCGCCGCTCAGGGTTTTGGACAGTTCCAGCGCCACTTCCCGCGCCTGGTGCAGGTCTTTGAGCTTGACGCGGATGCCGGTTGGCCCTTCGAGCCGGAAGATTTTGGCCGCGTCGTCCTGGTGCAGCATGACCAGCGCCGAATCGTATTCAAAATGCCCCGAGTCAAAGGTGCCCACCACCGTCATTTGTTTCAGGCGCGGCACCACGCCCGCTGGCGTGACCTGGCCGCTGGGCGCAATCAGCGTCACGGCATCGCCTTCGCGCACGCCCATGGCGCGCGCCAGTTCGCCGCCCAGCACCACGCCAAACTCGCCGCTGACCAGCTTGGGAAAGGCGGTGTCCTGCAACTGCACCGCCAGGTCGGTCACCTGGCCTTCCAGCGCCGGGTCAATGCCGCGCACAATGGCGCCCTTCATGTCTTCGCCACGCGCCAGCAAGGCCTGGGCAGCGATGAAGGTTGCAGCACCGACGACATTCGGGTTGGCCCGGATCTCGGCCAGGGTTTTTTGCGGATCGGCCAGCGCGGCGCCTTGCGGGGCGAACACCTCAATGTGCGAGATCACGCCCAGCATGCGGTCGCGCACTTCCTTTTGAAAGCCGTTCATCACGCTCAGCACAATGATCAGCGCCGCCACGCCCAGCGCAATGCCCAGCATGGACACGCCTGAAATAAAGGAGATAAAGCCATTGCGCCGGGTGGCGCGGCCAGCGCGCGTGTAACGCCAGCCCAGAATCAGCTCGTAGGGGATTTGCATAGCAAGGATTGTGGCATCCCGGACAATAGGGCGATGTCAGCCATTACCGCTTCCGTTTCTTCCCCCGCGCCGCCGCACCTTTTGATTCCGTTTGCAGCCTCCAGCGACCCAGGCTGGCTGCCCGCCATGCAGGCGCTGCCGCCCGCCAGCACGCGCAAGCTCACCCGCTTGCTGCAGGGCATGAAGCCGCTACCCATCGACGAAGCCAGCGCGCACGCGCTGTCGCCGCCCCACGAACGGGCGCTGGCGCGTGCGCAGGGCCTGGCCACCGCCAGCACCGCCGACGGCCTGATTCCCTGGGCCGCCCGGCAGGCGGCCGACCAGTTGCAGCAAGGCGCCGCGCAGGGCTGGGCCTGGATCACGCCCTGCCACTGGGCCATGGGCCGGGAGCACGCCACGCTAAGCGACCCGGCCGCGCTGGCGCTGACCGGGGAAGAATCCCGCACGCTGCTGGCCGCGATGCAGCCCTACTTTGAAACCGATGGCATCACGCTGCACTACGCAGCGCCGGGGCGCTGGCTGGCCGAAGGCGAAGTCTTTCGCAGCCTGCCCACGGCGTCGCTGGACCGGGTGCTGGGCCGCAATGTCGACGCGTGGCTGCCGCCGGCCGCCAACGCCCGTGATTTGCGGAGACTGCAAAACGAAATGCAGATGCTGCTTTATACCCACCCGTTGAACGACGTGCGGGCCGCGCGGCGGCAGTTGCCGGTGAACTCGATCTGGATCAGCGGCACCGGCGCCTTGCCCAATGAGGCATTGGCCGAGTTACCCGCCTCACCCGACATCAGCGTGCCGCGCAGCTTGGCCGAGGCGGTTTTTGCCGACGACTGGGCCGCCTATGCGCAGGCTTGGGCCATGCTGGACGCGGGCGAACTGGCCCGGCTGCTGGCGCGCCAGCAAGCAGGCGAGACCGTGCGGCTGACGCTGTGCGGCGAGCGCAGCGCCCAGACCTTTGAAACCAGCCGGCCCAGCCTGCCCGCCCGGATTAAAAGGCTTTTCGCCCCCTTGCCCATGCTGGACGTTTTGCATTCGCTATAAAAAACATAGTAAAGAAAACCATGAAAATTCAGGTACGCGACGTGCCCCCGCGCAGCGTTTGGGCGCTGCAGCAGGGCGGCATTCACCCCTTGCTGGCGCAGCTTTACGCGGCGCGCGGCATTCACTCGATGGACGAGCTGCATGACGGACTGGCCAAACTGCTGTCACCCGCTTCACTGAAAGGCAACCTCGAAGCCGCCCGGCTGCTGGCCGACGCCATGGCAGCCGACCGCCACATCTGCGTGGTGGCCGACTACGACTGCGACGGCGCCACCGCCTGCGCCGTGGCGCTGCGCGGCCTGGCGCTGCTGGGCGCCAAACATGTCAGCTACCTGGTGCCCGACCGGGTGACCGACGGCTACGGGCTGACCGCGCCCATTGCCGAGCGCGTCAAAGCCAGCGGCGCCGATGTGCTGGTGACGGTGGACAACGGCATTGCCAGCATCGACGGCGTGGCCCGCGCCAAGGCGCTGGGCCTGCAGGTGCTGGTGACCGACCACCACCTGCCAGCACTGATTGACGGCGCGGTGGTGCTGCCCGACGCCGACGTGATCGTCAACCCGAACCAGCCCGATTGCGGTTTCGAGAGCAAATCGATCGCCGGCGTCGGCGTGATGTTTTACGTGCTGCTGGCGCTGCGCGCCGAGCTGCGCGCGCGGGGATTGTTTGACGCGGCCAGCCAACCAAAGCTGGACCCCTTGCTGCCGCTGGTGGCGCTGGGCACGGTGGCCGACGTCGTCAGGCTGGACGCCAACAACCGCCGCCTGGTGGCCCAGGGCC
>NZ_JADMJK010000066.1:14810-19238 GCF_018780625.1 Polaromonas sp. | reverse complement strand
AACCCGGTCAGGGATGTGACGCCGATCACCCTGGCGGCACGAAACATCATTGTCCTGGTGGCTCACCCGTCAGTTCCTGTGAACAGCGTACCGGAGCTGATCGCGTATGCGAAGGCGAATCCCGGCCAACTGGCCTACGCCAGTTCCGGCAATGGCTCGCCACACCACCTGGCAGGCGCGCTGTTCAACCAGATGGCCGAAACAAACATCACCCATGTGGCCTACAAGGGCGGCGGTCCTGCGCTGAATGACGTACTGGGCGGGCAGGTTCCGCTGGCCTACACGAGCCTCGTCACTGCAGCGCCGCACATCAAGGCCGGCAAGCTCAAGGCGCTGGGAATCACCGAAAAATCACGCTACAAGAGCACGCCACAGATCCCGACCGTGGCGGAAACCCTGCCGGGCTACGAAATGGCCTCATGGCTGGCCTTCTTCGGCCCTGCGGGCCTTCCCCCCGCTGTCCTCAAGACCCTGCACGCCTCCATCACCAAGGCCCTCACGGCCCCCGATATCGTGACCAAGCTCGATGAAAGCGGACTGATGGTCGTGGCGAATGCGCCAGATCAGTTCGGTGCTTTCCTGAAGACGGAATACGAGTGGCGAGGCAAGTTGATCAAGCAAAACAATATTCAACCGGAATGAGTCTTTCATGAAAGAAGCAATGGATCCCTCGCGACCGCTCGCTGGCCTCACGGTCATCGAACTCGGCCACAGTGTCGCCGCCCCTTTCGCTGGCCAGATCCTGGCGGATCTGGGGGCAGAGGTCATCAAGGTTGAAAAGCCGGAGGGTGACGACGCACGCAAGTGGGGCCCGCCGTTCGTGGACGGCGCGGCGGTGGCCTTCCAGGCCCTCAACCGCGGAAAGAAGTCGGTGGTCAGCAAGCTGCGCGATCCGCAGGAGATCGCTCGCCTCAAGACGTTGATTCTCGAACGGGCGGACGTGGTGATCCAGAACCTGCGCCCCGGCCAGGTGGACAAGCTGGGCATCGGCGCTGACGAGTTGTTGGCGCTCAAGCCCAGTCTGGTGTATTGCAACATGGGCGCCTTTGGCGCCACGGGGCCCCTGGCAGACCGGCCGGGCTACGACCCGCTGATGCAGGCCTACGGCGGCATCATGAGCGTGGTGGGCCACGAGGGCCAGGCATCGGCCCGGGTGGGGCCCGCCATCATCGACCTGGGCACCGGAATGTGGGCGGTCATCGGCATCATCTCGGCGCTGCTCAGCCGCAAGGACAGTGGGCGGGGCCGGAAGGTGGATGTGTCTCTTTATGAAACAGCCACCGCATGGATGGGGATCCATGCGGCCCAGTTCCTGGCCTCGGAGCAATTGCCGCGCAAGGTCGGCTCCGGTCAAGTGGGCATCGTGCCCTACCGCGCCTACCAAACCACGGATGGCGAGCTGGTGGTGGCGGCCGGGAACGACAAGCTGTTCAACGGCTTTTGCCAGGCCCTGGCGCACCCGGAATGGGTGCAGGACCCGCGCTTCATCGACAACCCCAGCCGGGTGCGCAATGCCGCCATCCTTTACCCGCTCATCGAGCAGGAGATGCTCAAACGCGGCAACCGTGAATGGGTGAAGATCCTCGACGATCTCGCCGTGCCATGCGCCCCGGTCCAGAACGCCAGGGAGATGCTCGAATGCGAACAGACCCAGGCGCTGGGCATGGTCCAGTCAGTGCCTGGCGCGTCCATCCCCATGGTTGGACTGCCGTTGTCGTTCGACCGCCAACGCCCCAGGTCACTGCAGGCCTCGCCTGCCCTGGGGGCCGATACCGAGTCCGTGTTTTCCCGTCCTTAGGATTTTCCGTGAGCGAAACCTTTCAACTTCCCGACTACGAAACCGTCCAGCTGGAGCAGCGCGGCGCGCATGTGCTCGTTGCAACCATTAATCGTCCGCAAGCCCTGAACGCCGTGACGACCCAGATGGGCCATGACTGGCTGGACCTGTGGACGCGATTGACCGTGGCGCCGGCCAATATCCGCTGCGTCGTTCTGACCGGCGCCGGCGAGCGGGCCTTTTGCGCCGGTGGCGACCTCAAGGAACGCAACGGGATGACCAACCAGCAGTGGCAGACGCAGCACGAGCTGTTTGAACGCGCTTTCGTCACCCTGCTCGAATGCACCGTGCCGGTGATTGCCGCGGTCAATGGACATGCCTATGGTGGTGGCTGCGAGACGGCCCTTGCCTGCGACTTCATCTACGCCTCGCGCAATGCGCGCTTTGCCCTGTCTGAAGTGAAGCTGGGGATCATGCCGGGCGGGGGTGGCACCCAGAACCTCGCGCGCGCCGTTGGCGAGCGAAGGGCCAAGGAGCTCATCATGAGCGCTCGCCCCTTCACCCCGGATGAAGCCTGCGACTGGGGCATGGTCAACCGCGTTTTCGACACGCCGGCCGAACTGCTGGACGCTGCCGTGGCCACCGCTGACGAAATCGCAGGCAATGCCCCCCTGTCGATCCGGCAGGTCAAGAAGTCCATCCACTACGGGTTGCAGTGCGACATCCTGACGGGCTACCGCCTCGAGCTTGAAGCCTACAACCGCCTGGTGCCCACCCAGGACCGCCTGGAGGGCGTCCTGGCCTTCAATGAAAAGCGCAAGCCGGTGTTTCGCGCATGCTGAAAGGTTCCACCATGAAAACCGACATTGACGTCGTGGTCTGCGAGGTGGGGTTGCGCGATGGCCTGCAAAGCATCGCGCAATTTTTCCCCACCGCTGAAAAGATCGCCTGGATCCAGGCCGAGGCTGCCGCCGGCGTGCCGGCCATCGAAGTGACGTCATTCGTGCCCGCAACGCTGATCCCGCAATTTGCCGACGCGCAAGAGGTGGTGATGGCCGCTCGCGCGGTGGCCGGCCTGCGCGTGGATGCCCTGGTTCCCAATCTCAAGGGGGCCGAGCGCGCCATGGCGCTGGGCGTCAATTCGCTCGACTTCGTGATGTCGGTCAGCCGCACGCACAACCTCAAGAACGTGCGGCGCGAGCGCGAGGAATCGATCGAGGAGTTCAAGCGCATCGTGTCGATGGTCAGGCAACTGCCGCCGCAGCAGCGCCCGCGCCTGACCCCGGGCCTGGGGACGGCTCTGGGATGCTCGTACGAAGGCGCCATTGCCGTCGATGAAGTGGTCAAGTGCGCGGTTGCGCTGGCCGAGGCCGGCGCCGACGAGATCATGATCTGCGACACGGTCGGTTACGCCGACCCGGTACTGGTCAAAAAAGTATTCACCGCGGTGCGCAGCGCCGTGGGGTCGCTGCCCTTGGGGGCGCATTTCCACGACACCCGCGGCCTGGGGCTGGCCAACGTCACCGCCGCCCTCGACTGTGGCGTGCGCCGCTTTGATGCTTCGCTGGCGGGCCTGGGCGGCTGCCAGTTCGCGCCCGGAGCGACCGGCAACATCGTGATGGACGACCTGTGCTTCCTGCTCGACGCCATGGGCCTGCGCACCGGCGTCGACCTCGACAAGCTGGTGTCGGTGCGCCCGATGATTGCCCGCAATCTGCCCGATGTCCCGCTGTACGGCGGCCTGGCACGCTCCGGCCTGCCCCGCAACTACGTGCCCGCCGCCCAGCGCGCAGCCTTGACCAACCTGATTTTTTAATTGGAGAACCTCTCATGACCGCATTTTCCGAACAAGGAACGGCCACCCTGGACCTGGGTGAAGATTTTCCCGAGATCCGCGACGGCGTTCGCCGCATCTGCGCCGATTTCCCCCAAACCTATTGGCGCGAGCTCGATAAATCCGAGGGCTACCCCAGCGAATTCGTCCAGGCCATGACAGACGCTGGCTTCCTGGCCTCGCTGATCCCCGAGGAATACGGGGGCGCAGGCCTTCCCATCCGCGCCGCCGGGGTCATCCTGCAGGAATGCCACGCATCCGGCTGCTACGCCGCCGCCGCCCATGCGCAGATGTACACCATGGGGACCTTGCTGCGCCACGGCACGCCTGAGCAGAAAGCCAAATACCTGCCCAAGATCGCCACCGGTGAATTACGCCTGCAAGCTTTCGGCGTGACCGAGCCGACAACCGGCTCCGACACCACCCAGCTCAAGACGCGCGCCGTGCGCGATGGCGACCACTATGTGATCCATGGGCAGAAGGTCTGGACTTCGCGGGCCATGTTCTCCGACCTGATGCTGCTGCTGTGCCGCACCTCCCCGGCCGAACAGGGGCAAAAGAAGACGGACGGCATTTCGGTGCTGCTGGTCGACATGCGCGAGGCGCGCGGCAACGGCATGGAGATCCGCAAGCTCGATGCGATGATCAACCACAACACCACCGAGATCTTTTTTGACGGCCTGCGCGTGCCCGCGGAGAACCTGATCGGACCGGAAGGCAAGGGCTTCAAGTGCATCCTTGACGGTATGAACGCCGAGCGGATCCTGGTGTCGCACGAGTCCATTGGTGACGGCCAGTGGTTCATCAATACCGCGAC
>NZ_JADMJK010000066.1:0-14710 GCF_018780625.1 Polaromonas sp. | reverse complement strand
TCCTGGTGTCGCACGAGTCCATTGGTGACGGCCAGTGGTTCATCAATACCGCGACGCAGTACGCCAAGGACCGCGTGGTCTTCAACCGGCCGATCGGCCAGAACCAGGGTGTGCAGTTCCCGATTGCCCGTGCCTATGCCGAACTGCAAGGCGCCGACATGATGGTGCGCAAGGCGGCTGCATTGTTCGACGCGGCCCAGCCCTGCGGCGAGGCCGCCAACGTGGCCAAGCTCCTGTCTGCGGAGTCGGCATGGAACGCTGGCGAGGCCTGCATGCAGACCCATGGCGGTTTTGCCTATGCCCGCGAGTACGACGTCGAGCGCCGCTGGCGCGAGGCCCGCGTCCAGCGCACCGCACCCATCTCGACCAACCTCATCCTTGCCTACATTGGCGAGCACGTGCTCGGCCTGCCGCGCTCTTACTGACGGCGCGGCCACCATGGGGTTAACCGCTCAGCTGGCGCAGTATGTCGCCGAGTCGAAGTCATTGACGCTTGATGCGGCGGTACGCACCACCGTGCGCACCGGCTTCATCGATACCGTGGCCGTCATGCTGGCGGGTCGGGACGAACCCGTTGTGCAGGTCGTGCGCCGCTTCGTGGCCAGCCAGCAAGGCGGGCTTCAGCAGGCGCGTATCCTGCTGGGCCCCGAACATTGCTCGAGCCGTGACGCGGCGCTCATCAACGCCTGCGCCGGGCACGCGCTCGACTATGACGACGTCGGGCTGATGGGGCATCCCAGCGTGGTGCTGGTGCCCGCCTTGCTGGCAGAGGGTGAACGGCTGAAGTCCAGCGGGCTGGACCTGATGCGCGCCTATGTCGTTGGCTACGAGGTCTGGGCCGAACTGCTGGCCCGTGATCCGCAGAAGCTGCATGACAAGGGTTGGCATCCGACCGCGGTATTCGGTGTATTGGCGGTGGCAGCCGCCGTGGCGTGCCTGCGCGGCTTTGATGCCATTCAGGCCCGTCATGCCCTGGGTATCGCCGCCAGCATGGCCGGCGGCCTGATTGCCAACTTCGGCAGCATGGTCAAGCCCTTCCACGCCGGCCAGGCCGCGGCGCACGGCATCGACGCGGCCAACCTGGCGAGCCTGGGCCTGACGGCATCGGCGGACACCATCGAGCATCGCTGCGGCTTCCTGGCGGCCTTCTCGCCGCAGGGCCAGGCGGACAGCTCGCCCCTGGAGCACGATCTGTCTTCCCGGCAGTGGATCAAGGCGCGTGGCCTGGGCGTCAAGAAGTACCCCATGTGCTTCGCCACCCACCGGGTGATTGATGCCGTCGTCGACCTCAGTGTGGCACACGACTTGGAGCCGGCGCAGATTCGCCATGTGAAGGCGACCATAGGCAAGACGCAGGCCTTGATGCTGCGCAATATGCGCCCCACCACCGCGCTGGAGGCCAAATTCAGCCTGCAGTTCGCGGTGGCGGCCGCCTTGGTGGCGCGCCGCGTTGGGCTCGCGGAACTGGTGGAGGCGTTCGTGCAGCGTGATGATGTCCGGCGCCTGTTCGAATGCGTCGAGGTCGAGACGACGGATACCGTCTGCCCACAGGAGGCCACGCTCGCCCTGTCAGACCGGGTCGTGATCGAGACCCTGGATGGCCAGGTGTACGACAGCGGCGAGGTCTACCACGCCAGGGGCAGCTTCGAAGCGCCCTTGTTGGCCCGCGACCTCGAGTCCAAGTTCCTGGACTGTGTCAGCGGCGCGCCGATGGTGGACGGACCCGCACTTTTGCGGCGCTTGTCGGACCTCGACGCTTGCAGCGATGTTGGCCAGTTGTTCGCCTAGGTCGCCAGACCGGAGTGCAAGGTATTTTTTTTCTTTGACCTGCTATGAAACTCTGTCGCTTCAACAACAATCGGCTCGGCGCCGTTCTCGGTGACTCCATCGCTGATGTTTCCGACGCACTGCGTATCCTGCCCCAGTACACCTATCCGCTGCCTTGCTTTGACCCGCTGATTGCAAACCTGGATGCGGTACTCGCCCAGGTGAGTCTGCTTTTGCCGCAGGCGCAGCGGATTCCGCTCGGGAGCGTCCGGCTGCTCAGTCCTGTTGGCAGCCCGGGGAAAATCATTGCGGCGCCGATCAACTACACGCGTCACCTGGAAGAGGTGTTGGCCGACAAGGGAATCAACAACGGCGTGGAGAGCTTTACCCAGCACATTCGCAAATCCGGGTTGTTTCTCAAGGCGAACAGTTCCCTTGCAGGCGCAGGGGAGGGGGTCTCGTTGATCCACCTGGATAGACGCAATGACCACGAAATCGAGCTGGCGATCATCATCGGACGGGAGGCCAGGAACGTGCCGCTCGACAAGGCGCTGGATTACATCGCGGGCTACAGCATCGGCATCGACATGACCATTCGAGGCCCCGAAGAGCGCAGCTTCCGCAAGTCACCGGATTCCTACACGATCCTCGGGCCATGGATGGTCACGCGAGATGAAATTGCGGACCCGGGCAAGCTGGAGATGACGCTGCGAGTCAATGGTCAGGTGCGCCAGGCGGCGAACACCTCGGATCTGATCCTGGGTGTCCGTGAACTGGTCGAGTTTGCTTCCCGGTTTTATACCCTCTACCCAGGGGACGTGATCATTTCCGGAACCCCGGAGGGTGTCGGCCCAGTGGTGCCTGGCGATGTCATGCGCGCCGAGATCTCTGGTATCGGGTCGATGGAGATACGGGCTCGCGCCGGGGCTTGCTGAAGCACCGCCACGGCGGAATGGCGAAATCACCATGAAAGATCAGCTCCCCAATTGGTTGGGTTGGGTTGTGTTGTGTCGCATTGACGATTCAGCAGCCATCTCGACGATGCTGGGTGCTTTGAACGAAATGGATACGAGGCGGTGGGCTGGCAGTCCCTCTCATGACCCCACATCCCCAGCCCGCTTGCCCTGCACCTTCCCCGCCATCCGCCGGATGAAATGCTCCAGATCATCCATGTAGGTGAAAACGGCCGGCACCACCAGCAAACTCAGCACCGTTGAGGTGATCAGTCCGCCGATCACGGCGACCGCCATCGGGGAGCGAAAGCTGGCGTCGGCGGCGCCGAAGCCGAAGGCAATCGGCAGCATGCCGGCGCCCATGGCCAGCGTGGTCATGATGATGGGGCGGGCGCGCTTGTGGCAGGCGTCCAGCAGCGCGTCAAAGCGGCTCAGCTGGTGTTCGCGCCTGGCCACGATGGCGTACTCGACCAGCAGGATCGAGTTCTTGGTGGCAATGCCCATGAGCATGATGAGGCCGATCAGCGAGGGCATGGAAAAGCTCTTTTGCGCGATCAGCAGGCCAACGAACGCGCCGCCCAGCGCCAGCGGCAGCGCCGCCAGAATCGTGACCGGGTGCAAGAAGTCCTTGAACAGCAGCACCAGCACGATGTAGATGCACAGCACGCCGGTCAGCATCGCCAGGCCAAAGCTGGCGAACAGCTCGCCCATGACTTCGGCGTCGCCGATTTCCACCACCTTGACGCCGGCCGGCAGGTTTTTGACGGCGGGCAGCGCCTGCACGGCTTTGGTCACATCGCCCAGCGGCTGGCCCGACAGCTCGATCTCGAAGTTGACGTTGCGCGAGCGGTCGTAGCGGTCGATCACGGCGGGTCCGCCGGCCATCTCCAGCGTGGCGACCTGGGCCAGCAGCACCGGGGCCGCGCCGGGCTTGACGCTGGGCACGGCCAGCCGCTCCAGCACGCTCAGGTCCTGCCGCGCGGCGTCGGCCAGCCGCACCACGATGGGCACCTGGCGCTCGGGCAGGTTGAGCTTGGGCAGCGCCGTGTCGTAGTCGCCCAGCGTGGCAATGCGCAGGGTGTCGCCGATGGCGGCGCTGGTCACGCCCAGGTCGGCGGCGCGGGCAAAGTCGGGCCGCACCGCGATTTCGGGGCGGATCAGGCTGGCGCTGGAACTCACGCTGCCCAGGCCCGGCACGGTGCGCAAGTCTTTTTCCACCGCCTGCGCAGCGGCCTGCAGTGCAAGCGGGTCTTCGCCGGTCAGCACCAGCACGTACTTTTCGCCCGAGCCGCCCAGGCCGACCTTGCTGCGCACGCCGGGCAGCGTTTCAAGCGCCGTGCGCATGTGGTTTTCAATGCCCTGCTTGCGCGGGCGCTCGCTGCGCGCGGTCAGCAGCACGGTCAGCGTGGCCTTGCGCGTTTCGGCCGCGCCGGTCATGGCCAGCGGGTCGCCGCCGGCGCTGCCGCCGCCTATGGTGGTGTAGATGCTGCGCACATGCGCCACCTGGCTGATCAGCTGGCGCGCCTGCTCGGCCGCCGCTTTCGTCTGCGCCAGCGTGGCGCCGGGCGGCAGTTCCAGGTAGACCTGGGTTTGCGAGTTGTCGTCGGGCGGGATGAAGCCGGTCGGCAGCAGCGGGATCAGCAGCAGCGAGCCGATGAAAAACAGCGTCGCCGGGATCATGGTGGTCACGCGGTGCTTCAGGGCCCAGGTGGCAGCGCGCATGTATACCCTCAGCCAGCCCGGCTCCTTGTGGTCGCCCACAATCGGCTTGAGGAGGTAGGCCGCCATCATGGGCGTGAGCACCCGGGCCACCACCAGCGACGCAAACACCGCGAGCGAGGCGGTCCAGCCGAACTGCTTGAAGAACTTGCCGGCCACGCCGCTCATGAAGGCGGTCGGCAGGAACACCGCAATCAGCGTGAAGGTCGTGGCGACCACCGCCAGGCCAATCTCGTCGGCCGCTTCCATTGCCGCCTGCAAGGGCGTCTTGCCCATGCGCAGGTGGCGCACGATGTTTTCGACCTCGACAATCGCGTCGTCCACCAGAATGCCGATGACCAGCGACAGCGCCAGCAGCGTCACGATGTTGATGGAAAAACCCAGCATCTGCATGCCGATAAAGGCCGGAATCACCGACAGCGGCAGCGCCACCGCCGAGACAAAGGTGGCGCGCCAGTCGCGCAGAAACAGCCAGACCACCAGCACCGCCAGAATCGCGCCCTCGTACAGCAGCGCCATCGAGCCGTCGTATTCTTCCTCGACCGGCTTGACGAAATTGAAGGCCTCGGTCAGCACCAGGTCGGGGTGTTGCCGCTTGAGTTCTGCCAGCGCCGCCTGCACGGCAGCGCCCACGGTGACTTCGCTCTCGCCCCGGCTGCGCGCCACTTCAAAACCAACCACCGGCTGGCCGTCCAGCAGTGCTGCCGAACGCGGCTCGGCCGTGGTGTCGCTGACGGTGGCGACCTGGTCGAGCCGGATGCGCCGGCCGTCGCTGAGCGCCAGTTCGAGCCGGCCCAGCGCTTGGGCCGAGTTGACGGTGGCCAGCGTGCGCACGGGCTGCTCGCTGCCGCCCAGGTCGGTGCGCCCGCCCGCGCTTTCCACCTGCACCCGCTTGAGCTGGCGCGAGATGTCGGCGGCGGTGGCGCCCAGCGCCTGCAGCCGTGACGGATCCAGCGCCACGCGCACCTCGCGCGTCACGCCGCCCACGCGGTTGACGGCGCCCACGCCGCGCACCGCCAGCAGCTTGCGCGACACGTCGTTGTCGACAAACCACGAAAGCGCCTCGGCGTCCAGCCGGCTCGACGCAATGGTGAAGGCCAGCACCGGCTGGCCCGCCAGGTCGACCTTGCTGACGATCGGGTCGCGCAGGTCACCGGGCAGGTCGGCGCGCACGCGCGACACGGCCAGGCGCACGTCGTCAACGGCTTCCTGCACTGGCTTTTCAAGCCGGAACTCGGCGTTGAGCGTGACGCCGCCGTCCTGCACCTTGGTGGTGATGTGTTTCAGGCCCTGCACCGTGGCGATGGCGTTTTCAAGCTTGCGCGCGACTTCGGTCTCTAACTGCGCCGGTGCCGCGCCCGGCAGCGAAGCGGAGACGCTGACCGTGGGCAGGTCGATGTCGGGAAAGTTCTGCACCTTCATGGCCTTGAACGACAGCATGCCGCCAAAGGTCAGCAGCACAAACAGCATCACGGCCGGAATCGGGTTCTTGATCGACCAGGACGATACGTTCATGGCATCGCTCCTTATTTGCTAGCTGCTGATGCAGGCAGCACGGTGGATAAGGCCTTATTTGGCTTGAATTCCTGAACCACCCGGACCAGATCCCCATGGTTCAGGAAACCGGCGCCATTGACCACGACCTGGGCCTCGGGCGCCAGCCCTGAAACGACTTCAACCCGGTCACCCACGCGCCGCCCGGTCTGCACCTTGACCTGGCTGACGCGCTGGTCGGCGCCCAGCACGAACACAAATTGAAAGCCGTCACGCATGATCAGCGCCGGCTGCGGCACGGTCAGCGCGTCGGACGCGCCCAAATCGAATTCGCCGCGCGCAAACATCCCAGGTAGCGCGGCGCCCACTTTTTTTGACATGGGCGGCAAATCGACATACACCAGCGCCGCGCGGGTCTGCGGGTCTACGGTGGGGGCAATCATGCGCACCCGGCCCTGCAGCGCGCCGCCGCTGGGCGGCTGCACCGTGGCCCGCGTGCCGACCGTGATGCGGTCCAGCTCGGCCGAGGTGACTTCGGCACGCCATTCGAGCCGGCCCTGGCGGATCAGGCGAAACAGCTCGGTGCCCGCGCCGACCACGGCGCCCACGGTGGCGCTGCGCGCCGAAATGATGCCGCTGTCGGGCGCCAGCACCTGGGTTTGCTTGGCGCGAAGTTGCTGTGCGTCCAGCAGCGCCTGGGCCGCTTCGGCGCGGGCCTGGGCGGATTTTTCGGCGGTGAAGTACTGGTTGATTTGCTGGGCGCTGAGCGCGCCCGTGTTTTGCAGGGTGCGCGCGCGGTCGCCATTGGCCACGGCGTCCAGCGCGTTGGCGCGCGCTTCCATCAGGCCAGCGCGCGCCTGCGCCACGTCGGCCTGCACGCTGTCGCCGGCAAACGTGGCCAGCACCTGCCCGGCCTTGACGCTGTCGCCCACATTGACGCGTACCTCGGTCAGGCGCAGGCCGCTGGATTCGGAGCCGATGAGGGCTTCCTGCCAGGCGGCGATGTTGCCGTTGGCCGCCAGCGTGATGGGCAGGCGTGCCTGCTGCGGCGCTGCCGTGCTGACGGTCAGGGCCGGCTTGGGCGCGGCCAGCGCAGGGCCTTTTGGCGAGGTGGGGCTTGACGACAGGAAAAAGAAGGCCGCTGCGGCCCCGGCGATGACCACGACCACGAGGCTGACGACAACGGCGGGCTTGAGTTTGAATTTTTGCATGGTGCGGGCGGCTCGGGACGAATAAAAAACCGGGACGGCAGCCATGCGGCAGCCGCAGGCACTGCCGGGCCGCTTGAAAGCAGAGGGAGCACGCACGGGGGCAGGCTGCCCCAGCTTAACTCAGGCGACCGGGCCGAAGGTGCTGGCCCACAGCGCCTGGATTGCCTCGCGTTCGGCTGCCAGGGCGGGCGGGCTGACCTGGGTCGGCTCTTCGTTCAGGCGGGCCTGGTGCTGCACGCGGCGCAAGGTGCGGTAGGCGCTGGCGGCCTGCTGGCCCACGCCTGCGGGCAGCAGGCCGGCCAGTTCGGCACGCTGCAGCAGGGCAATGTTGCCCACGTTGTCGGCCAGTTCGGGGTGCCGGGCCGACTCGGACAACACCAGGAATTGCACCGCGAATTCGGCGTCGACCATGCCGCCCGTGCTGTGCTTGACATCGAACTTGTCGCCCTTGACCGGATGCGCCTTGCGCACCTTGTCGCGCATCGCCACGATTTCGCTGCGCAGCGCCGGCACGTCGCGCGGCGCGGTGATCACGCTGCAGCGCACCTCGTCAAAACGCTGTCGCAGCGGGGCGTTGCCCAGCACGAAGCGCGCGCGGGTCATGGCCTGGTGCTCCCAGGTCCAGGCGGTGTTGCTGCCGCGCTGCTGCTGGTAGCGGGCGTAGGCGTCAAAGCTGGTGACCAGCAGGCCGGAGTTGCCGTTGGGGCGTAGCGCGGTGTCAATTTCAAACAGGTCGCCCTCGCCGGTCTTGACGGTCAGCCAGTTGATCAGTTTGCGCACAAAGCCGGCATAGACCTCTGACGCGCGCTCGTCCTCGTCCTCGTAGACAAACACGATGTCCAGGTCGCTGCCGTAACCCAGTTCCTTGCCGCCCAGCTTGCCGTAGGCAATGATGGCGAACTGCGGCGTGTCGCAGTGCTTGTTTTTCAGGCGCTGCCAGCACCAGTCGGCGGTGATGCTGAGCACCGCCTCGGCCAGCGCGCTCACATCGTCGGACACCTGCTCGACGGTCAGCATGCCTTCCACGTCGCGTGCCAGCGTGCGAAAGATTTCGGCGTGGTGGGCGCGGCGCAGCAGGTTCAGGCAGGTTTCCTCGTCGTCTTCGCCGGTGCGCCTGAGCGCTGCCAGCCGCTGCTGCAGGTCCCGTGTGAAGGCGGCGGCGTCAAAGCGCTCGTGCATCAGCGCGTCGCTGGCCAGCTCGTCAATCACGCCGGGGTGCTGGAACAGGTAGCGCGCGGGCCATTTTGCAGCGCCCAGCAGGCGCAGCAGGCGCTCGTGCACCGCCGGGCGTTCGAGCAGCAGCGCCAGGTAGCTTTCGCGCCGCAGCAGGGGCTCGATCCAGTCGATCAGCCGCAGGGCGGCTTCTTCCGTCACCGTGCCTTCTTTGAGCCACTGCGCGGTGCGCTGCAGCAGGCGCACCAGGCGCGCGCGCGAGTCTTCGCGCAGGGCAAGCACCCGGGGATGCTGGCGCCACAGCGCCAGCCGGGCCTTGAATTGCGCCGGCCAGTGCGCGGGCAACTGCTCCAGCAACTCTTCAAGCTGCGGCGGCGCCCCGTTGCCATTGCCGTTTCCGTTGCCATTCCCGTTGCCGCAACCCTTGCAGTCGGGCTTGCCGCCCAGCAGCCGGTCAAACTCGCCCGCCACCAGTTCGCGGTGGGTGTCGAGTTCGCACAGGAAGTCGCCGCAGTTGCGGTAGCCCATGGTCTGGGCGATCCAGCCGAGGTCGTCGTCGCGGGTGGGCAATACGTGGGTTTGCTGGTCGTCCAGGTACTGGATGCGGTGCTCCACGCGGCGCAGGAAGTCGTAGGCGCGCGCCATCGCATCGGCGGTGTCCTGGGGCATCAGGCCGGCGTTGGCCACGCGCTGCAGCGCATCCACCGTGGGGCGGGTGCGCAGCTCGGGGAACTGCCCGCCGCGCACCACCTGCAGCAGCTGCACGGTAAATTCAATTTCGCGGATGCCGCCGCGCGACATTTTGACGTCGTTGGCGCGCTCGGGGTGGCCGGCGCAGCGCTTGGCCGCGTGTTCGCGGATTTGCCGGTGCAAGATGCGCAGCGCATCAAACACGCTGTAGTCCAGGTAACGCCTGAAGACGAAGGGCAGCACGGAGCCGCGCAAGGCCTGGGCCGAGCCGCTGCGTATGCTGGCCAGCGGCGACACCACCCGGCTTTTAAGCCAGGCAAAGCGCTCCCATTCACGCCCCTGGGCCTGGAAATAGTCTTCCAGCGCGCTCAGCGAAATGGCGGCGGGGCCAGAGTTGCCGTTGGGCCGAAGGGCCAGGTCCACGCGAAACACAAAGCCGTGCTCGGTGACGTCTCCAATCAGGCTGAACACCGCCCTGACCTGGCGCGCAAAGTACTCGTGGTTTGAAATCTGGCCACGGCCGTCCTCGCGGCCTGCGGTTTCGCCGTCCTGGTCGTACACATAAATAAGGTCAATGTCGCTGGACACATTGAGCTCGCGCGCGCCGAGCTTGCCCATGCCGACCACCCACATCTGTGCCCGGGCGCCGCCCTCGGCTTGCGGCGCGCCATGCGCCGCATCCAGCTGGTTGCTGGAATGCTGCATGGCGACATCCAGCGCCAGTTCGGCCAGTTCCGTCATGGCCCGGGTCACGACCTCCAGCGCAACGCCGGTCGCCGACGCGGCGGCCGCCAGCGCCGGGCCGCCCCAAGCAAGGCCATCCCCCTCGGGGGGCAGCGAACCACACGCAGTGGGGAGCGTGGGGGCCACGTCCAGCGTGACCAGCCGCTCCATGACCAGCTGGCGCAGCAGCCGCAGCGCCGCACCGGTTTCCAGTCCGCTGGCCAGCAGCGCATCGAGGGCGGTCTGCATGCCGGGGCGCAGCGGCGCGCCCGCAGGCAACAGGGGCAATTGGTCGGCATAGCGGCGGCGAATGCGCTGCACAAAACGGGAGTAGGCCGACGCCTGGGGCGGGGCGGGGGTGTCCGGGCAAACAGTTGACAGGGCGGTCATCACACTACTTCACAAACTTCATGGTTCTACCTCAAGCGGACAGGTGGGGCGGCAGTCATAATTCCCGAGTCAATGGAGCCCACAATTTTCACCCCGCCTGCCTTGCCGTCCCGCCGCCTGCGCTGGATCGCACGGAGCATGCGCTGGTTGCTGTGGCTGGTCGCGGCGGCCTGGCTGCTCTTTGGCCTGAGCGGGTTGCTGCTACACGGCTGGATTGTGCCGCGAATTGGCGAATTCCGTCCGCGGCTCGAAATAGAGGCCACCAAGGCGCTGGGGGTGCCGGTTCGCATTGGCAGCATCAATGCCTATTCGCGCGGCATGATCCCGTCGTTTGAGCTGCACGACGTGCGCCTGATGGACGCGCAGGGGCGCGAAGCGCTGCGGTTGCCGCGCGTGGTGGGCGCGCTGTCGCTGGCGTCGCTCTGGGGGCTGGGCTTTGAGCAACTGCTGATCGACCAGCCCGAACTGGACATCCGGCGCACTGCCGACGGAAAAGTCTTTGTCGGCGGGCTGGATGTTTCCAAAGGCCAGGACGCGGGTCATGGCGCCGTGGCTGACTGGTTTTTCTCGCAGACCGAGTTCGTGCTGCGCGGCGGCTCCGTGCGCTGGACCGACGAGTTGCGGCAGGCGCCGCCGCTGGCCCTGGGCCAGGTGGATGCGGTGATGCGCAATGGCAGGCGCCGCCACCTGCTGCGGCTGGACGCCACGCCGCCCCCTGAGTGGGGCGAGCGTTTCAGCCTGCGGGGCAGCTTCAGGCAGTCGCTGCTGTCGGGCAACGCGGGCAATTTTGAAGCCTGGTCTGGCCAGCTGTATGCCGAGTCCGGCCGCGTTGACGTGTCGCGCGTGCGGCAGTATGTCGGCGTGGACACCCTGGGCGTGGAGCTGATGCGCGGCAACGGCGCGCTGCGGGCCTGGGCCGATGTCAGCAAGGGGCAATTCACGGGCGGCACAGCCGACCTGGCGCTGCAAGACGTCGATGCCCGGCTGGGCGCCCAGCTGGAGCCGCTGGCCTTCGCGTCGGTGGCGGGCCGCATTGGCGGCGCGCGGCGTGCCAATGGCTTTGACTTCAGTACCGAGCGCCTGCAATTTCGCACCCGGGACGGCCTGCAGTGGCCGGGCGGCAACCTCGCGCTGGCGCATACCCGGGGTGAAGGCAAGGTGGCCCCGCACAGCGAACTCCGTGCCGACAAGCTGGATCTGGCCGTGCTGGACCAGATCGCCCACCGCCTGCCGCTGGGCCGCAGCGCGCACGAACTCCTGACCACGTTTGCGCCCAGCGGCCTGGTGGAGACCCTGGAGGCGCGCTGGCAGGGTCCGCTGGATGCGCCCACCACCTATGCGGCCAAAGGGCGTGTGGCTGGCCTGCGCGTGGCGGCGCTGCCCAACCCGGTTACCGCCCCGCACGCAACACCCGGTCGGCCCGGCGTCAGTGGCGCGACCCTTGATTTTGACCTGACCGAGGGCGGCGGCCAGGCCAGCGTGAACATCCTCAAGGGGGCGCTGGATCTGCCGGGCGTATTCGAGGACGCGTTGATTCCGCTGGACCAGCTGTCGGCGCAGGTCCGCTGGAAATTGTCGGGCCGCAAAATCGAGGTGCAGCTGCGCAACCTGCAGTTTGCCAACGCTGATGCCCAGGGCCAGGCGCAGGTCAGCTGGCATACCGAAGACGCAGCGCCTGGCAGTCCGGCAGACGCTGCGTCGCCCGATCACCGATTTCCGGGCGTGCTGGACCTGCAGGGCAGCCTGAGCCGGGGCAATGGCGCCCAGGCGCACCGCTACCTGCCGCTGGTGCTGCCCGACGAGGCGCGCCACTATGTGCGCGATGCCGTGCTGCAGGGCCAGGTCAGCGACGTCAGGTTCCGGGTGCTGGGGCCGATCCGGGAACTGCCTTTTGCCAACCCGGCGCACGGGGAATTCCGGGTGTCGGCCAGGGTGCGCAACGGGCAACTGGCCTATGTCCCCAAAACCCTGCAGCCGGCGGGCACCGCGCCCTGGCCGGCCCTGACCGACCTCAACGGGGAACTGGTGTTCAACCGCGCCGCGCTGGAGGTGAATGGCGTGTCCGGGAAAGTCGCCGGCTTGCCGGGGGTGCAGCTGGTCAAGGGCAGTGCGCGAATTCCCGACCTGCTGCACGATGCAACGGTGGAGGTGAATCTGGAGATCAAGAGCCCGCTTTCCGATGCGCTGGGTTTTGTCAATACCTCGCCGCTGGGCGGCATGACCAGCGAGGTGCTGGCCAAGGCCGTGGCCAGCGGCAACAGCGAGCACCGCTATCGCCTGATGCTGCCTATCCATGCGATTGAAACATCCCAGGTGGCGGGCCGAATCACGCTGCCCGGCAACAACGTGCAGTTTGCGCCGGGAACGCCCGAACTGACCCAGCTCAAAGGGGTGTTGGCGATCACGGAGCGGGGTTTCCAGGTGGCCGGCGCCCAGGCGCGGCTGTTCGGGGGCGACATGCGTTTTGACGGCGGCATGCGCGAGCTGGCCCGTGCGCTGCCGGGTGCGCCGGAGCCCGAGCCCGTGGTGGCGTTCACCGCGCAGGGCACCGTGTCGGCAGAAGGCTTGCGCCAGGCCCGGGAGATGGGCTTTGTGGCGCGCATGGCGCAAAACGCCAGTGGCAGCGCGGCCTATGCGGCGTCGCTGGGTTTTCGGCGTGGGCATGCCGAAGTCATGGTGTCCAGCAGCCTGCAGGGCATGGCACTGGACTTTCCGGCGCCGCTGCGCAAAACGGCCGAGTCCGCGCTGCCGGTTCGTTTTGAGAGCGCGCTGGTGCCGGCCACGATGGCGCCGGGGCAGGCGCTGCAGGACCAGTTGTCGCTCAGCATCGGGCGCGTGGCGTCCGTGCGCTATGTGCGCGACGTGAGCGGCGCCGAGCCCCGTGTCATCCGGGGCGGCATCGGCGTGGGGCTGGAGGCTGATGAACCCGTGCCACTGCCTGAGGCGGGCGTCGCCGGTGTGGCGGCCAACATCAACCTCGCGCGGGTGGACCTGGATGCCTGGGCGCGCCTGCTGGGGGATGTGCCGGGCGGCGCACCGCAGGCGGCACCGGCTGGCGCCGCCGCAGCGCTGGGCTACCTGCCCACCACCATGGCGATACGCGCCAAAGAGTTGCTGGTGCAGGGGCGCCAGCTGAACAACGTCGTGGTGGGCGGTTCGCGCGAAGGCCTGAACTGGCGCGCCAACATCAATGCGTCCGAGCTCAATGGCTACGTCGAATACCGCCAGCCCAGCGCGGCTGGCGATGGCCGTGTCTATGCGCGGCTGGCGCGGCTGAACCTGGCGGCGAGCACGGCGCGCGAGGTCGAGGCCCTGCTGGACGAGCAGCCCGCCAGCATTCCGGCGCTGGACATCGTGGTCGAGGAGATGGAGCTGCGCGGCAAGAAGCTGGGGCGTGTGGAGATTGAGGCGGTCAACCGCAGCGCCTCGGCCGGTGAGGCGGTACGCGAGTGGCGCCTGAACAAGTTCAACGTGATCCTGCCCGAAGCCGTGCTGACTGCGACCGGCAACTGGGTGGCCGCCAGCCCGCAGCCCGCTGCGCGCCGCCGCAGCCTGCTGAACTTCAGGCTGGACATTGCCGATTCGGGCCAGTTGCTGACCCGTTTTGGCATGGCCGATGTGATACGCCGCGGCAAGGGCAAGCTGGAGGGCCAGGTGGCCTGGAACGGCTCGCCCCTGAGCCTGGACTATCGCAGCATGAGCGGGCAGTTCAACGTGAACGTCGCGTCGGGGCAGTTCCTGAAGGCCGACCCGGGCATTGCCAAGCTGCTGGGCGTGCTGAGTCTGCAGTCCTTGCCCCGGCGCCTGACGCTGGATTTCCGGGATGTGTTTTCCGAAGGATTCGCCTTTGACTTTGTGCGCGGCGATGTCAATATTCAGCAGGGGCTGGCGCGTACCAACAACCTGCAGATGAGCGGTGTGAATGCCGCTGTACTGATGGAGGGCAGCGCCGACATTGCCCGCGAAACGCAGGACATCAAGGTGGTGGTCGTGCCTGAAATCGATGCCGGGACGGCCTCCTTGATCGCCACGGTGATCAACCCGGTGGTGGGCTTGGGCAGTTTCCTGGCGCAGATGTTTTTTCGCAAGCCCCTGATCGAAGCGGCGACCCAGGAGTTCCACATTGACGGCACCTGGGCGGACCCCCGAATCACCAAGATAGACCGCAAGGCCAAGGCCAGCGGCGCCCCTGTGGAGACACGCTGAACATGAAAATAGCGGCCATTCAAATGGTGTCCGGCACCGACGTTGTGCGCAACCTGGACACGGCCCGGCACTGGCTTGCGCAGGCCGCTGCGCAAGGCGCGGAACTGGCGGTGCTGCCCGAGTACTTTTGCGTCATGGGCCGCAAGGACACCGACAAACTCGGCCTTCAGGAAACCGCTGGCAGCGGGCTGATCCAGGATTTTCTGAGTCAGTCGGCGCGCGAATTGGGCCTCTGGATTGTCGGCGGCACGCTGCCGATGGCGACCAGCGACCCTGCCCGCGCCCGCAACTGCTCGCTGGCCTACGCCCCGTCAGGCCAGTGCGTGGCGCGCTACGACAAGATCCACCTGTTCAGGTTTGCACACGGCCAGGAAGACTACGACG
>NZ_JADMJK010000068.1 GCF_018780625.1 Polaromonas sp. | reverse complement strand
AGAAAGCCCGCAACCGCGAGCAATGCCGTGAAGGCCAGCCAGATGTCCACGCTAGAGCGGACGCGCGGTGTGTAACGACTGCTGCTCGTGCGGCCTAACGTGGAGCTAACCGGCCTGCGCGGCTTTTCGCGCAGGTCCAATCGCGCGGTTCAGCGGCCCGGGGTGTATATGCCTCACGCTTTGGATGCCAAGTAGCCGATGGCCGACCAGACCTGGGCATGGCACTGGGTGTTTCCCTCACCGGTAATTTCGACGGATCCACGCAGTGGGATTGAGGGTCGGCATCATTTGTACGAGCAGCGCTTATCGCGAGCTCTGAAGCTTGCCTTGAGTCAGGCGGGCATCCTCAAGCATGCCACGGTGCATACGCTGCGGTACATCTGTGCGACGCAACTCTTGCAGGGCGGGACCGATATCCGTACGGTGCAGGAGCTCCTGGGACACAGTGATGTAAGCACGACGATGATTTACACACATGTGCTCAAGGATGCCTCGCGTCAGACGGTCAGTCCACTGGATTCGATGGCGGGGGGCATGTCTGCCTTGCGGTGACGCGGGCGTACGACCGCTCGTGGTGGCAGCAGACATTGGCGCTCCGAAACCAAGTGACTGCACCCAGTCTGCAAGAGCCGTTGACTCGGGAGTGACAACCTCTTCAGGCCGAGGGACAGGTCCACACTGAGTCAAGACCCTTTACACGGCGGGCTCGGTGGCACTTTTCGGCGGCTTCCCAATTTTTTCGAAAGGAGTCGTTCATCCCTATTTCGCTGATGCGCGTTACTGGCCAAAAATGACCAGTGCAGCCTGGTTACCGAAGAAAAATTCGTTACATTTGCGACGCTTACCCACTTAACTCCAAGCCAAGATCGTCCATGACTCACCACGTCACCCGCCTCAAGGTGCTCAGTGCCGGCATTTCCAGCTTGATCCTGGCGCTGGGCGTAGCCCGTTTTGCCTACACTCCGCTACTGCCACTGATGCAACAACAAGCCGGCCTGGGTGTGGCCGCAGCCGGTTGGCTGGCAGCCATTAACTACGCGGGCTATTTGAGCGGTGCGCTGATTGCATCACGTATCAACAGCCTGGTGCTCAAAGATCGGCTTTACCGCATCGGCATGGTGCTGGCTATCGTCAGCACGCTGGTGATGGGCTTGAGCACGAACGTGGTGGTGTGGGCGCTGTCGCGTTATGTGGCGGGACTGACCAGTGCAGCGGCCATGCTGCTGGGCACCGGGCTCATCATGAACTGGCTCATCCGCCACAACCACCGCAGCGAGATGGGCATCCACTTTTCCGGCCTTGGGCTGGGCATTGCGGGTTGTGCTGGTGCGGTGATGCTGTTCACGCCCGGGCTCGACTGGCGCGAGCAATGGTTTGCGTTTACTGCTGTGGGCTGCGTGCTGCTTGTGCCTGCGCTACGCTGGTTACCCCCGCCAGACAACAGTGGCCTCACCAAAAGCGGCCAGAAGCTGCAAGACAAGCCTCCGAGCCCCTTGTATTTGCGTGTGTTCATGGCGGCATATTTTTGCGCCGGCTTTGGCTATGTGGTGAGCGTGACCTTTATCGTGGCCATCGTGAACCATTTGCCTGGCTTGGCCGGGTGGGGCAATCTGGCGTTTTTGGCCATTGGCATCGGGGCGGCACCAGCCTGCATCACCTGGGATTTAATCGCGCGTCGCACCGGTGACTTGAACGCGCTAATTTTGGCCGCCGTGCTGCAGGTAGCAGGCATTTTGTTGCCGGTCCTGGTGCCTGGTCCGTGGGCCGCCATGATGGGTGCCTTGCTGTTTGGCGGCACCTTCATCGGCATGGTCAGCCTGGTGCTGAGCATGGCCGGGCGCTACTACCCAACCATGCCCGCCAAGATGATGGGCAAGATGACGCTTTCGTATGGTGTTGCACAAATCATAGGCCCGGCCATCACCGGCATGATTGGGGCGCAGTCTGGCAATTACAACGCTGGTCTGTATGTGGCGGCCTGTGTCATGGTGCTGGGCGTCGGACTGCTGTTCGTGCTCAAGGTGGTGGAGCGGCGCGAAAGTCGGCGTCCAGCCTGGGGCTGACGGTCAACTTTCTCCATGGCAGTCATTCAAATTGAAGGTCTGCCATGGAGCGGGGTGTGCCTCGGCGATGCAGCGTAACCCGACGGCCGCCTACAGTCTCTTTCTGGACGCCCAGCAAACAACTACTTCTTTGTTGCGGGACACCCACCGCCGATCAAATCTCTGTTTGCTCCGCCATTTCTAAGGCATCATCCACCTCAATGCCGAGGTAGCGCACGGTGCTCTCCAATTTGGTGTGACCGAGAAGCAGTTGTACCGCCCGCAGGTTCTTCGTCCGGCGGTAGATCAAGGAAGCTTTGGTCCGCCGCATTGAATGGGTTCCGTATTCGGACGGATTTAGCCCGATCTCTGTGACCCAAGAGTCCACAATTCTTGCGTATTGGCGGGTTCCGATATGAGGTGACTCATGGAGACGGCTGGGAAACAAATAATCGTCCTGCCCGAGTTTGGCCTCTTTGATCCAATCGCTGACTGCATCACGGGTCTGTAGGGTAATTTCGAACTGGACGGGTCGCGAGGTCTTTTGTTGCAGCACGGTTGCTCGGGGCGATACGTGTTCGCCATGGCAGATGTCGCGCACTCGCATTTTTACCAGGTCACAGGCCCGCAGTTTACTGTCCAATCCCAAGTCGAACATGGCGAGTTCACGCACGCGGTGTTGAAGTTGAAGGCGGACCCGAATGGCCCAAATTTCCTTCAATTTGAACGGAGATTTTTGCCCGACGATCACGCCCTTGTTCCAGGGGGCGTGTTGTTCGTGGTCTGTTGTGTTTTCCATGGCGGACTCCTTGTTGATTGAGGGAGTCTCACTGTGGGCTGATCGTCGGGAAGCGCAAGCAAAGTTTTCTGCGGCAGAAATGCGGACGTTGGCCACCTGCCGCAACGTGCCCAAAGCGGCCATAGGTGATAGCGGTCTGGCGGGCGGAATGCATTGAAGGATGCAGGATACCGATAGTCAACTATTGCTGTAAGACTTTGCAATCCAGTTCATCTGAAACTTCATCACCAGGATTCAACGCCCGACGAGGGAGCGTAGTGATGGATTGTCGATTTCGCAGGCGAGTAGCTGCGCTGCGCGCTGCGGCCTGACTCTGGACGGCAATCATGATGGCGTCCCATGCGAGCAACAATGGTGTACCAGCCCTTTCGCCAAGTAATTCACCGCGGCGCCGAAACCACAGTCCCTCCCACAATCTGCACAAACGCCACCGCATGATAAAGATGCGGCAACTCACCCAGAAAAGCCGCTGACAGCAAGGCCGCAAACAGCGGTGTGAGGTTGGAGAAAAAACCGGCAATCGCGGCATCGACGCGCTACACGCCTACGCCCCAGCAGCGGTAGGCCAGGATGGCCGGGCCCATGGGCGGACTCGTCGAACAGATTTCAGCCCGATGCAAGAAATTTTTTCAGAATTTCACGAAGTCCGGGAATAAAGGGTGGGGCAGCTCCGTCTATTCAGTTGTCTACCCCACACCTTCATCATCAAGGACGCACCATGAAACGCTTTGCTCTCGCTGCAGCTCTCGCTCTCGGCCTGATCGCTACCTCCCACGCCGGCCAGGCCAGCAATGACGCCACCACTCACTTTCAGGCCATCGCCAGTGGTGACGTGCAGGTGCTGATGCGCGGCTACAAGGATAATGCCCAGTTCCAGTGGCTCGGCGGCCCGCTTGATGGAAACTATGCCGGCGTGGCCCCTATTCGCGGCATTTGGGAAAAATTTACCAAGTCGCAAGGCGCACTGAAGCTGACGGTTGACAAGCTCGAAGAGTCGGCGAACATCAACGGTTCGACAGTGACGGCCAATGTTCAATTTGAAGGTAAAGCTCCCATCAAGGTTCGCTACGTCCTTGTATATCGTGACAACATGATTGTTTCTGAAACGTGGCAAATCGACCCCAAGTTGGTGGTGGCTGGTGCGGCGCCTCAAGCCGCTGCGCTGGCCCCGGCGAAATCAGCCACCTATTGATGGCAGCGTGATCCACGACCCGGAGATATTCCTTAACTGTTTATTGAAGCTTTCCATGAAAACTCACCTGTTTCCGGCCTTCATGATTTCTTGCGCCGCTGCACTGTTTGCACCGCTGTCCCAGGCTGAGTCCCCGATCAAGGCATCGGACGGTGTGATGGCCACGACTGCCGGCAGGACGATTTATACGTTTGACAACGATGTGGCGGGCAGTGGCAAGAGCGTTTGCAACGGGCCCTGTGCAGCCCTGTGGCCGCCAGTGGTGGCCAGCGCCGATGCCAAGCCTGAAGGTGAACTGACGGTGTTGACACGTGACGACGGTGCCAGGCAGTGGGCCTACAAAGGCAAGCCGATTTACCTCTACGCGCCGGACACCAAAGCGGGTGACCGCAGCGGTGACAACTTCAAGAACGTCTGGCACGTCATCCGGCCCTGAGTCAGGCATTGTTTGAACATTGTCAAATCAAGTTAGCCCCATTGCATGCGCGCCCAAGACGAAGCGGACATCGTTGCCTGCATTCCCAGCCTGCGCCGCTATGGGCGCGGGCTGGTCTCTGACCGGGAGCGTGCCGACGACCTGGTGCAGGACACGCTGGAGCGCGCCTGGAGGCAATTTGCATCGTGGCAGCGGCGTGGTGAGGTTCGGGCATGGATGTTTGGCATCATGCACAACCTGTTCATTGACCGGGTGCGCTCCCAACGCAGCACACCAGAGGAGGCCGCAGGGGATGAACTTCCCGAGTTACCCGACCGAGCGACGCAAGCAGATCGGCTGGAAGTGCGTGATCTCGACCGAGTGCTGCAACGCCTTCCCCCTGAACAACGAGAAGTGCTGCTGCTCGTCGGCGTTGAAGAAATGAGCTACCAGGAAGTTGCCAGCGTTGTTGGCGCGCCTATTGGCACCGTTATGTCGCGGCTATCGCGGGCACGTGAGCGCCTGAGGGTCGAACTGGAAGGACGCGAAGTGAGCTGCAGGCTTCAGCGCGTGAAATGACATGGAAAAAATCAAACTGACACCCCCCACCGGCGTAACCCCGATCACCGAAGCGGATCTACATGCCTATGCCGACCAGCAATTGGCTGCGGCGCGACGGGCCGACGTTGAACGATTTCTGAGCACCCGGCCGGACGAACGTCGCCGCGTCCAGGACTGGCAAAAGCAAAACGAGTCGCTGCGCAATTTTCTCAATCCGGTACTCGACGAGCCCTTGCCATTGCGCTTGCCGCTGCGGCCTGAGGCCATGGTGTGGCCTTGGCGCGGTCTGGCTGCGGGTGTTGCCATTGCCGTGGTAAGCGCCAGCTCTGCCTGGTTTGCACGCGGCTTGCTCGATGGAAATGCAGCGCAACTCGCGTCTATGACAACCCGCCCTGTTTTGGCCTACAAGGGCGGAGATCTGACCGGTTTTGCCCGCCGGGCGGCTGTGGCCCACGTGGTCTATAGCCCTGACATCCGGCGTCCTGTGGAGGTGGGAGCAGACCAGGAGCAGCAGCTTGTGACCTGGTTGTCCAAGCGTCTGGGCACCGAGGTGAAGCCACCGAGTCTCAAGACCGTGGGCTACGAGCTGATCGGCGGTCGCTTGCTGCCTGGCGATACGGGACCCGTGGCGCAATTCATGTACCACGACACCACGGGTCAGCGGCTCACCTTGTATGTGACCCGCGAAGTGCCCAGGTCGTCAGGCCAGCCAGAAACCGCTTTCCGGTTTGGACAGGATGGTCCTGTCAATGTTTTTTACTGGATGGACAAGAATTTTGGCTACGCCATTTCCGGTGGCTCGGACCGCGATGAGCTGATGCGTGTGTCGAAGGAAGTCTATCGACAGCTCAGCCTGATGTGAGCATTCGGTGGGGGCCGATTGCACCAGCCGCCCCTGTCGCCGCCAAGCGACTCTTTGTGATCCTTTGACCTGGGGTCATCTCCCTTTTCCATTTACGCAAACTTTCCAGGAAACCTGCATGAACACAGATCGCCGAGATATTCTTAAATACACCGCTGCGGCAGCGGCTGCCGCGGCACTGCCAACAAGCTTTGCCCAAAACGCCACGGCCGGGATTGATCCCCGCGACCGCGTCTTCATCACCAACGAAGACTCCAACACAGTGGTTGTTATCGATCCACGCAGCAACACGGTAGAGACCACCATCAACCTGACCAGCTTTGATGAAGATGCGCGCCCCCCGTTTCGGTACATCACCGCCGGCATCGCACCCACCCATGCGGCCATGATTCACAAGCCCCTGTACCATGGATGCATTGACGCCCATGGCGCCGTACCGTCTCCGGATGGTCGATTGCTGGCCACGAGCGGGCGTGGTTCCAGCAATATTTACTTGATCGATGCGGTGGAAAAACGCGTGATCGGCAATACGCCCAACCCGGCCGCCGGGCCCAGCACCAATCCCGAACGCCTGTCCAGCGGCATCCTGCTGGGACGCGAGCCCCATGAGCCCACTTTCAGCCGAAACGGCAAAGAGCTCTGGGTCACCTTGCGCGGTGAAGATCGCATCGCCATCCTGGATGTTGACCGTGCACTACGGCAGTTGCGAGGTTCGGACGTGTTGTCGGTGCGCCAGTTCCTGCCCACGCTGAATGGTCCGGCGCAGGTCTGGTTTAACCGTGAAGGCACGCTGGCCTATGTTGCCAGCCAGAAGGTGTCCAAGGTGGATGTGTTTCGCGTCAACCTTGGTGCCGACGGCCATTCGCACCCGCAGCGCCTGACCACGCTCGACATCAGCGCGCAGGACAAGCTGGGCTTCACGCCCTTCATGAAGACCACGCCCGACGGCAAGGAGGTCTGGCTCTCCCACAAACTGGCCGACGCGGTGTCGTGCCGCTCGACACGCGAGGGGTTCGATCTGCTCGACAACGTGTCGCTGGGCAATATGGGGCGGCCCAACCATGTGGAGTTTGTTGCCAATGCCAAGGGCAGTGTGGTTTATGTCAGCCTGGCCCGGGTGGACGACAGCGGCCCCGGTGGCGTGGCGTCTAGCCAGATTGCAATCATTGACCGCAGCGCAAAAACCGGCGAACGCAAGAGGGTCGGCAGCTTTTTCAGTCATGGCCGCGAATCACATGGCCTGTGGACCAATCCGGAAAATACCTTGCTGTATGTGGCGCATGAACAGGACGAATTGCCTGGCACGGCCAACGCCGGCCAGACGGTGTGCAGTGCCTTCGACGTCAGCGACCCGTTCAAGCCGGACTTCATCGCGCAAATTCCCCTGGGTAACCTGAACCTGCCGTCGGGCGGGCTGCGCAACAAGAAGAGCATTAATCTGGTGTACGTGCGGCCCGGTGTGAAGGGGCAAACTGCATGAGGTCCACCCGCAAGATGCGGTCAGGACTCACGCTCGGCTTGGCGATCGCCTGGGCCGTGCTGACGAGCAGCCCCATGGCGCAGCCGGCCCACGTCCATGACCATGCCGGAAGGCAGGCCAGCGCGGCGCCTGGGTTTCAAAACGATATGGATGCCGGCATGGCGCGCATGATGCAAGACATGCACGCGCCGGGCTACAGCGGCAACGCCGATGTGGATTTTTTGGCGATGATGATTCCGCATCATGCGGGTGCGGTCGACATGGCGCGGCTGGTGTTGAAGCATGGCCGCGACCCGGCAACCCGCCAGTTGGCTGAAGAGATCATTGCCGGTCAAACCATCGAAATAGAAAGCATGACGCGGCGACTCGCCGCACTACGCCAGCCTTCATCCGGCAGCCGCACGCCGGAGTTCCCGGCGCTTGGCGGTACCCGCGGGGACTGACCGCTTTGCTTCACCGCCGCGCCGACACCACAATCCCCTCACAATAAGCACAAACGCCACCGCATGATAAAGATGCGGCAACTCACCCAAAAAAGCCGCTGACAGCAAGGCAGCAAACAGCGGGGTGAGGTTAGAGAAAAAAACCGGCAATGGCGGGTCCGACGCGCTGCACGCCCATGCCCAAGCATCGGTAGGTCTGTCCGCGGGTGTTCGCGTCAAAGGGGCGTTTCACGTGCAGAACGTCAACGTCTATGACAGTCGCCTGCACCGCTGGCTCGCCCGCTTTCACGGCGTTGCCACCCATTACCTGCCGAACTATCTCGGCTGGCGACGTACCTTGGACACTCACCGTCTACCCACCCCGGAAGCCTTGTTGCTGGCTTCTCTCGGCATCTTTCCACACTCAAAGGTGACATAGCCATTTCAAAAGGCTTACGAAATGCCAGTTGCAATGACTGGTCTTGCTCGGCAGTGGGTGCAGGGGTTCTTGAAGTTATCACCACATTGCCGACAACCAGGCCGCAACTTTCAGTGTCCGGTTCAGGGCAAGCAGTTTCGATAGTTGTAGACCCGCTTCCAGTCTAATCCAGCCACTGTATCTCGTGGCAAGCACCGCCGCCGCGTTTTGTCTTTCGTCTACGGTTCCCGCGTGCTGATGCGCGGTCTTCAGCGGCAGCATGCGGCTTGACCGCCGGCAGCTACTTGCGACGAAGCGTTGTCCAATCCGGCGCCTTCCGACGCACAAATTTAATAAAATTAATAGCATCTTGCGCTCGCCAGTATTGAGCTAAAGCCTGATTTGACTGTCAATCTGGCTCCAGAAAGCTTCTCGGAAAGCACAAGCGGCTTGCGTTCGCGCTGGCTACGCATCCAGAAAATCCGTGAGGCTGTTAGGGGGCTGTTTTGCATCGCCGCCCTGATTGGCGCAAAATGCGCCAATCAGGAGATTCATCATGCCCGCATCACCCACCGGTTTTTCATCCGTCAAACTTCCCGCCGCCCTGGTGCAGCAAGCGCGCGAAGCGGCCCAGCCGCTGCGCCGCTCCGTCGCCGGCCAGGTTGAATACTGGGCCACGCTGGGCCGCATCGTCGAGCATTCCGGCCTGACGGCGCAGGAGGCGCAGGCGGCGATTCAAAAGTATGAAGCGGCGGCAAAGCAGGCGCGCGAAGAAGCGCCCGACGCGCTGGAGGCGCTCAAGATGCGGGTGCTCGCGGCCAGCACCAACGGGGTTTTGCAAGCCCATATCCGCACCATTGTTGAAGAGAACCGCCAGCAGGCCGTGCAACGGGCTGCAGCTTGAATCAGCCGATTTTTCATCTTCTGGCCGGACCCAACGGCGCTGGGAAATCGACGCTCTACCGCCACTGGAGTTTGTGAACGCTGACTTGTATGCGCGTAGCCATTTGCAGCACATCGCTGATTTGCAGAAGCGCTCCGACGCTGCGCGCGAATGGGCTGATGCGCGGCGGGCGGCATTGCTCAATGCCAGAGCCGGATTTGTCAGCGAGACCGTTTTCTCGCACGAATCAAAACTCAGCCTTATCCGCCATGCGCAATCGCTGGGCTATCAGGTGGTCCTCTACGTCGTGTCCGTGGGGGACCCGCAGCGCCTGTTAACGCGTGTCAGCCAGCGCGTTCAGGAAGGCGGCCACAACGTTCCGGCCAGCCGCATCCTTGAGCGCTACCCGCGCACCATGGCCAACCTCAAGCAAGCCGTGCGGCTTGCCGATCTTGCCTTTGTCTACGATGCCGCCGAAGTAGAGCAAGGAGCGCACTTACTGGTGGCCTTGTGCGAGAAAGAGCAAACCACTCTGCTGGCTAGCAAGTTGCCGCGTTGGGCGGCGATGCTGCTGGCGACCGAATAGTTTCTCCACAATCGTTGGTTTAACTAACGCTTGCCTTGGCCTGTTCGTCCGGCGGCAAGGCCTGCCGGTCAGGTTCTTCATGCTGTGCGTCAATGCGCTTGATGTTCAGTGACAGGCGGCTGATTGCCTGTCTGACCTTGATGCGGAAAGGGCAGCGCTGGCGCAACCCTGTGGCGCGTGTTCGATCACCCCCGCATCAGGGCCTCAATCTCATCGGCCGTGACCGGCACGCCGCGCGTCAGCAGCTCGCAGCCGGTGGCCGGTGGCCGTGACCAGCGCGTCGTCTTCAATCCGGATGCCAATGTTCCAGAACGGCTTGGGCACGCCCTTGGCCGCGCGCACATAAATGCCGGGCTCTATCGTCAGCACCATGCCGTGGCCGGGGCAGCGGCTGCAGTTCGCGTACAGCGATTTGTCGGGCGACCCGGTTTTTGAAGAAGCGTTCAGCCAGTGGAATAGGTGTGGGAGGGGGGTTGAAAAAACGCTGGATCGAGCGGTCTTGGGCTGAGTAAAAAGGCGAATTCATAGGACCGCTTTGCAGCGGAAGAGGGGTATTCGCTACCGGCAGCTTTCTGGCAGTCCAACGCCTTGCCTGTCAGAAGCTGCTCGTGAACTTCGCGTCAGTGCCCAAAGCGGGTGCTCACGCTTGAGTAAAGTGGCCATTCGATTTCTGCCCTAGAGTTCAACAAGCTGACCGTGGAACCCGGAAACCACTTTTACCGGCTTGCCGGCTCCTGAGCAGCGAAAGCGGGTCTACTGGAAATCAAACTGCCCGCCCGATACCTGACATTGGTGCCAGTAGCCCAACTGTCAGCTGTATTGCCGTGATTTCAACCAAAGGGGTACACCCTCATTCGTGGCGGTGTCCGTGGCCAGATTCGCAGCCATTGTCGTTGGGGCCGGTTTTTTCGCATCCGCTGAGCGTAGCCAGGAAACAGATTGTCAAAGAAGTGCTGCCGAGAGTTTTTAGCGTTTTCATTTGGATGTTCATTTGAGAGGTGTATCAGATCGAGTGCCGTGAAAATGCGCTGCAATTGGTATTGCAGCGCCCTTCATCTACTTCATTTTTTTGATTTCGGTGTAGTCGCCACGGGTCCGCAGAATGACCTTCACGTTGGACTTGCCCCTGTTGCGCCAGTACCAGCCGTGATTGCCAGTGAACGCGGCCTCAAGCACGCCTTCATCGGAAGAAACTCCGCGACCTTTTTCGTAGCTGATCGACTTGCCCGGTGCATCACCGTGGGTGTCGAAGTTGACTTCACCGCCCTCGACCACCCAAGCGTATTGGGCCTTTGCGCCTTCAACCATCTTCAGTTTGATTTCCGTTCCTTCTCCTGGAGTCAGAGTGACAGGCATCTCGTCGCGCCATTCAATCTTGGGCGTCGCAGCCTTAGCCGGCTCCTTCGGGGCAGCAGCCACTGCAGCCTTTGCTGGAGGTTCTGCCGCATTGGCTACAGCCATGCCAGCCATTCCAGTGGTGGGCGACTGGGCTGCCGGCGCCGCAGCGGCAGCATCGGCCGCAGCCTCTGCCGCCAGCTGTTGCTTGACGTCGCCCATTTCAGTCATGCGCAGGACTCGACCGACGCCGGTGGGATCGATGCCGTATTCAGCCGGAAGCACGACGGCAACCAGGAGGACCAGCGCCGAAATGGCGGCCAGGATGGTGGAGCGCAAAAGCTGCTTGGAAGTTGGCAGTTCGGCGCGCAAAGGGGTATCGCTGTTGTACATGTTGAATATTCCTTGGGTGTTCAGGACACGAAGTAGCCGGTGAGCTGCATGCCCACCAGAATGAAGCCCGCGCTCATCATGGCGACGTTGGCGGTATAGGCGTTGCGCACGAAACTGGGCGTGCGGCGCCAGTAGCTCATACCGATCAGGATGACCGTCAATGCCAGTAGCTGGCCGATTTCAACGCCCACGTTGAAGGCGAGCAGGTTAGGCACCAGTCCATCGGGTGAGATCTCGTACTCACGGATCTTGGTGGCCAGACCGAAGCCGTGGAACAGGCCAAACACCAGAGTCGCGATCTTGGTATTGGGCTGGAACCCCAACCATCGCTGGAACGCACCGATGTTGTCCAGGGCCTTGTAGACCACAGACAGACCAATGATCGCGTCGATCAGGTAGCTGTTGATCCCGACGTTGAAGTACACGCCCAGGATCATGGTGGTGGAGTGACCCAACGCAAACAGGCTCACGTAGATACCGATGTGCTGGATTCGGTAGAGGAAGAAGATCACCCCGAAGAGGAACAGGATGTGGTCGTAGCCCGTCATCATGTGTTTGGCGCCCAGGTACATGAAGGGCAGCAGATTGACGCCCGAGATCTCCTGGATGTAGCCCTTGTCGCCTTCGGTGACGGCGTGGGCAAATGCCTCTGTGCTACCCAGGAAAAGGCAGATGAAGAATGCTGAAAGTAGCAAGAGACGGGATTGCCAGATCGCCCATGGCGAACGTGGCAGCCTGTCGTGAACATAGCTGTGCATGGAGACTCCGATAGTCTGAAAGAAATGGAAGCGCTGCATGGAGCAGCGCGAGGGCGAGTGCGAGAAGGGTCTCAGCCCATGGGCGGGCGTTCCAGCCGGGACGCCTGAACCATTTCAATCCAAGGCCGCACGAGCCCGAACCAGCCGGGAAGCTGCGGTGCTGCAGAACTCCATGCAACGGGCAATGTGTGGGCTTTGTCGTGCGAGTGATCCGCCCCGTGGTGGGGGTGGTCGGCACTTGCACTCTGAGTCAACAATCCCATACCTTCATCCTCATGCGCATGTTCGTGCGACTCGTCGGAGGAAAACCCAGTGACGTGAAGCGCTGCCGGGAAGGCTGCAAGGCCATGGGAACTCGTGCCCCCGATCGAAGAGATGATCGTTCCGACCATGATCACCACCAGAACCAGCCATCGCATGCCCAGCGCTGCCCGGTTAGGGCGCAAGGCGTATGAGAGGTGCTGGGTCATTGGGAGTTGTTGCGTTCAATATCAGTGGAGGGATTATAGTAACCTCCCCGAGGGGATATGATCAGCCATGACACAACCGCATACACATGCATCCCATCCAGCCATCATCAAACGCCTGCGCAGAGCCAGCGGACACCTGAGCAGCACGATAGAAATGCTGGAGCAGGGACGAACCTGCCTCGACGTCGCGCAGCAGCTGCAGGCGGTGGAAAAAGCGATTCAGCAAGCCAAGAAAGCCCTGATTCAGGACCATCTGGATCACTGTCTTGAAGATCTCGTGGGTCCCCTGGGTGTCGGCCAGAGCCACTCCATGGACGAGTTCAGAGAAATCACACGCTACCTCTGAGCCACTGGCTCCCAATACTCCTAAGCGCTTCGACCCTGAGCCACAACATGCTAAACATTCTTGCCAACCGCACCTACCGCCATTTGTTCGCCGCTCAGGTGATTGCCTTGATCGGAACCGGGCTGGCGACGGTGGCGCTGGGGCTGCTGGCCTTCGACCTTGCCGGCAACAACGCGGGAATGGTGCTGGGCACGGCGCTGGCCATCAAGATGGTCGCGTATGTTGGCGTGGCGCCGGTCGCAGCGGCATTTGCCGAGCGCCTGCCCAGGCGCACCATGCTGGTCACGCTGGACCTGGTGCGTGCGGGTGTTGCCCTGGTGCTGCCGTTTGTCTCTCAGATCTGGGAGGTGTACGTGCTGATCTTTGTGCTGCAGGCGGCGTCGGCTGCCTTCACGCCCACCTTCCAGGCCACCATCCCCGACGTGCTGCCGCAAGAAAAGGACTACACCAAGGCCTTATCGCTCTCACGCCTTGCGTACGACATGGAGAGCCTTGTCAGTCCGATGTTGGCTGCTGCTTTGCTCACGGTGATTGGTTTTCACGATCTCTTTGCCGGCACGGTGGTGGGATTCCTGGCGTCGGCTGCGTTGGTGGTGTCGGTGGTCCTGCCGGCGCATCCAGCGCCGCAGCGTCGCGGTATCTATGATCGAACTACGCGCGGGCTGCGAATCTACCTGGCCACACCCCGGTTGCGCGGGCTGCTGGCCGTCAATGCTGCCGTGGCAGCGGCAGGCTCCATGGTTTTTGTCAACACGGTGGTCATCGTGCAGGCCGGGTTGGGGCTGACCCAGAGCGCGGTAGCCTTGGCGTTGGCCAGTTTCGGCGCGGGCTCCATGGTGGCTGCACTGGTCTTGCCACGCCTGTTGGAGAAACTGGCTGACCGCCGCGTGATGTTGGGCGGCATCGGGTTGCTGGTCGCAGGCATGTTCGCTGGTACCTTCGTGGTCGGACATGCCTCGCTGATGGCCTTGTGGTTCGTGCTCGGCTTGGGTTACTCCACAGCCCAGACACCCTCCGGGCGCTTGTTGCGGCGATCCTCTAACCCAGAGGATCGCCCTGCGCTGTTTGCCGCACAGTTCGCGCTGTCGCATGCCTGCTGGTTGTTGTTCTATCCCTTGGCCGGCTGGCTCGGCGCTCGCTATGGCATGCCCGTGACGTTTGCGATCCTGGGCAGTGCTGGCGCATTGGCCGTCTGGGTCACCTCGATGGTCTGGCCGTCCCAGGATCCAGAGGTGATCGAGCACGAACACACAGAATTGCCACCCGGGCATCCCCATGGCGCTGGCGCAACCAGCCATGGCGTACGTCATTCGCACCCTTTCGTGGTCGATGACAACCACCCAAGCTGGCCCAGGTTGGGTGGTTGATGTCGGAACTCCGGGGGCGCACAGGACTGTCAGACAACTGGTTCCCCACCGCATCGCTTGTACGTGCAAGCGTGACTTGCTTCGCGAGTAGCTGCCTAAGGCTATGGGCTATGGTGAATAAGTAGCGACAAAAGATCGACCTCCGGGAAAGCTGACTGTCGTGTACGACTCTTATGTGTCTGTTGAAGTCAGCAGCCAAGGAAATCGGCATTTCTTGGCTCGGTGGTTCCAAGCGACACACACGGTTCAATGACCGGTAACGAGAACACTGATCGCGAACTGCTGCTACCGCCTTCAGTCTGAACCAGCCACTGTATCCCGTGGCAAGCACCGCCGCCGCGTTTTGCATTTCGTCTTTGGTTCCCGCGCACCGATGCGCGGTTTTCATTGGCAGCATGCGGCTTAACCGCCGGGCGCTACCCCCGCATCAGGGCCTGAATTTCATCGGCTCTCACCGGCACGCCGCGCGTCAGCAACTCGCATCCGGTGGCCGTGACCAGCGCGTCGTCTTCAATCCGGATGCCAATGTTCCAGAACTGTTTGGGCACGCCCTTGGCCGGGCGCACATAAATGCCGGGCTCTATCGTCAGCACCATGCCGGGTCGCAGGATGCGTGCGGGCTTTTTCATGACTGTCTGGCCCAGCGCGTCTTTTTCCGGGCGGGGCTTGCTGCCGGGCTCGGTGTAGTCGCCGCAGTCGTGCACGTCCATGCCCATCCAGTGGCCGGTGCGGTGCATGTAGAACTGGCGGTAGGCGCCGGATTCGAGCACGTCGTCAATGCTGCCGTGCTTGGCCTTGTCGAGCAGGCCGGTGTCCAGCATGCCGCCAATCAGCACGCGCGTGGCGGCGTCGTGCGGGTCGGTAAAGCGCTGGCCGGGGCGGGTGACGGCAATCGCTGCTTCCTGCGCGGCCTGCACGATGTCGTAGAGCGTGCGCTGGGCCGGGGTGAATTTGCCGTTGGCCGGAAAGGTGCGCGTGATGTCGCTGGCGTAGCCGTCGAGCTCGCAGCCGGCGTCGATCAGGCAGAGCTGGCCGGCCTGCAGTTCGGTGTCGCCGGCGCGGTAATGCAGGATGCAGGCGTTGGCGCCGGCCGCCACGATGCTGGTGTAGGCCGGAAATTGCGCGCCGTGGCGGCGAAATTCGTGCAGCAGTTCGGCCTCCAGGTGGTATTCGCGCAGCTTGACCAGGGCGCCCTTGCCCGCGTCGTGCAGCAGCGCGGCCGAGGCCTGCATGGCGCGCACATGGGCGCCGGCCGAAATCTTGCCGGCGCGCCGCAGGATCGCGATTTCGTGCTTGTCTTTGATGAGCCGCATTTCATCGAGCAGCTTGCACAGGTCGTGCTGGCTTTGCGGGCATTCGGCGCCCAGGCGCACGCGGGCGCGCACCTTGTTCAGCCAGCCGTCGACCTGGGTTTCCAGGCCTTTGTGGGTGGCAAATGGAAACCACACGGCGTTCTGGTTGCTCAGCAGTTCCGGCATTTTTTCGTCCAGCGCGTCCACGCTGAACGCCTGGTCCACGCCGAGTTCTGCGGGCGCGGCTTTCGGGCCCATGCGCAGGCCGTCCCAGATTTCGCGTTCCACGTCCTTGGGCCGGCAAAACAGGGTGCTGGTGGTGCCCTTGCCGCTGGCGTCAATTACCAGCCAGCTGCCGGGTTCGGTAAAGCCGGTCAGGTAGTAAAAGTAGCTGTCGTGGCGGTAGGGAAAGTCGCTGTCGCGGTTACGCGGCAGCTCGGGTGCGGTGGGCAGCACGGCAATGCCGCCGCCGGCCGCCTTGAGGGCGCGGCCAATCGCGGCGCGGCGTTTGGCGTAGATCGCTTGATGGGCCAGGGGGCCCGGTGCAGTGCTCGTTTCAGTGCGCATGGTTCAGCTTTCAGTGATGCGGTTCAGTTCGTCCAGCCGGGCGGGCGTGCCCACGTCGGTCCAGGGCCCCTCGTACAGCTCGGCGCTGACGCGCTGATTGTCCATGGCCGCCCGCAGCAGCGGGGCCAGCGGGGCTTTGACACCCTGCGGGTTGCCGGCCGGCAGTTCGGGCAGCCCGTCGAAAAACGCGCGCCGGTACAGGCCTATGGTGCTGTAGGTGTAGCGCGGCATTTCGGTTTCGTCGTGCGCGGCCAGGTTGCGCGCCAGGCCGTCAGCGCCCAGCCCGAAGTCGCCGCGCGGGTTGTGGGCCGGGTTGGGCACCAGCCACAGGTGGGCGAGCTGTCTGCCCGCCACAAAGCGGCTGACGGCGGCTTCAGAAAATTCGAAGCCCGGCATGAACACATCGCCCGCCAGCACCCAGAACACCTCGCCCAGCAGCGGCAGCGCGCGCGCAATGCCGCCCGCCGTTTCCAGCGCGCCGCCAAAGTCAGCGCCCTCGTGCGAGTATGAAATGGATAGCTTCTCAGCGCCGTCCTGATTGGGCTGGAGGTCGAAATGGCTTGAAATTTGCGGGCCCAGCCAGGCCGTGTTGATGACCAGTTCGCTGAAGCCGCCGCGCGCCAGGGCCTCGGCGTGCCAGTCAATCAGCGCCTTGCCGCGCACGCGCAGCAGGGGCTTGGGGCAGTGGTCGGTCAGCGGCCGCATGCGCTCGCCGCGTCCGGCCGCCAGGATCATGGCTTTGATGCTCATGCGCCCGCCTTGCGGGCTGGGCCATGGCGGCGTAAAAAGAGGTTGCTAGGGCGTGGCGTGGTGTGCATGAACAGCACTTTAGAGCATTGGCCGCCGCCCCGGTTTTCAGGGCCGTGACAGGCCCGCACCGAGGCCCCGCAACGCGGGCCTGAACAGCCGCCCGCCGCTCGCCCGGTAAAATAGCGGATTACCCTGATTCCCGAACCTCCCGGAGCTTTTCTTGATGGCCAATAATGAAATGATGGCGAATGCGATACGCGCACTCGCAATGGACGCTGTGCAACAAGCCAATTCGGGACATCCCGGCGCCCCCATGGGCATGGCTGACATGGCGGTTGCCCTGTGGGGCGACCACCTCAAGCACAGCCCGCAGAACCCGCACTGGATGGACCGCGACCGCTTCGTGCTGTCCAACGGCCATGCGTCCATGCTGCTGTATTCGGTGCTGCACCTCACGGGCTACAAGCTGCCGATCAAGGAACTCAAGAACTTCCGCCAGTTCGGCTCCAAGACGCCCGGCCATCCCGAAGTGGACGTCACTCCCGGCGTTGAAACCACCACCGGCCCGCTCGGCCAGGGCCTGACCAATGCCGTGGGCTTTGCGCTGGCTGAAAAGCTGCTGGCCAAGGAGTTCAACCGCGAAGGCCACACCGTGGTGGACCACAGCACCTATGTCTTCATGGGCGACGGCTGCCTGATGGAAGGCATCAGCCACGAGGCCGCCGCGCTGGCCGGCGCCTGGAAACTCGGCAAGCTGATCGCGCTGTACGACGACAACGGCATCTCGATCGACGGCCAGGTCGGTCCCTGGTTCATCGACAACACGCCGATGCGCTTTACCGCCTATGGCTGGAACGTCGTGGGTCCCGTGGATGGCCACGACGCCCAGGCCGTGTCAGCCGCCATTGCGGCGGCAAAAGCCACGTCCGACAAGCCGACCCTGATCGTTTGCAAGACCCATATCGGCAAAGGCTCGCCCAACCGCGCCAACACCGCCAAGGCCCACGGCGAGCCGCTGGGCGCCGAGGAAATCCAGCTGACGCGCGACGCGCTCAACTGGCCGCACACGCCGTTCAGCGTGCCCCAGGAAAGCTACGACGCCTGGGATGCCAAGGCCAAGGGCCTGGCGCTTGAAGCCGAATGGAACGCGAAGTTTGCGGCCTACAAAACCGCTTATCCCGAGCTGGCCGCCGAACTGGTGCGCCGCATGAAGGGCGATCTGCCCAAGCATTTTTCCCAGCTGGCCGTCGATACGGTCGTGGGCGCGCATACCAAGGCCGAAACCGTGGCTTCCCGCAAGGCCTCGCAGCTGGCGCTGGAATCCTTCACCGCCGGCCTGCCCGAACTGCTGGGCGGCTCGGCCGACCTGACCGGCTCCAACCTGACCAACACCAAGGCCACGCCCAACCTGCGCTTTGACGCCAACGGCGACGTGGTGCAGCTGGAAGCCGGCAACGGCAGCCTGATCGGCGGGCGCCACATCAACTACGGCGTGCGCGAATTCGGCATGGCCGCCATCATGAACGGCGTGGCGCTGCATGGCGGCTTCATCCCCTACGGCGGCACCTTCCTGACCTTCAGCGACTACAGCCGCAACGCCATCCGCATGGCCGCGCTGATGAAGCTGCGCGTGGTGCATGTGTTCACCCACGACTCCATCGGCTTGGGCGAAGACGGCCCGACGCACCAGTCGATCGAGCACGCCGCCAGCCTGCGCCTGATTCCCAACCTGGACGTCTGGCGTCCGGGCGACACCGCTGAAACCGCCGTGGCCTGGGCCGTGGCGCTGCAAAACAAGCACAAGCCCACGGCCTTGCTGCTGAGCCGCCAGAACCTGCCATATGCGCCCAAGGACGACCTGGGCCAGATCAGCAAGGGCGCTTACGTGCTGGCCGAGCCCATAGAGGTCGGCATGAAGAAAAAGGCGCAGGCCGTCATCATTGCCACCGGCTCCGAGGTGCAACTGGCCCTGAAGGCGCAGGAACTGCTGGCGACGCACAAGATCGCCGTGCGCGTCGTGTCCATGCCCAGCACCACCACGTTTGACCTGCAAAAACCTGCCTACAAATCGGAAGTGCTGCCCGAAGGCATTCCGCGCATTGCGGTTGAAATGGGTGTGACCGCCGGCTGGTGGAAATACGGCTGCGCCGCCGTGGTCGGCATCGACAGCTATGGCGAATCGGCGCCGGCTGCCGTGCTGTTCAAGCACTTTGGCTTCACGCCCGAGAACGTTGCCGACACCGTGCGCAAGGTGCTGACCAAAAAGTAATGCCGTTCGGGCAGGGCCTGACGAACGGTGTGGACACAAGTTAACTTACTGGAGCAAAAAGCAGATGACTATCAAACTGGGTATTAACGGCTTCGGCCGCATTGGCCGCAACGTGTTGCGCGCCGCCATTCAGA
>NZ_JADMJK010000052.1 GCF_018780625.1 Polaromonas sp. | reverse complement strand
TGATAGGCGCTGACGGCTTTGGGTTTGCTGCGCATGGTGGCCAGTGGGTCAAGATTGAGCAACTCGGTGCGGTGCAAATTGGCAATGACGTGGAAATTGGCGCCAACACCTGTATTGACCGGGGGGCCTTGCAGAACACCGTGCTGGAAGATGGTGTCAAGCTCGATAACCTGGTGCAGATCGGGCATAACGTTCGCATTGGCAAACACACGGCTCTGGCTGGTTGCGCGGGTGTGGCGGGCAGCGCAACCATTGGTGCGCACTGCACAGTGGGCGGCGGCGCGGTGGTGCTGGGCCATTTGAGTTTGGCCGACCATGTGCATGTCTCGGCGGCTTCCGTCGTGACAAGGTCCATTTTGAAGCCGGGGCACTACACCGGCCTGTTTCCTATCGACGACAATGCGGCCTGGGAAAAAAATGCAGCCACGCTCAAGCAGCTTCACGTCTTGCGTGAAAGACTCCGGCACGCTGAAAAATCCATATTGCAGATCCAAGGCACATTCAAGAAAAATCATGATGGACATTCACCAAATCCTTAAAAAGTTGCCGCATCGTTACCCGTTTTTGCTGGTTGACCGTGTGCTTGAAATCGAAAAAGGAATCAGAATCAAGGCGCTCAAAAACGTCACGATCAATGAGCCTTTTTTTGTAGGCCATTTTCCGCATCATCCGGTCATGCCGGGCGTGCTGATGCTCGAAGCGATGGCGCAGGCTGCGGCCTTGCTCGCCTTTGACACCCTGGACGTGACGCCCGACGACAAGACGGTGTATTACTTTGCCGGTATTGACGGCGCACGTTTCAAGCGGCCCGTGGAGCCAGGCGACCAATTGATCATGGACGTGGCGTTGACGCGCATGAAGTCCGGCATTTTCAAGTTCAAGGGCGTCACGCGTGTCGGCGAGGCCGTTGCATGCGAAGCCGAACTCATGTGCACCATGCGCACCCTGGCCTGAGCGCGGCGACATGACGATGGCCGCTGCTGCACCAGGCATTCACGCCACGGCTCTGGTTGATCCGCAAGCCCGGTTGGATAGTTCCGTGACCGTGGGGCCTTACACCGTGATTGGCCCGCACGTGCGGGTGGGGGCCGGTACCCGTATCGGCGCGCATTGCGTGATCGAGGGTCACACCACCATAGGCCGGGACAACCAGATTTTTCAGTTCAATTCGCTGGGCGCGATTCCGCAGGACAAAAAGTATGCGGGCGAGCCCTGCGAACTGGTGATCGGCGACCGCAACACCGTTCGCGAGTTTTGCACCTTCAACATCGGCTCGCCAGGCGACAGCGGTGTGACGCGTGTGGGCGATGACAACTGGATCATGGCCTATGTCCACCTGGCGCATGACTGCGTGGTGGGCAACCACACCATTTTTGCCAACAATTCCCAGTTGGCCGGCCATGTCACGGTGGATGACTGGGTGATTTTGGGCGGCTTTACGGTGGTGCATCAGTTTGTTCGCCTGGGAGCGCACAGCATGACCGCCATGTGTTCGCTGCTGCTGGCGGATTTGCCGCCGTTCGTGATGTCGCAAGGCCAGCCGGCCCAGGCGCGCTCGATGAATTTTGAAGGACTTCGGCGCCGGGGGTTTTCCAGTGAGCGAATTTCTGCTGTCAAGGCCATGCACAAGGCGCTGTACCGCGACGACCTGACGCTGGTGCAGGCGCAGGTGCGCATTGCCGAACTGACTGAAAAGTACCCGGAATCGTTGCCGGACGTGCAGATGATGCTTTCCTTTTTACATCAAACCGCTCCGCAGCGCGGTATCGTCCGCTAGGCGCCGATGTCGATTGCGCCGCCCCCTCTGCCCACCCGGAACGAGGCCGGTGGGCCTGCATCCATCCCGTCCGCGCCACACGTGGCCATGGTGGCGGGTGAAACGTCGGGTGATTTGCTGGCGGGCTTGCTGCTTGATGGGCTCAAGGCGCGCTGGCCCGCACTGACCTGCAGTGGCATAGGCGGACCGCAGATGGCGCGCCGGGGTTTTCAGGCCTGGTGGCCCAGTGACAAGCTGGCGGTGCGCGGTTATGTGGAAGTGCTGCGCCACTACCGTGAAATCGTTGGAATCCGGACGCAACTGAAACAGCGCCTGCTGGGCGGGCAAGGCCCGCGTCCTGACATTTTCATTGGTGTGGATGCCCCCGATTTCAATCTTGATCTGGAGGCTTCGTTGAAAAGCCAAGGCATCAAGACCGTCCATTTTGTCAGTCCTGCGGTCTGGGCCTGGCGAGCGGGCCGCGTGGAGAAAATCAGGCGCAGTGTGGACCATGTGCTGTGCATTTTTCCGTTTGAGCCCGCCTTGCTGGCCGCCCATGGGATTGATGCCACCTATGTGGGGCATCCGCTGGCCAATGTGATCCCCATGCAGCCTGACCGGCCGGCCGCCAGGCGCACGCTTGGGTTGCAGGAGGGCGACACGGTCATCGCCATTTTGCCGGGTAGCCGCGAGTCGGAAATAAAATACCTCGCAAATCGCCTCTTTAGGGCCGCAGCGCTTGTCAAGCGGGTACAACCAGCTATTAAATTCATAGTGCCTGCAATTCCCCGGCTTCAATACCAGATTGAGCGGCTGGCCGATGAAGCCGGTGTGCGGGCCGACCTGCAGATACTGGAAGGTCAGTCGCATGCGGCGCTGGCCGCCTGCGATGTCACGCTGATTGCCAGCGGCACCGCCACGCTGGAGGCGGCCTTGTTCAAGCGGCCCATGGTGATTGCCTACAACATGAACTGGCTGTCGTGGCAGATCATGCGGCGCAAAAAACTGCAGCCCTGGGTTGGCCTGCCGAATATTCTTTGCCGCGATTTTGTCGTCCCCGAACTGCTGCAGGACGAAGCCACGCCCGAAGCGCTGGCGGCTGCGCTGCTGCAGTGGGTAGACGCCAAATACGCGGCACCCGAAAAAATAGCGACGCTTGAACAACGATTCACAACGCTGCATGCCGAACTGCAGCGCGACACTTCACAATTGGCCAGCAATGCAATCCAGAAAATACTTGAAGCCTGAGCAAACGCAAACACCGCTGTCCTGGTACGTGCCGGGACTGATCGCCGGGGTGGATGAAGCGGGGCGCGGGCCGCTGGCAGGGCCCGTGGTGGCGGCAGCGGTCATCCTGGACGACCTCAACCCGATACAGGGGCTGGCTGACTCAAAAAAACTAACGGCCCTGCGACGCGAAAAGCTCTACGACGAAATCCGGGCCAAGGCGCTGTGCTGCTCGATCGGGCAAGCCAGCGTTGAAGAAATTGACACCCTGAACATTTTGCAGGCCACCATGCTCGCCATGAAGCGGGCGGTGGAGGGCTTGCGGCTCAAGCCCAACAAGGTGCTGGTGGATGGCAACCGGCTGCCAACGCTGAGCGTGCTGGCTGAAGCCATCGTCAAGGGCGATTCGTTGGTGCCCTGTATTTCCGCCGCCTCTATTTTGGCCAAGGTCTACCGGGACCGCTGGTGCGCCGAGTTCCACCTTGAATACCCGCAGTATGGCTTTGCCGGCCACAAAGGTTACGGCACGGTCAAGCATCTGGCTGCGCTGCGCGAGCACGGCGCGTGCCCGCAGCACCGAAGGTCGTTTGCGCCTGTGGCCGAGGTGCTGCGATGAGCAGCGGTTTTTCTGTCCCGGTGACCCAGATCACGTCGCGCGACAACCCGCTGATCAAGGAGTTGCGCAAGCTTTCCCAGGACAGCACGGCGTACCGAAAGCAGCAGCGGGTATGGC
>NZ_JADMJK010000117.1:1973-3717 GCF_018780625.1 Polaromonas sp. | reverse complement strand
TGTTCGGCGTGGGCTGGGGCCTGTGCGGCGTGTGCCCCGGCCCGGCCATTGCCGGCCTGGGCGCGGGCAACTGGGACTTGCTGTGGGCGCTGGCCGGCATTGCGCTGGGCGCGCTGGTGCAGGGGCTCAGGGCGAAGTAACGAAGTGTCCGGCTGGCGGCGCGGGCTGCACAAAACCCCGCGATGCGCGCAAAATAACGCATGCATCCCGCCCCGGCCTGCGGGGCCATCAAGGAGCTTGTCGTGACGCGAAAAACACCCATCGAGCGCTACCGCAACATCGGCATCAGCGCCCACATCGACGCCGGAAAGACCACCACCACCGAGCGCATCCTGTTCTACACCGGCGTGAACTACAAGCTGGGCGAAGTCCACGAGGGCACGGCCACCATGGACTGGATGGCGCAGGAGCAGGAGCGCGGCATCACCATCACCTCGGCGGCGACTACCTGCTTCTGGAAAGGCACGGACGGCCACTACCCCGAGCACCGCATCAACATCATCGACACGCCCGGCCACGTCGATTTCACGATCGAGGTCGAGCGCTCCATGCGCGTGCTCGACGGCGCCGTGATGGTCTATGACGCGGTGGGCGGCGTGCAGCCGCAGTCTGAAACCGTCTGGCGCCAGGCCAACAAGTACAAGGTGCCGCGCATCGCATTTGTCAACAAGATGGACCGCGCCGGCGCCGACTTCTTCCGGGTGCAGCGCCAGATCACCGAGCGCCTCAAGGGCGTGGCCGTGCCGGTGCAGATTCCGGTGGGCGCGGAAGACCATTTCCACGGCGTGATTGACCTGGTGAAGATGAAAGCCGTTATCTGGGACGACACCAGCCAGGGCCTGCATTTCGAGTACGCCGAGGTTCCGGCCGACCTGCTTGAGATGGCCACGCAATGGCGCGAAAAGATGGTCGAGGCCGCCGCCGAAGCCAGCGAGGCGCTGCTGGAAAAGTACCTCTCGGGCGACGCCCTGAGCGAAGGCGAGATCCGCCAGGGTCTGCGCCAGCGCACGGTGGCGGGCGACATCGTGCCCATGCTGTGCGGCAGCGCCTTCAAGAACAAGGGCGTGCAGACCCTGCTTGACGCCGTGGTCGACTACCTGCCGTCGCCGCTGGATGTGCCGGCGATTCTGGGCCAGACCGAGGATGACAAGGCGGCCGAGCGGCATCCGGGCGACGACGAACCGCTGGCGGCGCTGGCCTTCAAGATCATGAGCGACCCCTACGTGGGGCAGCTGATCTTTTTCCGCGTCTATTCCGGCGTGGTGCATGCGGGCGACACGGTCTACAACCCGGCCAAGGGCGAACGCGAGCGGCTGGGCCGCATCCTGCAAATGCACGCCAATGCGCGCAATGAAGTCAAGGAGGTGCGGGCCGGCGACATTGCCGCCGCCGTGGGCCTGAAGCATGTCACCACCGGCGACACGCTGTGCGACCCGGCGTATCCGATCGTCCTGGAGCGCATGCGTTTTCCGGAACCCGTCATTTCGCAGGCGGTGGAACCCAGGACCCAGGCCGACCAGGAAAAGATGGGCACGGCCCTGAACCGGCTGGCGCAGGAAGACCCGTCGTTTCGCGTGCACACCGATGCGGAATCGGGCCAGACCATCATCGAAGGCATGGGCGAATTGCACCTCGACATCCTGGTGGACCGCATGAAACGCGAATTCGGCGTGGCCGCCAATGTTGGCAAGCCGCAGGTGGCCTACCGCGAAACCATCCGGCAGGCCGTCAGCGACGTGGAAGG
>NZ_JADMJK010000117.1:0-1873 GCF_018780625.1 Polaromonas sp. | reverse complement strand
TCCTCCCACGACGTCGACTCGAACGAAAACGCCTACCGCATGGCCGGCGCCATCGCGTTCAGGGAAGGCATGCGCCGCGCCAGCCCCGTGCTGCTCGAACCCATCATGGCAGTCGAGGTTGAGATGCCCGACGACTTCCTGGGCCATGTGATGGGCGATTTGTCGTCGCGCCGGGGCAGCATCCTGGGCATGGACGACATCGCCGGCGGGGGCGGCAAGCGGGTGCGCGCCGACGTGCCGCTGGCCGAAATGTTTGGCTACGCTACCGCGCTGCGCTCACTCACCCAGGGCCGCGCCACCTTCTCGATGGAGTTCAGCCGCTATGCGCCCACGCCGCCCGGCGTTGGCGTGGCGGTGGCGCACAGGCCCTGACGCACCGGACGCACTGCAGCGCATGCAGGCTGATTTCAGCAACTGGCCGCAGGACAAATTCCTGGCGCGCCAGCGGGGCGACAATTCACCCCATCATGAAAACCATTCTTCCCCTGCAACTTTTGCTGGCCCCCAGCCTGAACGACCCGCAGCCGCTGGTCATCTACCACGGACGCAAATGCCCCGACGGCTTTGCGTCAGCCCTGGCCGCCTGGCTTTTCTATGGCGGCAAGGCCGAATTTTTGCCACTCGACCACGGCGACATCAAGTCCGTTGACGACCTGCCCGCGCTCAGCGGCCGCGCCGTCTACATCCTGGACTTCTCGTTCTCGCCCGAAATCATGCAAGGCATTGACGAGCGTGCCGCCAAGCTGGTCATGCTCGACCACCACAAGAGCGCCGCCGAAAAGCTCACCGGCTTTGCCTGCCGCTGCGGCGTGGTGCATTTCGACATGGACAAGTCCGGCGCCCGGCTGGCCTGGGAGTTTTTCCATCCAGACAAGCCGGTGCCCGACCTGGTGCGCTTTATTGAAGACCGCGACATCTGGGCCTGGCAGTACCCCGAAAGCGCCGGCTTTCTGGCGGCCCTCGACATGGAGCCGCTCGACTTTGCCCGCTGGGCCGGGATTGCCCAGTTCAGCCCCGCGCAAATCACCGACTTCATGGCGCGCGGCCAGGCCATGGACGAGAAATTCAAAAAACTCGTCACTGACATGGCCGATTCCGCCCAGCCCGTCAGCTTCAATGGCCAGAGCGGCTTGATGGTGAACGTGCCCGGCGTGTTTCACAGCCTGATCGGCAACATGCTGTCTGAAAAAAGCGGCACTTTTGCGCTGATGTGGCATGTGGGCAAGAACGGCGGCGTCAAGGTCGGCCTGCGCTCGCAGCGCAGTTTTGACTGCATCCCGCTGGCCGAAAGCATGGGCGGCGGCGGCCACGCGCAGGCTTGCGGCTTCAAGATGGGCATAGAACGCCTGCCCGAGCTGCTGAGCGGCGAGTTTCAGGCCAACCCCACGCCGCCTGCGTCCTGAGCGCACGCCTGAGTCCGGTCTGGTCAATTCAGAGGCACTGCCTGCAACGCCAGCATTGGCGCGGGTTTTGCGGCTTGTGAACATAGTTATCCACAGCATGACCCACAGGAATCGGGGGTAAGTTTTGGTTACTTTCGCACAAAAATCAGGGCGCCAGTCATGGCAGTTTTGTGCTACCACAAAACTTTCCTCATTGGTAAAACGGCGCTTCATGAATAAAACGGGTCGGTCCGCTGGTCAATTCGGAGGCAGCGCCTGCAAAGCTAGCGTTGGCGCGGGTTTGGCGGCTTGTGAACATAGTTATCCACAGCGTGGCGCACAGGAAGCAGGGGTAAGTTTTTTGTTTTTTTGTTGAGAGGACTTTTTCTGGGGGCTGGTGCTTGTTCGATCTTGGATTGGCTTTTCGGGGTTGAGTTGGCCGGGAGTCGCCCGGCATGCGACTCACTTTCTTTGCTTCGCCAAAGAAAGTA
>NZ_JADMJK010000085.1 GCF_018780625.1 Polaromonas sp. | reverse complement strand
TGCCCGCGCTGGCCAGCCAGTAGTACAGCCACATGGCGTGGGTGCCGGTGGGGAAAGTCTGGGCAAAGGTGTACTCGCGCTTCTCGCTGGCCATCAGCCTGGCCAGGCTGGGGCCGTCGACGGCGCCCTTGTCGGCGAGTTTTTTGCTCAGCGTGATGGCCTGGCCGTTGTTGTTCAGGCTCATCAGCACGGCCATGTCTTTCTTGGGGCCGGCGGTGCCCATATGCACACCGTAGACCAGGCCGTACAGCACGTGGGCGAAATCGAGTTCGCCATTGACCAGCTTGTCGCGCACGCCGGCCCAGCTGGCTTCCTTGGTCGGAATGATCTTGACGCCGTATTTCTGGTCAAAGCCCAGCACCGAGGCCATCACCACCGAGGCGCAATCGGTCAGCGGAATGAAGCCGATCCTGACTTCCTTTTTCTCCGGCGCATCCGAGCCCTGGGCGTAGACCGCTGCGCGCAGCGCCGGGCTGATGCCGACCGCGCCAATCGTGGCGGCCTGCAAGACGGTGCGGCGGTTCAGTGAAGTTTTCAGTAGATCAGTCATGGCAGCAACTCCAGAAAATTAAAAAACAAAACAAAAAAGGCGCTCGACCCGGACCGCCACACGGGTGTGGATGCAGGGTGCGAACGCCTTTGTTCTTTGGAGGTCTATCCGCTTCGCCGTTGAAGCGGGTTGACCGTGCACTGTCTCTGATGCAAAACCTGTGCCAGTTTGTTTTTTTGTGCTGTGCGTGTCTGGAAATATCAATAAAAAAGTGGCGTGGCCCAATGCCAGTGGGATTTTTTAGCTATTGAATAGGTAGCAATCAGGCGCATTTTCTGATTCTGCACCGCGTTTGTGCGGCGCACCATTCTGGTCGCCCGCTGCGTCAGCCCAGCAGGTCGGCGGCGTCCAGCATGCGCTGCGCCACCTCGGCCAGGCGCAGGCCCTTGTTCATGGCGGCCTTGCGCAGCTTGTCGTAGGCGGCGGGCTCTGACAGGCCCTGGCGCTGCATCAGCAGGCCCTTGGCGCGGTCAATCACCTTGCGATCCTGCAACTCGGTCTTGACGTCAGCCAGTTCCCGGCGCAGCCCCTGCTCATGCTCGAAGCGGGCCATCGCCACATCCAGAATCGGGCGTATGCGCGCGGGCGCCAGGCCGGCCACGATATAGGCCGATACGCCCGCTGCCACCGCGTCCTTGACGTGGCGGGTGTCGTCGTCGTTGGTGAACAGCACGATGGGGCGCGGCGCATCGCGCGTGGCCATGACCACATGCTCGAGCGAGTCGCGGGCGTCGCTTTCGGCGTCCACAATGATCATGTCTGGCTGCAACTGGGCAATCCGGTCCATCAAAAACATGTCGGCAGGCAAAGTAGCGACCAGGTTAAAGCCGCTTTCGAGCAGGCCAATGCGCAGCTTGCGCGAACGCTCTGCCTGGCTCAGGGCGTAGTCGTCGTCGGGGTCGGTAATGGCCAGGTCGGGCGCGACCACCACAATGCGAAGAGCTTCATTCATGCCAAAAATCCATGCAAGAATCGCGCCAAAAGGGTGCCTTGGAGGCCTGCCTTGTCGGCCAGCAGGGTGATGGCTATTCCGCGTAGAATCAGCCTCGCTCCGGGGTGCCCTTCTGCTGTTTACGGCAGGACGGCTGAGATGGTCAGAACCGAACCCGCGAACTTGAATCGGATCATGCCGACGTAAGAAGAGCTGTCAGGACAGGGGCCATGCCCCCGCCACAACTTTCGGAGCACCCTGCACCCGCAGACCACCGAAGGAATGGCGACCATGAATGCAATCAATACCCCCACAGACCTGAGCCCGCAAGCGCGCACCGCTGCCATCGTGCAGGGCCTGCTGGCTTTCATGGCCCAGGGCGGCGCGAGCGACGAGGCGTTCAACCAGCAGGCGCTGGCCCTGTTTGCACACCAGTTCCAGCACAACCCGGCATTCCAGCGCTTTTGCCGGCAAAAGGGTCAGACGCCGCGCAGCGTGAACCGCTGGCAGGACATTCCCGCCGTGCCCATCAGCGCGTTCAAGGCGCTGACCTTGAGTTGCCAGCCACTGGCCGACACCGACCGCGTGTTCATGACCAGCGGCACCACCCAGGGCGACGTCAAAGGCAAGCACCACCACCCGACGCTGGCGGTCTACGACGCATCGATGCGCGCCAATTTCAGCCAGCGCTTCATGCGCGGCACCGACCGCATCGCGATGGGCATCCTGTTTCCGACGGAAGAGATGTTGCCGAACTCGTCCTTGGCGCACTACCTGGCGCTGGCCGTCCAGGCCTTTGGCACGGCAGACAGCCAGTATTTTTTGACGCCGCAGGGGCTGGACACCGCGCGCCTGTGCGCCGCGCTGGCGCAGGCCGAGCAGACCGGCACGCCCTATGCGCTGCTGGGCGCCAGCTACAGCCTGGTGCACCTGATGGACGCGCTGCAGCAGCAGGGCCGCAGCTTTGCGCTGCCGGCGGGCAGCCGGGTGCTGGACACCGGCGGCTTCAAGGGCCAGTCGCGCGACATCCCGATGGCGCAGTTTTATGCGCAGCTGTCGCAACTGCTGGGCGTGCCGGCCAGCCACTGCATCAACATGTACGGCATGACCGAGTTGAGCACGCAGTTCTACGACGCTGGCAATGCGGTGCTGCCGTCCGTCAAGTCGGGGCCGCACTGGATTCGCTCGCGGCTGGTCAACCCGATGACGGGTGAGGAAGTGGCGCACGGCGCGCCCGGTGTGCTGGCGCACTGCGACCTGGCCAACTTCAATTCGGTCACGACCATCCTGACCGAGGATGTCGGCGTGGCCGTTGACGGCGGTTTTCTGCTGCTCGGGCGGGCCGAAGGCGCGCAGGCCAAGGGCTGCTCGCTGGCGGTTGAAGCGTTCTTGCGGGCGGCCCGGGCATGACCACGCTGCACGCGGTGGCCGGCTACCTGCCGGGCTTCAGGCCCGAGGAACTGGCCTGGCAAACGCTGCACTTTGAAGGCCCCGGCGAGCGGCTGGAAGTGGCCGTGCCGGAACTGAGCCCGGCGCAATGGGTGGCGCTGGCCGAGCGCGTCAAGCAGGGCAGCCGGGCCTATCTGAAAACCCGGACGGTGTCCCAAATCATCGCGGTGGTGGACCGCGCGGTGGCGCGCTTGCTGGACCCGGCCGACCCCTGCCGCCAGCAGGCCGACAGGCTGCTGCCGCTGGTCACAGGCTTTGACGCCGAAATGGTACGGCTGGGGCTGACGGCCTACCTGAAAACCTTTCGCCAGCCGCAGCTGCAGCGCTTCGTGGCCGAGGACTTTGCCAATCCCAAACTGCTCGATGAATTCCAGCCGCGTCCCAAGGGCGGTTTTGCCAAGGCCATGGGGCCGGACCTGCTGGTCCACATCTGGGCCGGCAACGTGCCGGGCCTGCCGATCTGGAGCCTGATCTCGGGCTTGCTGGTCAAGGCCGGCAACATCGGCAAGCTGCCGGGCGCCGAGCCGCTGTTTGCCGGCTGGTTTGCCCGGCTGCTGGTCGACGAAGACCCCGGCCTGGCCGACTGCCTGGCCGTGGGCTGGTGGAAGGGCGGCGATGCGGCGCGCGAGCAGGCGCTTTTTGCGCAGGCCGACGTGGTGCTGGCCTATGGCGGCAACGCCGCGCTGCAGGCGCTGCGGCAGCAGGTTCCGGTCACGACGCGGTTTTTGGGCTACGGCCACAAGCTCAGCTTTGGCATGGTGTCCCGCGCCGCGCTCGATGCGCGCAAGGCGCAAGGCACGGCCCACCTGGCCGCCTACGACGTGGTGCGCTACGACCAGCAGGGCTGTTACTCGCCGCAGCTGTTTTATGTCGAGCGCGGCGGCAAGGTCTCGCCGCGCGACTTTTCGCAGTACCTGGCCCATGAACTGGCCAGTTTTGAGCACAAGTTTGCGCGCCGAGTGCTGCCGCTGGACGACGCTGCCAGCGTGGCCCGCTGGCAGCAGGCGCACGAAATGCAGCTGTTCACGCAGCCCGGCAATGCCCTGATCGGCGAGGCCGGCGCGCCCTGGCGCGTGGCCTATGCCGGCCAGCTGCAGCCGCTGGCGCCCAGCGCGCTGAACCGTACCGTGCAGGTGGTGGCCGTTGACCGTCTGGAAGACGTGGTGCCGGTGATCGCCCGCAGCCGGTCTTTTTTGCAAACCGTGGGGCTGGCCGCCGCGCCGGCCAAGCTGTTTGCGCTGGCCGAGGCGCTGGGGCGCGCCGGCGTGACCCGCCTCTGTGCGCTGGGCGCCATGACCGCGCCCGAGGCCGGCTGGCACCACGACGGCCGCTTTAATTTGCTGGACCTGGTCCAGATGGTCGAGATTGAGCAGTCGGCCGAGCTGGCCGCTGAACGCTTTGCGCCGTATGCGGACTAGCCCGTCAACATTTGCAGGGACCCGGCCATGAGTTTCCTGGACATGCAGCAGGTCAGCTTTACCTACCCGGGCCGCACCGCCGTGGTGCAGCGGGTCGACTGGCGCATTGAACAGGGGCAATTTCATTGCCTGGTGGGCCGCAGCGGCTGCGGAAAAACCACGCTGCTCAAGCTGGCCGCCGGTCTGCTGCAGCCCAGCGAGGGCCGCATCACCTTGCATGGCGAGCCGCTCGCGCCGCCCGGGCCGCAGCTGGGTTTTGTGTTCCAGGCGCCGACCTTGCTTGAATGGCACACGGTGCTGGACAACGTGTTGCTGCCGCTGTCGCTGCGGCATCCACCCACGCCGCAGGAGGTGGCCCGTGCCCAGCAGTTGCTGGCGCTGATGGGCTTGTCGGCCCTGGAGCGCCATTACCCGCGCCACTTGTCGGGTGGCCAGCAAAGCCGGGTGGCGATTGCGCGCGCGCTGGTGGGCGAGCCCGCCATGCTGCTGCTTGATGAACCGTTTGCGGCGCTGGACGCCATCACCCGCGAGGAACTGCAGGACGACTTGCTGGCGCTTTGCCGGCTGCGCCAGACCACGGTGTTCTTTGTCACCCACGACATTGCCGAAGCGGTGTACCTGGCCGACCGCGTCGCGGTAATGGACCGCGGCCGCATCCGGCACGACCTGGAGGTGGAACTGCCCCGGCCGCGCGGGCGCCAGATCCGCTACAGCCCGGCGTTCAACGCGCTGTGCGCGCAGCTCAGGGCGGCCATGGACGGGGGCGCGCCATGAGCGCGCGCTGGAGCCGATTCGGCGCCTGGGCGCTGCTGGCCGCCGGGCTGCTGGGCTGGGAATTTTTGGCGCGCGCCATGAAGCTGTCGGCGCTGGTGCTGCCGCCGCCGTCTGCGGTGCTGGTCACGCTGTGGCAGGGCTTGAGCTCCGGCTACTTGTGGCCCCATATCGGCCAGACCGTGCTGGAACTGTTGCTGGGGCTGACGGCTGGCTGCGCGCTGGGGCTGGCCAGCGGCGTGCTGCTGGGCGAATCCGCTGCGCTGCGTCGGCTGCTGATGCCCTATGTGGTCACCAGCCAGGTGGTGCCCAAGCTGGCGCTGGCGCCCTTGTTCATTGTCTGGTTCGGCTTTGGCATGACCTCGACCGTGGTGATCACCGCGCTGATCTGCTTTTTCCCGCTGATGGAAAACACCATGACCGGCATCGCGCAGGTCGATGCGCGGCGGCTGGAGCTGTTTCGCATGCTGGGGGCGACGCGCTGGCAGACGCTGCTGCGGCTGAAAATCCCGTCGGGCCTGCCCGGCATCCTGGCCGGTTTTCGGGTGGCCGTGGTGCTGGCGCTGGTGGGCGCCGTGGTCGGCGAGTTCATTGGCGGCAGCCAGGGCCTGGGGGCCTTGATCATTGCGTCGCAGGGCATGATGGACACGCCGCTCATGTTCGCTGTGCTGGTTCTCATCACCTTGCTGGGGCTGGGGCTGTACCAGCTGGCCATTTCGCTTGAAAAACGCTTGCTCGAATCACGTATGACAACCCTCCAAAAGGAAATAGAAAAATGAAATTAGCCATTGTTCGTTCGGTCGCGGTGCTGGCTGCGGCCACGCTGCTCAGCCTGGGTTTCTCGGGCGCCAGCCTGGCGGCCGCGCCAGCGGCGCTGGAAAAAGTGGTGGTGGCCGGCTGGAGCAAGCCGATCACGGAAGTCACCAATTTGCTGGTCGATGAAGACAAGGGATTTTTTAAAGCCAAAGGCCTGGACCTGCAGTATGTGCCGGGCGCGGGCGGCGGCGATGCGATTCGCAACATCCTGACCGGACAGGCCGATCTGGCCTTCACCGATCCGGGGTCGTTTTTTGCGGCGCTCGAAAAAGGCGAGAAACTGCGCGCCATTTACGACATCTATCCGCAAAATGTGTTCAATGTGGTGTCGCTCAAAAGCCAGAACATCACCAGACCGGCCGATTTGAAGGGCAAGAAAATTGGCGTCTACAGCTTGTCCAGCGGCACCCGGCAAAACCTGCTGGTGCTGCTGCACCAGGCCGGCCTGCGCGAATCGGACGTGACCATCGTGGTCACCGGCCTGCTGAACTTTGCGCCCCTGATGCAGGGCCAGGTCGACGCCACCGCCGCCACCGACACCGGCTTGCTCGTGGGCCGGCAAAAAGGCCTGGCCGATGTCAATGTGATGGAGGTCAAAAACTACCTGAACGTGTCCAGCGACATGTTTGTCGTGCGCGAAGAAACCTACCAGCAGAAAAAGGAACTGCTGAAGAAGTTTCTGGCCGCCTACCGCGACAGCGTCAACTGGATGATCAAGCAACCCGAGGAAGCGGCGGCGCTGGCCGTCAAGCGCGCGATTGACGGCAAGGATGCCGCCGTCAACCTGGACGTGATTCGCCTGCGCAACCTGTCCAGCGTGTCCGCCACCACGCAGAAAAAAGGACTGGGCGCCTTCGACATGGACGTGCTGCAAAAAGCCGCCGACACCTACCTGGCGCTGGGCCTGGTGCAGCGCGCCATCAAGGTCTCCGAGGTCGTGAGCCAAGACCTGCTGCCCGCCAAATGAGCCAGGCGCAGGCCATGAAGTTCCAGGGCCAGGTGGTGCTGGTCACGGGGGCCAGCCGGGGCATTGGCGCGGCGATTGCGCTGGCGTTTGCCCGCGAGGGCGCGCTGGTGATCGTGAACTACCTGCAAAACGAGGCCGCGGCGGCCGACGTGGTGGCGCGCTGCAAGGCGCTGGGCGGCGACGCTTGGGCGATCCAGGCCGATGTGTGCTCGGAAGCGGCGGTGCGGGCCATGGTGGCGCAGATTCTGGACGAAGCCGGCAAACTCGACGTGGTGGTCAACAACGCCTTCAAGGCCTTCACCTTCGACCCCGAGCAGCGCAAGATGTTCTGGGAACTGGCCTGGTCCGACTATGAAGCCCAGCTCGACGGGGCGGTTCATGCCGTCTACAACGTCTGTCAGGCGGTGTTGCCCCATTTCAGGCAACGCGCCCGGGGCTGCATCGTCAACCTCGTGAGCGACCTGGTCGAGCGTCCCCTGGTGCCCTACCACGACTACACCACGGCCAAGTCGGCGCTGGTCGGGTTCAGCCGCAACCTGGCGGTGGAACTGGGGCCGCTGGGCATACGCGTGAACTGCGTGGCGCCCGGGCTGGTCTACCCGACCCAGGCCAGCCTGGCGACCCGCGAAGAGGTCAAGGCGCAGATCATTGGCCAGACCCCGCTGCGAAGAATTGCCACGCCAGGCGATGTGGCGGGGCCGGTGCTGTTTCTGGCGTCGGACTGGAGCCGTTTCATGACCGGCCAGGTGCTGTTCGTGGATGGCGGCCTGGTCATGAAATGAGCGCCTGCGCCAGCGCGGCTGGCCCGGGAAAGCCCGCTTGCGTTCCTGGCTTCTGTGCCCATCGAACAAACCGCGTGGCCTAAACTACAGCGCTATGTCTGAAAAAATGCTGGTGTTGGGAATTGAATCGTCGTGCGACGAAACGGGTGTGGCCCTGGTGCAAACGCGCGGGCAGGGCGTGCCAGTCTTGCTGGCGGACGCGCTGTACAGCCAGATCGACATGCACCAGGCCTACGGCGGCGTGGTGCCCGAGCTGGCCAGCCGCGACCATATCCGGCGCGTGTTGCCGCTGACGCAGCAGGTCATGCACCGGGCCCAGCGCTTGCTGGCGGAGGTTGACGTGGTGGCTTACACGCGCGGGCCTGGCCTGGCGGGCGCGCTGCTGGTGGGCGCCGGCGTGGCCTGTGCGCTGGCGGCCGCGCTGGGCAAGCCGGTGATGGGTGTGCACCACCTGGAGGGCCATCTGCTGTCACCTTTCTTGAGCGCTGACCCGCCCGAGTTTCCGTTTCTGGCGCTGCTGGTGTCGGGCGGGCATACCCAGCTGATGCAGGTGGACCGCGTCGGTAGCTACACGCTGCTCGGTGAAACCATTGACGACGCCGCGGGCGAGGCCTTTGACAAGTCCGCCAAGCTGATGGGCTTGCCCTATCCCGGCGGGCCGCATCTGTCCAGGCTGGCGCTGGCCGGTGACGGCGCGGCCTTCAAGCTGCCCCGGCCGCTGCTGCACAGCGGTAACCTCGATTTTTCTTTTGCCGGCCTGAAGACCGCCGTGCTGACGCAGGCCAAAAAACTCGGCCCCGAACTGGAAAGCCGCAAAGCCGATCTGGCCGCGTCCACCCAGGCGGCGATTGTGGATGTGCTGGTGAAAAAAACCCTGAGCGCGCTGGCGCAAACCGGCCTCAAACGCATGGTGGTGGCGGGCGGTGTGGGCGCCAACGCCTTGTTGCGCAGCCAGCTCAATTCCGCCTGCCAGCAGCGCGGCGTCCGGGTGCATTACCCGGAACTCGAATTTTGCACCGACAACGGCGCCATGATTGCGCTGGCTGCCGGCATGCGGCTGCAGGCTGGTCTGGAAACGTTGCAGCCTGGTTACACCTTTGACGTAAAGCCGCGCTGGAGCCTGGCGGCCATCGGCTGAGCCGGCTGCGCCTGCACTTCGCGGTTTTATCCGCGCTCACCGTCTGCCGCTGAAACCAGCGCGCCGTCAATCTATTCAAATTCAAGCCTGAAGACAGGATTACTTTTCAATGAACAAGCTTCTAAAACATGTGTTGGTGGCCCTGATGTTGGCTGCCGCGATGGCCGCCATGGCACAGCCGGCCTTGCCGCCCGTTCGGATTGCGCTGATTGAAAGCCTTTCGGGGCCGTTCGCCAATACCGGCGAGGCGGTGTTTCGCAACCTGGTCTGGGCCACCGAGCGCGTCAATGCGCGCGGCGGCGTCAAGCTGCCGGGCGGTGCGCGCAAGCTGGCCATAGAGCGCTACGACAGCAAGGGCCAGAACGAGGAAGCGCTGGCGGCTTTGCGGTCGGCGATTGACGACGGCGTGAACATCATTGCGCAGGGAAATTCGTCAGCCATTGCCGCCGCCCTGATCGATGCCATCGACAAACACAACGAGCGCCAGCCTGGCAAGCGCGTGCTGTTTCTGAACTATTCGGCGGTCGAGCCCAGCCTGACCAACGAAAAATGCAGCTACTGGCATTTCCGCTTCGATGCCCATGCCGACATGCGCATGGCGGCCCTGATGGAGCAGTTCAAGGATGACCAGGCGCTCAAAAGCGTCTACCTGATTGGCCAGGACTACAGCTTTGGCCAGGCGGTGCTGCGCGAAGCCCGCAAGCAAATCGGGCTGCAGCGCCCCGATGTGCAGATCGTGGGTGACGAGCTGCACGCCGTGGGTCGGGTGAAGGACTTCATCCCTTACGCCGTGAAGATCAAGACCAGCGGCGCGCAGGCGGTGCTGACCGGCAACTGGGGCAACGACCTGACGCTGCTGATCAAGGCCGCCAGGGAAGTCGGCTATGACGGCAAGTTCTACACCTTCTACGGCAATGCGCTGGGCGTGCCGGCCGCGCTGGGCGATGCCGGCGTGGGCAAGGTGATCGCGGTAGCCGACTGGTTTCCGAACGAGCCGGGCGCGGGTTCGGACGCTTTTTACCAGTCCTTTCGCCAGCGCTTTCCCAAGCCGCAGGACGACTACGTCCATATGCGCATGCAGCTGATGATCGAAGCGCTGGCGCAAAGCATCGAAAAGGCGGGGACTAGCGATGCGATGGCTGTCGCTGCCCAACTGGAGAGGGCGGCAGTTGTTTTATATGGTCATCAGGGAACCATGCGTGCCGCTGACCACCAGTTTCAGCAGCCGCTGCAGGTGGCGGTCATGGGCAAGCAGGGCGCCCCGGGCGTGAAGTTTGACGTGGAAGGTTCGGGCTACGGGTTTCGCGTCACCAAGACGATTCCAGCGGCGCGCGCCGAGCAGCCGCACAGTTGCAAGATGGTGCGGCCCTGAACTGAACGACACAACCGAGGCGAAAGGAAAAACATGAGACAGACCGTTTTGAACCTTGAAGAATCGATGATCCGACAGGTGGCCAATGCGGGCATGGGGCGCAGCGATGTGCTCAAGTTCTGGTTTGGTGAAAGCGATGAAGTCACGCCGGCGTTCATCCGCGAAGCAGCGGCCGCTTCGTTGCAGCAGGGCGAAATCTTTTATACCCATAACCTCGGCTTGCCCGAACTGCGCGAAGCCATCGCCCGCTATTCGACAGGCTTGCGTACCGAGGGCGCGGCGCCCATCGCCGCCGAGCGCATCGCGGTCACGTCGGGCGGCGTCAATGCCCTGATGCTGGCCGTGCAGGCGCTGGTGGATGCGGGCGACGAGGTGGTGGCCGTGACGCCGGTCTGGCCCAACCTGACCGCGCAGCCCGCCATCATGGGCGCCGTGGTCAATTGTGTGAGCCTGCGGCCGGTGGCCGGGCAGTGGCAGCTCGACATGGACGAACTGCTGGACGCGGTCACGTCCAAAACCAGGCTGCTGATCATCAATGCGCCCAACAACCCGACCGGCTGGACGCTGACGCGCGCCGAGCAGGAGGTGATTCTGGCGCACTGCCGGCGCACCGGCACCTGGATTCTGGCCGACGAGGTCTATGAGCGCCTTTACTATGAAGCGACGCCTAATGGCTGCGCGCCGAGTTTCCTCGATGTGGCCAGCCCCCAAGACCGGCTGATCGTGGTGCACAGCTTTTCAAAGAGCTTTCTGATGACTGGCTGGCGCCTGGGCTGGCTGGTGATGCCGACCAGCGCGACGCCGCACATGGGCAAGCTGGTCGAGTTCAATACCTCCTGCGCGCCGGTGTTTGTACAGCGCGCCGGCCTGGTCGCCATTGAACGAACGGCCGACGTGACGCCGCGCCTGGTGAATCACCTGAAAACCTGCCGCGACACCCTGATTCCGCTGCTGCAGGCGGTGCCCGGCGTGCAGGTGGCTGCGCCCAGGGGCGGCATGTACGCCTTTTTCAGGCTTGAAGACCAGCAGCGCTTTGGCGATTCGCTTGAAACGGCCAAGCGGCTGGTGGTGGAGGCCGGGCTGGGCCTGGCGCCGGGCAATGCGTTCATGGTCAAGCCCACGCCCGAGGCCCAGGGCTGGCTGCGCTGGTGTTTTGCCAGCCAGGATGTGGCCCGGCTGGGGCAGGGCGTGGAGCGCCTGCGGCGGTGGCTTGCGCTATAATCCGAGGCTTTGCTGGGCATCACTGCCTGCAAAAACACGACGAAAGCGGTCAAATCCCAATAGTGGGAACACTGCTTCGCTCGCGAGTCGCAACGCTGTTGCAAGAGGAAAACCATGATCGCAAAATCAATCAAGGCCGAAATTGTCAAGGACAATGCCCGTTCCGCCACCGACACCGGCAGTCCTGAAGTCCAGGTCGGCCTGCTGACCGGCCGCATCAATGAATTGATGCCCCACTTCAAGACCCACGCCAAAGACCACCACGGTCGCCGCGGCCTGCTGCGCATGGTGAGCCGCCGCCGCAAGCTGCTGGACTACCTGAAGTCCCGCGATGCTTCCCGTTATGTTGCGCTGATCGCCAAGCTTGGCCTGCGTAAATAATCGGTAAACCCAATAGGAAACGCCTGAGTTAGTTCACTAGCTCAGGCGTTTTGCGCTTCAAACGCAGCCAGTCAGCAACTTGCAGAAGTTTTCTGGCACCACGGACCTACTTCGGAGCAAGGCAAAACGAACGCGCGCTGTGTCATTCCCCAAGAAAACCCCGGAACTTCGGGCGGCCTGTTTGTCAGGTTTTTTGCGGAATGGCATCGTGTTCAGTGAGCCACCCCTCCGGGCCTCTCGCACTGCCTCAAGTGCGCAAAATTAGTGGAGAAACACATGACTATTTTCAACAAAGTTACCAAGTCCTTTCAGTGGGGCCAGCACAAGGTCACGATGGAAACCGGCGAAGTCGCGCGTCAGTCCGGTGGCGCTGTGCTGCTGGACATGGACGGCACCGTCGTGCTGGCCACTGTGGTCGCCAAGACCGAAGCCAAGCCAGGCCAGGATTTCTTCCCGCTGACCGTTGACTACCTCGAAAAAACCTACGCTGCCGGCCGCATTCCCGGCAGCTTTTTCAAGCGTGAAGGCCGCCCCAGCGAATTCGAGACGCTGACCTCGCGCCTGATCGATCGCCCGATTCGCCCGCTGTTTCCTGAAGGCTTCTTCAATGAAGTGCAGGTCGTGATCCACGTGCTGTCGCTCAACCCTGAAGTTGAAGGCGACATTCCTGCGCTGATCGCATCGAGTGCGGCGCTGGCCATCTCCGGCATTCCTTTCAACGGCCCGATTGGCGCCGCCCGCGTCGCCTACATCGACGGCCAGTACGTGCTCAACCCCGGCAAGACCCAGCTCAAGGATTCCAAGATGGATCTGGTCGTGGCCGGTACCGAAGCCGCTGTGCTGATGGTCGAGTCCGAAGCCAGTCAGCTGTCGGAGGAAATCATGCTCGCCGCCATCGTCTATGGCCACGAGCAGGGCAACATCGCCATCAGTGCGATTCACGAACTGGTTCGTGATGCCGGCAAGCCGATGTGGGACTGGAAAGCGCCCGCCAAGGACGATGTACTGATCGCTAAAGTGATTGCCCTGGCTGAAGAAAAGCTGGTCGCTGCCTACCAGATCCGCAACAAGCAGGCCCGTACCCACGCGACGCGTGAAGTGACCACCTGGACCAAGAAGGGCCTGAAAGCTGAAGGCGTTGAATTCGACGGCGTGGCCGTCGACGGTATGTTGTTTGACATCGAAGCCAAAATCGTGCGCAGCCAGATTCTGGCTGGCGATCCACGCATTGACGGCCGCGACACGCGCACCGTGCGTCCGATTGAAATCCGCAACAGCGTGCTGCCGCGCACCCACGGCTCGGCGCTGTTCACACGTGGCGAAACCCAGGCGCTGGTCGTCACCACGCTGGGCACCGAGCGTGATGCACAGCGTATCGACGCATTGAGCGGCGACTACGAAGACCGTTTCATGCTGCACTACAACATGCCTCCGTTCGCCACCGGCGAAACCGGCCGTGTGGGCTCGCCAAAGCGCCGCGAAATCGGTCACGGCCGTCTGGCCAAGCGCGCATTGATTGCCGTGCTGCCAAGCAAGGAAGAATTCCCGTACACCATGCGCGTGGTCAGCGAGATCACCGAATCCAACGGCTCCTCGTCAATGGCTTCGGTTTGCGGCGGCTGCCTGTCGCTGATGGACGCCGGCGTTCCCATGAAAGCCCACGTGGCCGGTATCGCCATGGGCCTGATCAAGGAAGACAACCGCTTTGCCGTGCTGACCGACATCCTGGGTGACGAAGATCATCTGGGCGACATGGACTTCAAGGTCGCGGGCACGACTTTCGGCATCACCGCACTGCAGATGGACATCAAGATCCAGGGCATCACCAAGGAAATCATGCAGGTCGCGCTGGCCCAGGCCAAGGAAGCCCGCATGCACATCCTGGGCAAGATGCAGGAAGCCATGGGCGAAGCCAAGGCCGAAGTGTCCGACTTCGCACCGCGCCTGTACGTGATGAAGATCAATCCCGAGAAAATCCGTGACGTGATCGGCAAGGGCGGCGCGGTCATTCGCGCGCTGACCGAAGAGACCGGCACCCAGATCAACATCGAGGAAGACGGCACCATCACGATCGCGTCGAACGACAGCGTCAAGGCCGACGAGGCCAAGCGCCGCATTGCCGAGATCACCGCTGAAGTTGAAATCGGCAAGATCTACGAAGGCGCCATCACCAAGATTCTGGACTTCGGCGCACTGGTCAACCTGATGCCAGGCAAAGACGGTTTGCTGCACATCAGCCAGATCGCGCACGAGCGTGTCGAGAAGGTCACCGACTACCTGAAAGAAGGCCAGATCGTCAAGGTCAAGGTTCTGGAAACGGACGAAAAAGGCCGTGTCAAGCTGTCGATGAAGGTGTTGATGGACCGTCCTGCCCAAAATCAGGACCGTGCCTGATCTGTCTCTCAAGCAATATTGCTATTGATTTTGTAGCTGCTAGCGCCTGTATCAACGGGGCTAGCGCCATAAAAAGCTTAAAAATTATGAGAGTCATTGAAATTACCGCGTACGGTGCGCCCGACGTGCTGAAACTCGGCGAGCGTGCTGCGCCTGTCCCGCTTGCGGGCGAGGTCCTGATCCGCGTGAGCGCCAGTGGTGTGAACCGGCCAGATGTGCTGCAGCGTACCGGTAACTATCCGGTGCCGCCTGGCGCGTCCGACATCCCGGGGCTGGAAGTCGCAGGAGAAATCGTTGCCGGCGATGCCCAGGCCATGGCGGCTGCGGGTTTCCGTCTGGGTGACCATGTTTGCGCGCTGGTTGCAGGCGGCGGCTATGCCGAGTTGTGCGTGGCACCGGTCGGGCAGTGCCTGCCTGTGCCGCCTGGCCTGAGCGATTTGCAGGCTGCTTCGCTGCCGGAAACGTTTTTCACGGTCTGGAGCAACGTCTTTGAGCGGGCTCGCCTGCAAAAGGGCGAAACCCTGTTGATTCAGGGTGGCTCCAGCGGTATCGGTGTGACGGCGATCCAGATGGCCAAAGGGCTGGGCGCGACGGTGCTGGTAACCGTCGGCAGCGACGAGAAGTGCGCAGCCTGCATGGCACTGGGTGCTGACCATGCGATCAACTACAAAACAAGCGACTTCGTCGAGCAGGTCAAAAAACTGACGAACGGCCAAGGCGTCAATGTCATTCTCGACATGGTCGCCGGCAGTTACGTGGCGCGTGAAGTGGAGTGCCTTGCAGAGGACGGGCGCCTGGTCATCATTGGGGTGCAGGGCGGTATCAAGGCCGAGTTCAACGCCGGACTGGTGCTGCGCAAGCGGCTGACCATCACCGGTTCGACCCTGCGTCCACGCGCGCTTGAATTCAAGACCGCCATTGCCCAGGCCTTGAAGGAGAACATCTGGCCGTTGCTGGCCAGCGGCACCATCAAGCCCGTGATACACAGCACCTTTGCCGCAGCCGATGCGCCCAGGGCGCATGCGTTGATGGAGTCCAATCAGCACGTCGGGAAAATTGTTTTAACCTGGTAACGGGTGAGTCCTAAAAGAAGAACATGAAAAAGCTGATCGCAGGAAACTGGAAAATGAATGGCAGCCTGGCTGCCAATGAGGCCTTGCTGGCAGCACTGGCCCAAGGGCTTGCAGTGGCGCCGGCATGCGAAATTGTCGTGTGTGTGCCCGCGCCTTACCTAGCGCAGGTTCAAGCCCTGAGAGCTGCCCACGCCAGCCTTTCCGTCGTGGAACTCGGCGCGCAGGATGTTTCGGCGCACGCTTCGGGCGCCTACACCGGCGAGGTCAGCTCGGCCATGCTCAAGGATCTGGGATGCCGCTATGTGATCGTGGGCCATTCCGAGCGTCGTCAGTACCACGGTGAAACCGATGTCCTGGTGGCGGAAAAAGCCAGGGCCGCGCTGGCATCGGGGATCACGCCTATCGTTTGCATCGGCGAAACCCTGGCTGAACGCGAGGCTGGCCGTACCGAGGAAGTCGTCAAGCGCCAGCTGGCCGCCGTGATCCATGCCAACGGTCATTGCATCAGTGAAATCGTGGTGGCCTACGAGCCCGTGTGGGCGATAGGCACTGGCAAGACGGCCTCGCCGCAGGAAGCGCAAGTGGTCCATGGCGTGTTGCGCGCCCAGCTCAAGGCGGCAACCGACCAGTTTGCGCGTGTGAAAATCCTGTATGGCGGCAGCATGAATGCCGATAACGCCGCTTCTTTGCTGGTTCAGCCCGATATTGACGGCGGCCTGATTGGCGGCGCTTCTCTCAAGTCCGTAGATTTTTTGAAGATTATTGCTGCGGCCCAGGTATAACGGGCTAAGTTTGCTATTAAATTAGGAGTTTGTATGAATGTTGTATTGACTGTAGTCCTCGCTGTCCAAATGATCTCGGCGCTGGTCATGATTGGCCTGATTCTGGTGCAGCATGGAAAGGGCGCCGACATGGGAGCGGCCTTTGGCAGCGGCGGTTCGGGCAGCCTCTTCGGTGCCACCGGCAGTGCCAATTTCTTGTCCCGTACGACGGGCATCATGGCGGCCCTCTTTTTTGCATGTACCTTGCTGTTGGCTTATTTTGGCAATGCGCAGCCGCGTACCGGCTCGAGTGTTCTTGAAGGTGCTGCGATCACCGTCCCTGCGCCCGCTACCACCGGCGCGGCGCAGATCCCCGGAACGACAGCACCTGCGGCGCCGGCCGCGGTTATACCCGCACCGCCTGCGCCTGCCGCATCCGGCGCAGCGCAAATCCCTTCGAAATAAGCGCTTAAGCACCTGTTTCCGGCCGGGAACGGGTTGATTTCAGGGTAAACTCAGAGTCTGTCTGGAGAGCAATAAAACCGAAAGGTTTCCTCAAGCCATCCAGGCAAATAAACATCGCGGACGTGGTGAAATTGGTAGACACGCTATCTTGAGGGGGTAGTGGCGAAAGCTGTGCGAGTTCGAGTCTCGCCGTCCGCACCAGATGACAAGCATCGGCAGCATCGCTCCCGCGATGCTGTCGGTTCAAACGGCAACCTGGTGGAGCTGTCACGGCATCAATTGCCCAGGCAGTTACCCAGAAATTGAATCCACGATGAACCTCGATCAATACCTTCCTGTTTTTTTGTTTATTCTGGTCGGTGTAGGTGTCGGTGTGGTGCCCCAGGTCCTGGGGCGTTTGTTGGGCCCTGTGCGTCCTGACAGCGAAAAAAATTCCCCTTACGAGTGCGGCTTCGAAGCTTTCGAAGATGCGCGCATGAAATTCGATGTGCGCTACTACCTCGTGGCCATTCTCTTTATTATTTTTGACCTCGAAATTGCGTTTCTTTTTCCATGGGCGGTAGCGCTCAAGGAAATCGGTGCCGTCGGTTTCTGGTCGGTCATGATTTTTCTGGGCATTCTGGTCGTGGGCTTTATCTACGAGTGGAAAAAAGGTGCGCTGGACTGGGAATAAAAAGAGGCCCCCGAGGGTTTTCGCCACAAAGGTACGGGTATGTCACTAGAAGGTGTTTTTAACGAAGGCTTCATGACCACGAGTTACGACTCCGTGGTCAATTGGGCCAAGACCGGTTCGCTCTGGCCCATGACGTTTGGTTTGGCCTGCTGCGCTGTTGAAATGATGCATGCGGGCGCGGCGCGCTATGACCTGGATCGTTTTGGCATGCTGTTTCGTCCCAGTCCGCGTCAGTCCGACCTCATGATCGTTGCCGGGACGCTTTGCAACAAGATGGGTCCGGCCTTGCGCAAGGTCTACGACCAGATGTCCGAGCCGCGCTGGGTGTTGTCCATGGGTTCCTGCGCCAATGGCGGTGGTTACTACCACTACAGTTATTCCGTGGTGCGCGGTTGCGACCGTATCGTGCCCGTTGACGTCTACGTGCCGGGCTGCCCGCCCACTGCCGAGGCCTTGATGTACGGCATCATTCAATTACAACAAAAAATCCGCCGGACCAACACGATTGCGAGGGCCTGATGCAGCCCTTCTCTCAATCCTCTCCGGCAACTGCCGAACGGATCGCCGATGCCGTGGCTGCGGCGCTTGGTGAAAAAGTCAAAAACGTCCGGGTCGCGCTCGGTGAAGTCACTGTGACGGTTGATGCTGCCCACTACCATGCTGCGGCTGTCTTGTTGCGTGATTCGCCGGCCTGCAAATTCGAGCAACTGGTTGACCTTTGCGGGCTCGACTACTCGGAGTACAAGGACGGACAGTATGACGGTCTGCGCTACTGCGTCGCATCGCATCTGCTGTCGGTCAGCCTGAACCAGCGCGTTCGGCTCAAGGTGTTTTGCCTTGACGAAGATTTCCCGGTGGTTGACTCACTCAACGACGTATGGAACTCCGCCAATTGGTTTGAGCGCGAGGCATTTGATCTTTACGGCATCATCTTCGAGGGCCACAGCGATCTGCGCCGAATCCTGACCGACTACGGTTTCATTGGTCATCCGTTCCGCAAGGATTTCCCGACATCGGGTCACGTTGAAATGCGCTATGACGCCGAACAAAAACGCGTGATTTATCAGCCAGTCACGATAGAGCCCCGTGAGATCACGCCGCGCGTGATCCGCGAAGACAACTATGGTGGTCTTCAATAAATTGCCCCGGCAACAATGACGACACAGGTACGACATGGCTGAAATCAAAAACTACACGCTCAATTTTGGACCGCAGCATCCTGCGGCGCACGGCGTTTTACGCCTGGTGCTGGAGCTTGACGGCGAGGTAATCCAGCGCGCTGATCCGCACATTGGCCTGCTGCACCGCGCCACCGAGAAACTCGCCGAAAGCAAGACCTACATCCAGTCCTTGCCTTATATGGACAGGCTCGACTATGTGTCGATGATGTCCAACGAGCATGCTTATTGCCTGGCCATCGAAAAATTGATGGGTGTCGATGTTCCTGTGCGCGCGGAATACATCCGGGTGATGTTTTCTGAAATCACGCGCCTGCTCAACCACTTGCTGTGGCTGGGCGCGCATGGTTTCGACTGCGGCGCGATGAACATCCTGATTTACTGCTTTCGCGAGCGTGAGGCGCTGTTTGATATGTACGAGGCCGTGTCGGGCGCGCGCATGCACGCGGCTTACTTCCGTCCTGGCGGTGTCTACCGCGACCTGCCAGACACCATGCCGCAGTACAAGATCAGCAAGGTCAAGAACGCCAAGGCGATTGAAGCGCTGAACGAGAACCGGCAAGGCTCTCTGCTCGACTTCATCGACGACTTCGCGAACAAATTTCCGGGTCTGGTCGACGAGTACGAAACGCTGCTCACGGACAACCGTATCTGGAAGCAGCGCACGGTCGGTGTCGGCGTGGTGTCGCCAGAGCGCGCACTTAACCTGGGTTTCACGGGTCCGATGCTCAGGGGTTCCGGTTTTGCATGGGATTTGCGCAAACAGCAGCCGTATTCGGTGTATGACCGGATGGACTTTGACATTCCAGTCGGCAAGACAGGCGACTGCTATGACCGTTACCTGGTCCGCATTGAAGAAATGCGCCAGTCCAACCGCATCATCAAGCAGTGCGTTGACTGGTTGCGTGTCAACCCCGGCCCGGTGATCACAAGTAATCACAAAGTCGCGGCACCCGACCGCGAATCCATGAAGTCCAACATGGAAGAGCTGATCCACCATTTCAAGCTTTTTACCGAAGGCTTTCATGTGCCCGAAGGCGAGGCTTATG
>NZ_JADMJK010000023.1 GCF_018780625.1 Polaromonas sp. | reverse complement strand
GGTCGCTGTTCACGCCCACGGTGTCGCTGCTGACGGAAGTCGGCCTGCTGGTGGTCTGGGCGTTTGGCATCTGGCTGGTGTCGCGACAGGAAATCACCGTGGGCGTGCTGACGGCGTTCATTGCCTACATTGGCCGTTTTTATGGCCGGCTTGACTCCATGAGCCGCATTGTGTCGGTGACGCAAAAGGCGGCGGCTGGCGCCAAGCGGATTTTTGACATCCTGGACCATGTGTCCAACGTGCCCGAGCCGGCCCAGCCGGTCAAGATAGGCGCGCTTGCCGGTCGCATCGAGATGAGGGGGCTGGGCTTTCGCTACGGCAACCGTTCCGTCATTCGGGGTCTGGACCTGCAGATTCAGCCCGGCGAGATGATTGGCCTGGTGGGCCACAGCGGGTCGGGCAAGAGCACGCTGGTCAATCTGCTGTGCCGTTTTTACGATGTCAGCGACGGCGCCATTCTGGTGGACGGCACCGACATCCGGCGCTTTGCGGTGGCCGACTACCGGCGCAACATCGGTCTGGTGCTGCAAGAGCCCTTTTTGTTTTTTGGCACGATCGCGGAAAACATCGCCTACGGCAAGTCGGGCGCGACCCGGGCCGACATTGTGGCGGCGGCGCGCGCTGCCCATGCGCACGAGTTCATCCTGCGCCTGCCCCAAGGCTACGATTCGCTGGTGGGCGAGCGCGGCCAGGGCCTGTCGGGCGGGGAGCGCCAGCGCATCTCGATTGCGCGCGCCTTGCTGATCGACCCGCGCATTTTGATCCTGGACGAAGCCACCTCGTCGGTGGACACCGAGACCGAAAAGGAAATCCAGCATGCGCTCGACAACCTGGTGCAGGGCCGCACCACCATTGCCATTGCGCACCGCCTGTCCACCCTGCGCAAGGCCGACCGGCTGGTGGTGATGGACCGCGGGCAGGTGGTTGAAGTGGGGCCGCACGACGAGCTGATGGCCAGGCAGGGCGCCTACTGGCGGCTGTACCAGGCCCAGGCCCGGCAGGTCGACAGCGACGGCGCTGACAGCGATATTGAAGCCGGCCACATTGCCGTGGCCACCGCGCAACTCGCGCACGTGGCCCAGCACGCGGCCCAGCAGGCCGGTAACCCATGAGCGACACAACCCCCATGACGCCACAAATTTTCGATCTGGTTTCTGCGCCCGGCTTCACGCTGGAACGCCTGGCCTCGGGCCAGTTGCTGCTGACCAGCGCCCAGGGCGAGCAGCATGCTGGCGTGGTACCGGTGCGGGCTTTCCCGATTGCGGCGCCAGATGAAGGCATTTCGCTGGTCAGCACCGAGGGCCGCGAGGTCGCCTGGATCCCGCAGCTGCAGGATGTGCCGCCCGCCGAGCGCGCGCTGCTGCAGGAGGACCTGGCGCTGCGTGATTTCGTGCCACAGATTCTCAGTATCAAAAGCGTGTCGACCTTTGCCACGCCCAGCGTCTGGGCGGTGGAAACCGACCGGGGCGACACCACTTTTGTGCTCAAGGGCGAAGAAGACATACGCCGCCTGAGCCGCACCGCCTTGATGATTGCGGGCGGTGAGGGCGTGCAGTACAGCGTGCCCGACATGGGCGCGCTCGACCGCGCGTCACGCAAGCTGCTGGAGCGCTTTCTTTGACAACGCGGCCGCCAAGCGGACGCTCAAGGTGAGGTGTATTGCTCGGTTTCGCGGCATGATCCCGGCACGGCGTTCAGGCAGATTCAGGCGTCAGGTGCCACTTGGTGTTGTGCCATTGACTCTATCGCACGGACCAGCGCCGAGTGATCGGCCTCCCCGTAGCCGAGGGCCACGCAAGACTGCATAAGCTGGGCCACATTCGCGGTCTGCGGTAGCGCCACGCCCAGCGCGCGCGCACCTTGCAGCGCCAGGTTCAGGTCTTTCTGGTGCAAGCCTATGCGAAATCCCGGCGCAAACGCGCGCTTGATCATGCGCTCGCCATGTACTTCGAGGATGCGCGAAGAGGCGAATCCCCCCATCAAGGCCTCGCGTACCCTGGCCGGGTCGGCACCGGCTTTGGAGGCAAAGACCAGGGCCTCGCCCACGGCGGCAATGTTGAGCGCCACGATAATTTGATTGGCTACTTTGCAAATCTGCCCGTCACCGTTGCCGCCTATCAGTGTGATGTTCTTGCCCATCAGGTCAAACAGCGGCTTGACACGGTCGAACGCCGCTTGCTCGCCACCGACCATGATGGTCAGGCTGGCGGCCTTGGCTCCCACTTCGCCGCCGGACACCGGCGCATCGAGGTAGTCGCAGCCGAGCGCATTGATCTTCCGCGCGAATTTCCTGGTAGCGAGCGGATCGATCGAACTCATGTCCACTACCGTTTTATTCCTGGTCAGCCCCGCGGCGATACCGGCCTGGCCGAACAGCACCGCTTCGACATCCGGGGTATCAGGCACCATCGTAAAGATGATGTCGGCGCGCTCAGCCACGCCACGTGCGTGGGTGCACTGCGTGGCGGAGCTGGTGGCGATCGCTTCGGGAATCTTGCCACGGGTGAAGACAAACAGCTGGTGCCCGGCGCTGATCAGATGGTGGGCCATTGGCGCGCCCATGATGCCGAGACCGACGAAGCCGATTTTGAGAGGATGTGATTTCATAGGATTTTTCTTGTGGATGCCGGGAGATCACTGCGTGAGGCGCTGGCGCCAGCCGAGTCCGTCCTCGGTGGTCGTGCGGGGCTTGTACTCGCAGCCTATCCAGCCTTCGTAGCCGATGCGGTCGAGGTGCGCAAACAGGAAGGGGTAGTTGATCTCGCCTGTGCCCGGCTCATTGCGCCCGGGGTTGTCCGCCAGTTGGATGTGGCCGATGCGTGGCAGGTACTTCTGCAGGGTTGCTGCCAGCTCGCCTTCCATGCGTTGCGCGTGGTAAATGTCGTACTGCACGAAAGCGTTGTCGGCTCCGACCTCCTCCAGGATGTCCACTGCCTGCGTGGTGCGGTTGAGGTAGAAACCCGGAATGTCAAAGGTGTTGATCGGCTCGATCAGCAGCTTCAGTCCTGCCCTCTTCAACGCGGCGGCGGCGAAGCGCAGGTTGCTGACGAAGGTCTGGAGCAGCACGGCCTCGGACACACCGTCCGGTGCTTTGCCGGCCAGACAGTTGAGTTGCCCGACGCCGAGCGTCTGGGCGTAGTCGATGCCATGGCCAACACCGGCGCGGAACTCGTCCACACGGTCCGGATGGCAGGCAATGCCGCGCTCGCCGCGTTCCCAGTCGCCCGCAGGCAGATTGTGCAGGACCAGGCTCAGCCCGTTGTCGTCGAGCCGTTGTTTGATCTCTTTGGCGTTGTAGGCATAGGGGAAGAGGAATTCCACCGCTTTGAAGCCCGCCTTGGCGGCGCGCTCGAAGCGGTCGGGAAATGGAACCTCGGTGAACAGCATGGTGAGGTTGGCGGCGAAGCGGGGCATGGTTATCTCCCTTATTGATATGGCTATGTGATTACTCGAGCAAGCCAGCCAGTTCCAGCCCCTTCAGCCCCTCCGGATGGCGGCAGTCGATGTCTTCGAACTCGTTGATCTTGTCGATCTCGGTGCCCATCGCGATGTTGGTTATTTTCTCCAGGATCACTTCCACGACCACAGGTACTCTGTACTTGCGCGCCATGGCCTGCGCCTCAATCAGGGCTGTTTTGATCATTTCGGGGTTGGTCACCCGCAACGACTTGCAGCCCAGCCCCTTCACGACGGCCTGGTGATCGACGCCGAAGCTGCGCAGGTCGCCGTCGCTTTCCGGAATGTTCTGGTTGTCGAAGGCCAGCTGCACGCAGTAGTCCATGTCGAAGCCGCGCTGGCTCTGGCGAATCAGGCCCAGGTAGCTATTGTTTACCAGCACCTGCACATAAGGCAGGCGAAACTGCGCGCCCACGGCCAGTTCCTCGATCAGGAACTGAAAGTCGTAGTCGCCCGACAGGCCCACGACGGTACGCGTCGGGTCTGCGGCAACGACGCCGAGCGCGGCAGGAATTGTCCAGCCCAGGGGGCCGGCCTGGCCGCAGTTGATCCACTGGCGCGGGCCGTACACGTTCAGGAACTGCGCGCCGGCGATCTGGCTAAGGCCAATCGCCGAAACGTAGATAGTGTCGCGCGGGAAAACCTTGTTCATCTCTTCGTACACGCGCAAGGGTTTGATGGGTGTTTCGGTGTAGTGGGTCTTGCGGTGCATCAGCTTTTTGCGCTCTGTGCAACGACTGACCCAGCCACCAAAGTCCTTGAGCTGCTGCGCTGCCTTGCGCTCGCGCGCCACCTGAACGAACAGCTCAAGCGCGGCCTTGGCATCGCTGACGATACCGAGGTCGGGTGTGAACACGCGGCCAATCTGGGTTGGTTCGATATCGACGTGGACGAAGGTGCGACCCTTGCAGTAGACCTCAGGCGAGCCGGTGTGCCGGTTAGCCCAGCGGTTACCGATGCCGAGTACGAAGTCGCTGGCGAGCATCGTGGCGTTGCCGTAGCGATGGCTGGTTTGCAGGCCGACCATACCTGCCATCAGTGGATGGTCGTCGGGGATGGTTCCCCAGCCCATCAGCGTGGGGATTACCGGCACGCCAGTGAGTTCGGCGAACTCGACAAGCAGGTCCGAGGCATCGGCATTGATGATTCCGCCGCCGGCCACGATCAGCGGCTTGCTGGACGCCATCAGCATGTCCAGCGCCTTTTCGATCTGTTTTCGCGAGGCCGCCGGTTTGTAAGCCGGGAGCGGCTCGTAGGTGTCGATGTCAAACTCGATCTCGGCCATCTGGACGTCAAACGGCAGGTCAATCAGCACCGGTCCGGGTCGGCCCGAGCGCATCAGGTGAAAGGCCTGCTGGAACGCGCGCGGCACCAGGCCGGGCTCGCGCACCGTCACTGACCACTTCGTCACCGGCTTGGAGATGCTTTCGATGTCCACTGCCTGGAAGTCCTCCTTGTACAGCCGCGCGCGCGGTGCCTGTCCAGTGATGCACAGGATGGGTATGGAGTCGGCAATTGCGGAATAAAGGCCGGTGATCATGTCGGTACCCGCCGGCCCCGAGGTGCCGATGCACACGCCGATGTTGCCCGCCATGGCGCGGGTGTAGCCCTCGGCCATGTGCGAGGCCCCTTCGACGTGGCGCGCGAGGATATGGCTGATCGTGCCTTGCTTGCGCAGTGCGGCATAGAGCGGATTGATGGCGGCGCCAGGAACGCCGAACACCTGGCTCACGCCTTCTTTTTCCATTACCAGGACTGCGGCTTCGATCGCTTTCATTTTGGACATGGCCAGTTCTCCTTGAGTTGATTTGCACGATCAACCGACTGTAAATATCGCCTCCCACTTGCGGAAGGAGGCGCCAGCCCATAACATCTATTCCTTGATGGAATAAATAGGAAAGAGCTTCCCGATGGACCGACTCCAGGCGATGCATGTATTTGTCAGGGTTGTGGAAAGTGGCAGCTTCTCGCGCGCCGCGCGCGAGTTCGCCACCACGCAGCCCACGGTCACCAAGATGGTGGCGGCGACTGAGGAACGGCTCAAGGTGCGGCTACTCAACCGCAACACCCGCGGTGTGAGCCTCACCGAATCAGGCGCCCTGTACTACGAGAAGTGCAAGATCATCGTGCGCGAGGCCGATGAGGCCGATAACATTGCTCGCGCGGGTCAAACCCAGGCGCAGGGTCTGCTGCGTGTGAGCACTTCGGTCGCATTTGGCCGACGTGTTGTGGTGCCACTGGCGCTGGACTTCATGCAGCAGCATCCTCTGGTGCAGATGGATTTGAGTTTCGAGGACCGCTACACCGATCTGGTGGCGCAGGGTGTTGATGTGGCCATTCGCATGGGCAAGCTCTCCGATTCCTCCCTGGGGGCCCGTTTCCTCGGTGTCAACCCCTGGTTGCTCACGGCTTCTGCCAAATACCTGCAAGAGCACGGTATCCCCCGTGTGGCCGCTGACCTGGGCAATCATCCTGCGTTGGTGTACAGCAGCGTGCTGGGCGATGATGTCTGGCGTCTGGCCACGCCCAAGGGCGCGATGGTGACGGTGCCCGTGACCGGACGCCTGCGTTCGAATAACCTGTCGGCAGTGCTGGCCGCAGCGCGCAATGGTCTCGGTATTGCGGCAATGCCGCGCTATGTGGCCAGCGATTCGTTGGCTTCGGGGCAAGTGGTGGAGGTGCTCAAGAACCATACATTGCCCGAGCAGGAGATACACGCTGTGTTCCCTTCTCCGAAACTGGTATCGGGCAAGGTGCTGGCTTTCATCGCCTACCTGCAGGGACGGCTGGGCGTGCGCTGGTGGGAAACCCTGCCCAAGGTATGAACCTGCTCGTCAAGACAGCAAATCCTTGAGTGTTCTCGCAATGACCTGGGTGGCGCGGCGCAGGTCTTCCAGCTCCAGCCGTTCGTCGGCCCGCTTGGCATTTGATTCGAGCACGGTGCGCGGCCCGGCGCCGTAGATCACGCCCGGAATGCCGGCCTCGGCGTAAAGCCGTACATCGGTGTACAGCGGCGTGCCCATGGCCGGAATCTTCTGGCCAAAAACGGCTTCGCCGTGCTGCTGCAGCGCCTGCACCAGCGGCTGGTTGCCCGGCAGCGGCTGCATGGCGCGCGCCAGCAGCAGCCGCCTGACGTCGATCCGGATGCCCGGGCAGGCGGCGGCCGCGTCGGCCATTACCTGGCGCAGCGCGGCTTCGACCTCCGCCGGATTTTCTTCCGGGATCATGCGGCGGTCGAGCTTGAACGTGACCTTGCCGGGCACCACGTTGGTGTTGGTGCCGCCCTCGATGCGGCCGACGTTGAGGTAGGGATGCTGTATGCCCGCAACGCGGGAGGTGATTTGCCGGTAAAGCGCATTTTGCGCATACAGCGCGTTCAGGATCTGCACCGCGCCCTGCAGCGCGTCGACGCCGGTGTCGGGAATGGCGGCATGGGCCATTTTTCCGTGCACCGTGACTTCCATCTGCAGGCAGCCATTGTGGGCTGTCACGACCTCGTAGCTGAAGCCGGCGGCAATCATCAGGTCGGGTTTTGTCAGCCCTTTTTTGAGCAGCCAGCCCGGGCCCAGTTCGCCGCCAAACTCTTCGTCGTAGGTGAAGTGCAGTTCAATGCCGCCATGCAGCGCTGCGCCCAGCGATTCGAGGGCGCGCACGGCAAAGGTGAAGCTGGCGAAGTCGCCTTTGCTGACGGCCGAGGCGCGGCCGAATATCTTGCCGTCCGCTATCTCGCCGCCGTAGGGGTCGTGGGTCCAGCCGTCGCCGGGCGGCACCACGTCGCCGTGGGCGTTCAGGGCGATGGTCTTGCCTTCGCCGTAGCGGCGGCGCACGATCAGGTTGGTGATGGATTCGAGTCCGCAGGCCTGCACCTCGGCGGCTGGCACGGGGTACTTTTCGGCGGCAAAGCCAAAGGCCTGCAGCAGCTCGGCGGTGCGCTCGGCATGCGGGGCGTTGTTGCCGGGCGGTGTGTCGGTGGGCACGCGAATCAGTTCCTGCAGAAAGCGCACTTCCTCGTCAAAGTGGGCGTTGACCCAGGCGTCGAGCTTGTCGTAGTCGGTCATGTCGTTTCCAGGGCAAGTTGGTCCAGCAGCTGCTGAAAGGCCAGGACGGCAAGCTGCATGTCGTCGCTGGTGGTGCTTTCCAGCGGGTTGTGGCTGATGCCGGAATTCTGGCCGCGCACAAACAGCATGGCCTGCGGCATGATCTTGTGCAGCTTCATGGCGTCGTGGCCAGCGCCGCTGGGCAGGCGGTAGCACGGCAGACCCAGCGCATCGACGGCGCGCTCCCAGCGCTGCTGCCAGGCGGGCGCGCTGGGCGCGGCCGCGGCGCGTTCGGTGCATTCCAGTGTGTAGTGAACCCCCCGGCGCCCGCAAATGGCCGTGAGCTGCGCCAGCACATCGCGGGCCAGCGCGTCGCGCTGCGCATCGTTGGGCGCGCGCAGGTCGAGTGAAAAAACGCAGCGACCCGGCACCACGTTGATCGAGCCGCCCGGCACCTGCAGCTGGCCCACAGTGCCGACCGAGTCGGCATCCTGTGCGGCGCGCTGCTCCACATACAGCGCCAGCTCGGCCACGGCGGTGGCTGCGTCGCGGCGGCGGTTCATGGGCGTGGTGCCGGCGTGGCTGGCCACGCCGGTGACCTCGCACAGGTAGCGCACGCTGCCATTGATGGAGGTGACGACGCCCAGCGGCAGGTCCAGCTCATTCAGCACCGGGCCTTGCTCGATGTGCACCTCGACAAAGCCGAGGTAGCGGGAAGGGTCGCGCTGAAGTGCGGGAATGGCGTCCACATCCAGCCCGGCGTGCTGCATGGCCTCGCGCATCGTGATGCCGTCGGCGTCTTTCTGGTCCAGCCATTCGGGCTTGAAGTCGCCGGTCAGCGCGCCGGAGCCGAGAAAGGTCGCCTTGTAGCGCTGGCCTTCCTCTTCGGCAAAGCCGATCACTTCCAGGTTGAACGGCAGGCGCCGGCCCTGGCGGTGCAGTTCACGCACGCAGGCCAGCGGCACAAAAATGCCGAGGCGTCCGTCGTACTTGCCGCCGTTGCGCACGGTGTCGTAGTGGCTGCCGGTCAGCAGCGTGGGTGCGTTGGGGCTGGCGGCCCGGTAGACGCCCACCACGTTGCCGACGGCGTCTATCGTGACGTCGTCAAAGCCGCTTTCACGCATGGTGGTGGCAATGAACTGCGCGCAGGCGCGGTGCGCATCGGTCAGGTAGGTCACCGTGAGCTGGCCTTTTTCAAGGTAGCCGGGGTCGCTGTACTGCGCGAGTTGCTCCTGCCAGTCCCAGACCAGATGGCCCAGCGCGGGTTCCTGCGCGAACTTGTCATTGAGCCGCAACTCCACCACGCGGTGGATGTTGCGCAGGCATTCCTGCCGCTCAAGCTCGGGCGGGTGCTTCAGGCGGCGCGTAAAGGTGGCGATGATCTGCTGCTTGCTCAGCCTGGTGCCGCGCGGCCCGCGCACCGCCAGGATGAAGGGAAAGCCGAATTTGGCGTTGTAGTCGGCGTTGAGCTGCTGCAGCGTGGCGAACTCCTCGGGCGTGCAGTCGGTCAGGCCGGCGGTGTCCTGCTCCTGCTTCGATGGCGCCGTGAGGCGCTGGCTGACCATGGCCTTGCCGGCCAGTTCCGGGTGGGCGCGTATCAGGCCCAGTTGCGCCTCAAGGCCGGCCGCCTGCAGCACGCGCACCATCGCCTGCTTCAGTTGCGCCAGCGACTGGAAGGGGCGCGCATCGAGGGCCTGTCCGGCCACCCAGGGCGAGTGTTCGTAGAGGCCGTCCAGCAGCTGCAGTGCCTCGTCGCGCGGCGCGGTGTTGATCTGTTCGAGCGTGAGGGCCATGCCTTAACTTTCGTGCGGGTCTTGAGGGGGATGGGTGCGCTGCCAGTGCCGCGCAATGTCGATACGGCGGCAGACCCATACATTGGCGTGCTGCTGCACATGGTCCAGAAAACGCTGCAGCGCCACGATGCGGCCTGGCCGGCCCAGCAGGCGGCAGTGCATTCCAATGCTGAGCATCTTGGGGGCGTTCAGGCCGTTGGGGTCGCCCTCGGCGTACAGCGCGTCAAAACTGTCGCGCAGATAGACAAAGAAATCCTCGGCCTGCGCAAAGCCCTGCGGCAGTGAAAAGCGCATGTCGTTGGTGTCCATCGCGTAGGGCACGACCAGGCGCGGCACCAGCGTGCCATCGGTGCGGGCCACCGGCGTCCAGAACGGCAGGTCGTCGCCGTAGTAGTCGCTGTCGTAGGCCAGCCGGCCGTCGTCTGCCACCAGGCGGCGGGTGCGCGGGCTGTCGCGGCCGGTGTACCAGCCCAGCGGGCGCGTGCCGGTGAGTTGCTCGATCACGTCCAGGCCCAGGCGCATGTGTTCGCGCTCGGTGGCTTCGTCCACCATCTGGTAATTGATCCAGCGCCAGCCGTGGCAGGCGATTTCGTGGCCCAGTTCCACAAAGGCCGCCGCCACGTCGGGCGCCCGCTGCAAGGCCATGCCGACCCCAAACACGGTCAGCGGCAGCTGGCGCTTTTCAAATTCGCGCAGGATGCGCCACACGCCGGCGCGCGCGCCATATTCGTAAATGCTTTCCATGCTCAGGTGCCGGTCGGCAAAGCTGGGCGGGTTGAACATTTCCGACAGGAACTGCTCGGAGCCAGCATCCCCGTGGAGCACCGCGTTTTCGCTGCCTTCCTCGTAGTTCAGCACAAACTGCACGGCGATGCGCGCCTGGCCCGGCCAGCGGGCATGGGGCGGGTGGCGGCCGTAGCCGATCAGGTCGCGCGGATAGGGGGACATGTTCATGGCAATGCCATCGAAATGTCGTCGGGGGGAAGCTTGCGGTCCAGCGTGAGGCTTTGCTCCACCTGCAGCAAATGCGCGTTCATCAGCTGCACGGCCAGCGTTTCGTCCTTGGCGGCCAGGGCCTTGACGAGGGCGGCATGCGCGTCGTGGGAATGTTCGGCGGCGCTGGCCGTCTGGTACATCAGGGTGATCAGCGCGCAGCGCGACACCAGATCGCCCAGCACCTGCGCCAAGACCTTATTGCCCATCAGTTCGGCCATGCGCACATGAAAATCGCCAAGCGCCCGGGTGCGGCCGGGCACGTCGCCCCGCCTGACGGCGGATTTTTCCTGCGCGATATGGTCCCGCAGGGCCTTGATTTTGGCGGGCGTCACCTCGCGCACAAAGGCGCGGGTCATTTCAGATTCCAGCATGCGGCGCACGGCAAAAACCTGCTGCGCCTCCAGCGCCGAGGGCGCCGCGACAAAAGCGCCGCGCGCGGGCTCCAGGCGGATCAGGCGGTTTTGCGCCAGCTGGAACAGCGCCTGGCGCACCAGGGTGCGCGACACGCCGAAATGGTCGGCCAGCTTTTGCTCCGGCAGCTTGCTGCCCGGATGCAGCCGGTGCTCCACAATGGCCTTGGTCAGCGCTTCGACAATCGCGTGGGTGGTGGACGATTCCATCGCGCCATCATAGCCAAAAACACAAAACTGTATACACTTTTGGCGCGCCTGGAATTTTCAGCAGGCGCCAATTTCGAAGGAACACCATGGGCTTGAGCACACATGTACTGGACACCATGCACGGCACGCCCGCGGCCGGCATGCAGGCAAGGCTTTACACCACGCAGGGCGACGAGACCGTGCTGGTCAAAAGCTTCACCCTCAACCAGGACGGCCGCAACCCCGAAGGGCTGCTCTACGACAGCGCCAGCCTGCAGTCCGGCACGTACCGGCTGGTGTTCGACGTGGCCGGTTACTTCAGGGCCAAGGGGGTGGAACTGCCCGAGCCGCCATTTTTGAGCCAGGTCACGCTGGACTTTGGCGTGGCCGACACGCGCCAGCACTACCATGTTCCGCTGTTGGTCAGCCCCTGGAGTTATTCGACCTACCGGGGCAGTTAGGCCACGTCCAGACGGCGGCGCTGTCATGATGCCGTCATGGACTTGCGGCGAAAATAGGGCGATATCAACCTCGATTGTTTTGCCATGAATGTCAAGTCACCGGGCACGCTGAGCCGCCGCCACGCCCTGCTGTTGTCGGCCAGCGCAGCTGCCAGCCTGATGGGGCCTGCCGCCGCGCTGGCGCAAGCCCCTGCCGCCAGCTACCCGGATCGCGCCGTCAAAATCATCGTGCCCTTTGCCCCGGGGGCGGGCACGGACGCCATGGCCCGCCTGGTGGCGCAAAAGCTCGGCGAAGTCATGAACACCAGCTTTGTGGTGGACAACAAGGCCGGTGCTTCGGGCGCGATAGGCACGCAGTACGTGGCGCAGGCGCCAGCTGACGGCTACACGCTGCTGCTGGTGGCGTCGCCTTTCACCACGGTGGCCGCCTCGTTGCCGAGCGCCAACTACGACCCCTTGCAGCAGTTTGCCCCGGTGGGCCTGATTGCGACCGGGCCGCTGGTCTGGGCCGCCAACACCAAACTGCCGGCCAGCACCATGCAGGAGCTGGTCGCGCTGGCGCGGCAAAAGCCCGGCGTGCTCAACTACGGCTCGGCCGGTGCTGGCGGCGTCAACCACCTGGTGCTCGAACTCCTGAAGGCGCGCACCGGCACCTACATCACCCACATTCCCTACCGCGGCGTGGCGCCCGCCACCATGGACATGATCAGCGGCCAAATCGAGCTGGTCACAGGCACCATTCCGGCCTTGCTGCCGTTCATCAAAAATGGCAGCATCAAGCCGCTGGCCGTCACCAGCGCCAGGCGTTCCAGTGCCTTGCCGGGTGTTCCCAGCATGCTGGAGTCCGGTTTTTCAGGCATTGATGTGGTGAACTATTTCGCGCTGATGGCCCCCAGGGGCACGCCCGCCGCCATCATTGAAAGCCTCAACGCCGCCATCCACAAGGTGGTGGCGCTGCCTGAAGTGGTGACGCGTTTCAAGGCCGATGCGGTGGACGCCATGCCCGGCTCGCCCGCGCAACTCGGGCAGTTCATCGAGGCCGACTACCGCGCCTGGCGCAACGTGGTGAAGGCGCAGAATTTGAAGATTGAATAGCCTGCAAACCTGCAGGTAAAGCCGCACCAACAACCTCCTGCGACCAGCTTCGGAGCGACACTCCCCACCAGCAGGGGCCGCGGAACCGGCTTCGCCGGGCCGCAGGCGCAGCGCCCCCCTCGGGGGCAGCAAACCACACGCAGTGGGGAGTGTGGGGGCGTCGGCCGCCAGCGCCGGGCCGCCCCAAGCAAGGCCAGCCCCCTCGGGGGGCAGCGAACCACACGCAGTGGGGAGCGTGGGGGCTATACGTTCAGTCCTGCCCTTCGGTCAGTGTGTCGAGCTGGAACTTGCCGCTCTTGTGCCACAGCCAGGTGTCGGTATAAACCACCTTGCCCAGCCGCGTGGGGGCCGGAAACGGGGAGGCCTGCCGCACCGTACGCTCAATTTCCGCGATCACTTCAGGCGCATGGCGCGGTGCCCGCATCCAGTCCAGCCGGGTCACGCGGCCCACGCGGTCTATCTCGACGTTGAGCACGCCAATGGCATACAGCAGCGGCGGCATTCTGCCCTTGAAGATGCGGTCTGCGTTCAGGCCGTAGAGGTGCGTCGCGCCGTCCTGGCGGTAGGCGCGCGGCGAGCTGGCGCCCGAGCTTCTGGCCGAGCCTTTCGCGGCGGCGACGGGACCGGTCACCGGGGTGGGCGCCGCCACAGGGGTTTCGGGCTTTGGGGCGTTTTTGCAGGCGCTCACCACTGCAGCGGCAGCTGCACTTATCAGGGTCAGCAGCCAGAAGCGGCGGGGTTTGGTGTCGGGCATAAGAGGTCTCGGTGCTATCTCGGTGCTAAGGTGACGATGATGCCCGCTGCGCAAGGCATTGTTGCGGTCATTTTGCCCATTATTTGCGCGCCTTCTCTTTTTCAACAGGTCATCCATGGTTTCCAGCTGCACCAGCCGCCATACCGAGAACTTTTTGATCCGCCTGATGACCCAGCCGGCCGTGCTGGTGCAGGTCGACGCCACCCGGGGCTCGGTGCCGCGCGAGGCGGGCGCCTGGATGGCGGTGTTTGCCGATGCGCTGGTGGGCACGATTGGCGGCGGCCACCTCGAATACCAGGCGATTGCCAACGCCCGCGCGCAGCTGCAGCAAATCAGCCCCCAGGGCGGGCAGGCCACGCTGCGCTTTGCGCTGGGCCCGGCGCTGGGCCAGTGCTGCGGCGGCGTGGTGCATCTGCGTTTGGAGCCGGTCAGCGCTGGCGACGTGCCGGCGCTGGCGCTGCGCCTGGCCGGCGGGCGCACGCCGGTCGCGCTGTTCGGCGGCGGTCATGTGGGCCAGGCGCTGGCCCAGGTGCTGGCGCCGTTGCCGTTCAGCCTGACCTGGATCGACAGCCGGGACGGCGTGTTTCCCGCCGTGGGACCGGGCGTTGCCTGCGAGCATTCCGAGCCGGTGCAGGCCGCCGTGGCGGGCCTGGCGCCGCAGTCGCGGGTGCTGATCATGAGCTTTAGCCACGCCGAAGACCTGGACGTGGTGGCGGCTTGCCTGAAGCGCCAGCGCGCGCGGGCCGACCTGCCCTTTGTCGGCCTGATTGGCAGCCAGACCAAGTGGGCCGCCTTCAGCCATCGGCTTGAAGCCCAAGGCTTTTCGCCTGACGAGCTGGCGCACATCACCTGCCCGATTGGCGTGCCCGGTATTGCGGGCAAGGCGCCCGAAGTGATTGCCGTGGCGGTGGCGGCCCAACTGCTGCAAACCCTATAAACTGGCGGCCTCAGGTCGCAGCGGCGCCGGGAAACGCCCAACCCCTGGAGTTTCTTTTGTTCGCGGCCTCTTTTTTCTGCTTACAGCGCCCGCAGTGGTGAGCAGGTTGGCACCCGGCAGCGCTGCGCGCGCGGCCCGGGCTGAATACGCGGGGAATCATGGAAAGCTACCTTCTGGACTGGGCCAACCTGCTGCTGCGCTGGGTTCACGTCATCACCGCCATTGCCTGGGTCGGCTCCTCGTTTTATTTTGTGTTTCTGGACTCCAGCCTGACGCCGCCGGTGGACGAGGACCTTCAACGCCAGGGCGTCAGCGGCGAACTCTGGGCCGTGCATGGCGGCGGTTTTTACCACCCTGTCAAGTTCGCGGTCAAGCCGCCCGTGCTGCCGCCGCACCTGCACTGGTTTTACTGGGAAAGCTACAGCACCTGGCTGACCGGCTTTGCGCTGTTCACGGTGTCCTACCTCTGGAACGCCAGCGTTTATCTGGTCGACAAGTCCCTGATGAACTGGTCGCCCACGGCGGCCGTGGCGACTGCACTGGCGTTCTTTGTTGTCTTTTGGCTGCTGTACGACGGCATTTGCCGCGTGTTTGGCCCGCGCAAAAACGGCGACGCCATCGTCGGCGGCCTGGCCCTACTGCTGGTGTGCGCCGCCTCGTACCTGGCCTGCCACTGGTTTGCCGGGCGCGCGGCCTTCTTGCTGGTGGGCGCCATGATGGCCACCGCGATGAGCGCCAACGTGTTTTTCTGGATCATTCCGGGGCAACGCAAGGTGGTTGCCGCCATCAAGGCCGGCCAGCCGGTGGACCCGGTGCACGGCCAGCGCGGCAAGCAGCGCAGCGTGCACAACACCTACTTCACGCTGCCGGTGCTGTTTGCCATGCTGAGCAACCACTACAGCTTTACCTGGAACCACCCGCAGAACTGGCTGGTGCTGACGCTGATGATGCTGGCCGGCGCCGCCATCCGGCAGTTTTTTGTGCTGCGCCACGGCTACAAGCTGGGCCGCAACCGACATCCGCTGCCCTATGCGCTGGTGGGGATGGCGGTGATCCTTGGCGTGATCGTCTGGATGAAACCGGCTGCTACTGATTCAGTAGCAAGTGGTGCTTATTCCGAAAAGGCTACAGGCCAGATAGATTATCAATCCGTGCAGCCGGTGCTGGCCCAGCGCTGCTACCAGTGCCACGGCGCGCAGGTGCAGATGAAAAACGTGCGGCTCGATTCCCCGGGCGACCTGTCGCTGCATGCGCAGGCCGTCTACCAGCAGGTGGTACTGAGCCGGCTCATGCCCATGAACAACGCCACCGGCATCACCGAAGCCGAGCGCGCGCTGATGGGGCAGTGGTTCCTGGCGGGCGCCAAGGTTCCGTAATCGCCAGGTTGCCGCAAGGTCAGCGCCGCTACCAGTCGGCCACCATGCCGGCCGCGCGCGTCGATGATTTTTCAAAGTGGCCGGCCAGGTAGTCCACAAACGCCCGCACGCGTGCCGACACCTGGTGCCGCTGCGGGTAGACCGCGTGGATGTCGGCCGGCGGGTTCTGGTAGTTCTCCAGCACCTGGCGCAGCCGGCCGCTGCGCAGGTAACGCGCGACATCCCACTCGGCGCGCATCACGATGCCGTGGCCTGCGAGCGCCCAGTTGACGGCAATCTCGCCGTCGCAGGTGCTCAGGTTGCCGCGCACCTTCACCGTCTCCGTGCGCTTGCCTGAACTCAGGCGCCAGATGCCATAGGCCTCGTCGCCCTGGCGTATGCCGATGCAGTTGTGCTGGGTCAGGTCGTGCGGCACCCTGGGCGTGCCGTGTTGGGCCAGGTAGGCCGGCGCGGCGCAGAGCAGGCGCCGGTTGGGCGCGAGCTTGCGGGCGATCACGCGCGCATCGGGGGGTTCGCCGAAGCGCACGCACACATCGAAGGTGTCCTCGCTGACCGGCGGGGGGTTGACCGTGAGCTGGAGCTGGACCTGCATGTCCGGGTGCAGTTTCACGAAGCCCGCGATCAGCGGCGCGATGTGGCTGCGGCCAAAACCCAGCGTCGCGTTGACGCGCAGCAAACCCCTGGGCGCCGCCACCGCGCTGGACACCAGCTGCTCCATGTCGTCGATCTCGGCCAGGATGCGCCGCGCATGGTTGAGGTAGATCTCGCCTTCGGGCGTGGGGCTGATGCGGCGCGTGGTCCGGTTCAGCAACTGCACGCCCAGGCGCGCCTCCATGTGCGCCAGTCGCTTGCTGATGGCCGGCGTCGTCACGTCGAGCTCGCGCGCCGTGGCCGAGAAGCTGCCGCAGCGCGCCAGCAAACTGAAAAAAGCCATTTCGGAAGGGGCAGAAGCAGGCGTGCTCATCATTAACTCAAAGTAAACAATGGAATAACTTTAAGGCGTTCTGTTGAATCGTGCAATCGGTAAAGTCCATCATCACGTATTGATTACAAGGACATGACATGAAGGTTTACAAGATTGCCTGCATCCCGGGCGACGGCATTGGCAAGGAAGTGGTCCCGGCGGGCCAGCAGGTGCTGCAGGCACTGGCGGCCACGCAGGACTTCGGCTTTGACTTCACCTCTTTCGGCTGGGGCGGTGACTGGTTCCGGCAGCACGGCGTGATGATGCCCGACGACGGCCTGGACGCGCTGCGTGGCATGGACGCCATCCTGTTCGGTTCTGCGGGCGATCCGCACATTCCCGACCACATCACGCTCTGGGGCCTGCGCCTGAAGATCTGCCAGGGGTTCGACCAGTACGCCAACGTGCGGCCCACACGCATACTGCCCGGCATCGACGGGCCGCTCAAGCGCTGCACACCGGCGCAGCTGGACTGGGTCATCGTGCGCGAGAACTCCGAAGGCGAATACTCTGGCGTCGGCGGTCGTGCCCACCAGGGTCACCCGATCGAGGTGGCCACCGATGTGTCCATGATGACGCGTGCCGGCGTCGAGCGCATCATGCGCTACGCCTTCAAACTGGCGCAGTCGCGTCCGCGCAAGCTGCTGACCGTGGTCACCAAATCCAACGCCCAGCGCCACGCCATGGTGATGTGGGACGAGATTGCGCTGCAGATCAGCAAAGAGTTCCCCGACGTGACCTGGGACAAGGAGCTGGTGGACGCCTGCACCGCGCGCATGGTGAACCGCCCGGCCACGCTGGACACCATCGTGGCGACCAACCTGCATGCCGACATCCTGAGCGACCTGGCCGCCGCGCTGGCCGGCAGCCTGGGCATTGCGCCCACCGGCAACATCGACCCCGAGCGCCGCTACCCTTCGATGTTCGAACCGATTCACGGCTCGGCCTTCGACATCATGGGTCAGGGCCTGGCCAATCCGGTCGGCACCTTCTGGAGCTGCGTCATGCTGCTGGAGCACCTGGGCGAGAACGCAGCGGCAGAGCGCCTCATGCAGGCCATCGAAGCCGTCACCGCCAACCCGGCCCTGCACACGCGCGACCTCGGCGGCAGCGCCACCACGGCCCAGGTCACGCAGGCGGTCTGCGAACGCGTGCGTGCTGAATCCGAGCCCGCACGTCAAGCGGCTTGAGCAACCCAGGCGCTGGCGTTCTGCGCTGAAGCGATAGATCCAAAAACAACCCGAAGGAGACAAACCATGAAAAAGCTGATTTCTGCCCTGAGCCTCGCCCTGCTGGCGCCCATGGCGCTGGCGCAAGCCTGCCCCGACAAAAACATCCTGTACTGGCAAGCCTTTCCGCCCGGCGGCGAGTCGGACCTGTCGGCGCGCCACCAGCAGATGGTGCTGAAAAAGAAGTGCGCGGCGATTGAAACCATCATCCAGTACAAGGCCGGCGCTGGCGGCGCGCTGATGTGGTCGCAGATGAACAGCCTGCCGGGCGACGGGGCCAACGTGGTAGGCATCAACCTGCCGCACATCGTGTTCCAGCCGATCGAGGGGCTGGTGCAGTACAAGACGCAGGACATCACGCCGGTGTTCTGGTTCCACTACACGCCCGACATTCTGGTGGTGCCCGAGCAGAGCCCGATCAAGACCTTCGCCGACTTCCTCAAGGTCGCCAAGGCCGATCCCGGCAAGCTCAGCCTGGGCGGCTCCGGCCAGAACTCGGCCAACCACGCCGCGCACGAACGCCTGAATGCGGCCTTCGGCGTCAAGACCATTTATGTGCCGTTCAAGGGCACGGGCGACATGGCCTCGTCCGTCATGGGTGCGCAGGTGGACGGTGCCATCACCTACACCGCCTTTGCCATCAACAACAAGACCCGCATTCGCCCGCTGGCCGTGGCCATGGAAAAACGCCACCCGCTGATGCCCGATGTGCCCACCTTCAAGGAGCTGGGCGTGGACTGGGTCGATGGCGCCTATCGCGGCATCGGCGTGCCCAAGAGCACGCCGCCCGAGGCGCGCAAGAAGATTTCCGACATGTGGGCCGCCCTGAACAACGAACCCGAGATGAAGGAACTCGCCGCCAAGAGCGGGTTTGAACTGGTCAATGTGGGTGTCGACCAGATGGACGCGTTCATGAAGGAAAAAACGCGGCTCTACACCGAAGGCGCGCAGCGGCTGGGGCTGGGCAAGAAGTAAGAGGGCGCCGCTGCTGGACGCGGCGCAAACAGCGTTGCCGCGCCCCATCCCGGGCGCGTTACCGCGGTTACAGCCGGGGTACGGCGTCACAATAGCGGGCAGGAGAGATTCAATGACTGCACCCGATCCCGCGACCCATCCGCGCCAGTTTCTCGCGCATCTGTACCAGGCTGCTGTGCAGCGCGCCCTGCCGCTGCACAACACCGCAGCCTTCCTGCCCCAGCCGCCCAAGGGCAGAACCATTGTGATTGGTGCGGGAAAGGCGGGCGGCGCGATGGCGCAGGCCGTGGAAGCGCTCTGGCCGGCTGACGCGCCGCTTGAAGGCCTGGTCGTGACGCGCTACCACCATGTGCCGCCCAGGCCCGAAGGTTTGCCGCAGCGCATTGAAGTGGTGGAGGCCTCGCATCCGGTGCCCGACGAAGCCGGGCTGGCGGCGGCGCAGCGCATTTTGGCCATGGTGCAGGGTTTGAGTGCCGACGACCTGGTGCTGTGCCTGATCTCGGGCGGCGGCTCGTCGCTGCTGGCCTTGCCGGCAGACGGCCTGAGCCTGCAGGACAAGCAGTGCATCAACAAGGCGCTTCTCAACAGCGGCGCGAACATCAGCGAGATGAACTGCGTACGCAAGCACCTGTCGCGCATCAAGGGCGGGCGGCTGGCTGCTGCCTGCGCGCCGGCCCGCGTCGTCACGCTGACCATCAGCGACGTGCCCGGCGACGACCCGTCCATCATTGCCAGCG
>NZ_JADMJK010000183.1 GCF_018780625.1 Polaromonas sp. | reverse complement strand
TTTTGGCCCACTGGATGAAGTCGCCCACAATCAGGAAATAGCCCGGAAAGCCCATCTTCAGGATGGTATTGATCTCGAACTCCAGCCGCGCCACGTACTCGGGCCGCTTGGCGTCGCGCACATCCGCTTTCGGGTAGAGATGCACCAGGCGTTCTTCCAGCCCCTCAAACGAGGTTTGCCGGAAGTAGTCCTCGGCCGGCATGCGCACGCCATCGACTTCGGGCGTGGGGTAGTCGGGCAACATGGGCTTGCCCAGCTCCAGCGTGAGGTTGCAGCGCTTGGCAATCTCCAGCGTGTTGGCCAGCGCCGTCGGCACATCGGCAAACAGCTCGGCCATCTGGGCGGCTGACTTGAAATACTGCTCGCGCGTGAACTTGCGCACGCGGCGCGCATTGCCCAGGATTTCGCCTTCCGAAATGCACACGCGCGCCTCGTGGGCCTCGTAGTCGTCGTAGGTCAGGAACTGCACCGGATGCGTGGCCACCACCGGCAGCCCAAGCCGGGCCGCCAGCTGCACGGCGGCCGCCACATGGCGCTCGTCGTCGGGGCGCTGGGCGCGCTGCAGCTCAAGGTAGAAGCGCTGGGGAAAGATGGCGGCCAGGGTCAGCGCGCATTCCTGCGCGCGCGCGCTGTCGCCCTGCACCAGGGCCTGGCCCACGGCGCCAGCCTGGGCGCCTGACAGCGCGATCAGGCCTTCATGGAGTTCCTGCAGCCATTCCAGCTTGATGATGGCCTGGTCGCGCACCACGTTCTGGGTCCAGGCGCGGGTGATCAGCTCCGACAGGTTCAGGTAGCCGCAATGGTTTTGCACCAGCAGCAACAGCCGGGCGGCCGGGGCGCTGGCCTCTTTACCGGGTACCTGCACCCAGACATCGGCGCCGATCAGGGGTTTAACGCCGGTCTTGCGGCATTCCTTGTAAAACTTGATGGTGCCGAACAGGTTGCTTAAATCGGTGATGGCCAGTGCGGGCTGGCGGTCGGCGGCGGCGGCTTCGACAATTTCGTCGATGCGGTTGGTACCGTCAACGACTGAAAACTCGGTGTGAATTCTTAAATGGGCAAACATGCGCTTCATTTTAGGACGCGGCCCCCGGCGTACTTTGTGAGCGGCTGTAAGCACCCGTCCTGGCGCGGGCCTTGCCTACAATTGGCAGCATCATGCAAATTCTGAACATTGCCGCCTACAAATTTGTCGCGCTCGACGGCCTGCCCGAGTTGCAGGCCAGTCTTGCAGACACGCTGCAGGCGCGCGCCATCAAGGGCACGGTGCTGCTGGCCGAAGAGGGCATCAACCTGTTTCTGGCCGGCGCGAGCGACAATCTTCATGACTTTTTGGGCGGGCTGCGGGCCGATGCCCGTTTTACGGACCTTGAAGTCAAGGAAAGCTGGTCCAGCGCCCAGCCTTTTCGTAAATTGCTGGTCAAGATCAAGCCCGAGATCATCCGCATGAACCACCCGGCCATCCGGCCTTCGGCGGGCCGCGCGCCGGCGGTGGATGCAAGAACGCTCAAACGCTGGCTCGACAGCGGCCAGGACGACGATGGCCGCCCGGTGGTCACGCTGGACACGCGCAACACCTATGAAGTCGATGCAGGCACCTTCCGTCAGGCCATCGACTGGCGCCTGGAGAAATTCACCGAGTTCCCGCAGGCGCTGCTGGACCACCGCGCGCAGTTACAGGGCAAGACCGTGGTCAGCTTTTGCACCGGGGGGATTCGCTGTGAAAAAGCCGCCATCTACATGCAAGAAGCCGGCTTAAGCCATGTGTACCAGCTCGACGGCGGTATTTTGAAATACTTTGAAGACTGTGGCCGGGCACATTTTGACGGCGAATGCTTCGTCTTTGACCAGCGCCGGGGGCTGGACCCGGCCCTGCAGCCGAGGGTGGACGCCCAGCCCACCGCTCCAGCGAATCGACAGTGATGCATTCACCATTGGTTTCTGCCGACGTAGCCGCCGCCTTGGCCCTGCGTTTTCAGCAGGTGCGCCAGCAAACCGAGCTGCTGGCGCGGCCGCTGAGCGCCGAGGACTGCCAACTCCAGTCCATGCCGGACGCCAGCCCGGCCAAATGGCATCTGGCGCATGTCACCTGGTTTTTTGAAACCTTTGTGCTGGAGCGGTTTGAAGCGGACTTCACGCCGTTTGACGCAGGTTTTCGCGTGCTGTTCAACAGCTACTACAACGGCATTGGCGACAAGCACCCGCGCGCCCAGCGCGGGCTGATCAGCCGCCCCACGCTGCAAGACGTGCGGGCCTACCGCGCGCAGGTCGATGCGCGGGTGCTCAAGCTGCTGACGACGGCAGACCAGGGCATCCAAAACGACCTGGCGCCGCTCATCACGCTGGGGCTGCACCACGAGCAGCAGCACCAGGAGTTGCTGCTGACCGACATCCAGCATGCGCTGTCCTTCAATCCGCAGCAGCCCGCCTACATGGCGCCCCAGCCACAGGTGAAGGTCAATCCACAGCCGGTGCGCTGGCACGCTTACAGCGGCGGCTTGGTCAGCCATGGGTTTGACGCGCCATTGGACGGCGCGTTTGCCTTTGACAACGAGACGCCGCGCCACCGCGTTTTCATCGCGCCGTTTGAGCTGGCCAGCCGGCCCGTGTCCAACGGCGAGATGATGGCGTTCATGGCCGACGGCGGTTACCGGCGGCCCGAACTCTGGCTGTCTATGGGCTGGGACTGGGTTACCGCTGGCGCGCACCAATTACCGCTTTACTGGCAGGGCAGCGCAGGCAACTTCCACCATTTCACGCTGCAGGGGCTGCTGACGGTGGACCCCGACGCGCCAGTCTGCCACCTCAGTTACTTTGAGGCCGATGCGTTTGCACGCTGGGCCGGTGCGCGTCTGCCCACTGAATTTGAATGGGAGCTGGCCGCCCGGGCCCTGCCCGCCCCCGCGCTGCAGCCCGCCAACCTTGCCGAGAACGCGGCCTACCAGCCTATGCCACAGCCGCAAGGCGACGACGCACCTGCTCAGCTCTATGGCGATGTCTGGGAGTGGACGCAGTCCAACTACAACCCCTACCCTGGCTACAAGGCCTGGGAGGGCGTGGTGGGCGAATACAACGGCAAGTTCATGTGCAACCAGTTTGTGCTGCGCGGCGGCTCATGCGCCACGCCGCAAAGCCACATCCGCGCGAGCTACCGCAACTTTTTCCCGCCGGATGCGCAGTGGCAGTTCAGCGGCGTGCGGCTGGCGCGCAATAGTCAAGGCTAAGTCAGAGGTAGGGCGTGCGGTCGGTCGCGGCTTCTGCCCTGGCGGGCTTGCGCTGCGGCAGCGGGATGAATTCGGTCTCTCCAGTAACCTGCCCCATCCTTTGCGCCGCCCAGTCACCACCGGCCTGAACAATGCGCTCCTTGCGGCTGGAAACGAAGTTCCACCAGATAAAGCGGTGCCCATCAAGCGGGTCGCCGCCAATCACCACAAAACGTGCAGCTTCGCTGGCGCTGATCCTGGCCACCATGCCAGGCGCCAAAACAGCCAGGGTGCGCGCAGCGACGGCTTCGCCATCGACCGCCAGGTCGCCTTCCACCCCGTAAAGCGCCAACTCGTCGGCCAGCGGCGGCAAATCAAGGTGCTCGCCGGCGGCCAGGCGGATGTCCAGGTAAACGGTTTTCGAGAAGGTCTTGACGGGCGAGGTGTGCCCGAAAGCCTCGCCGATCAGCACCCGAACTTCGGACGCGCCCAGCGAAACGACAGGAATGTCGCTGGCGGGTGTGTGCACAAAGTCAGGCGCCGTTTCTTCATGGGCCTT
>NZ_JADMJK010000119.1 GCF_018780625.1 Polaromonas sp. | reverse complement strand
GGCACACCCACCCGCCAAAAAATACCTTCGGTAGATCAGCGGGCAAGGCCGGATTTTTTCAGCTGCTGCCACACCCGGAACGCGGTGTGGGGCATGTCAAAGTGCGTCACGCCCAGGTGCGCAAAGGCGTCCACCATGGCGCTGGTGAAGGTTGGGATGCTGCCGACGTGCGGCGACTCTGCCACGCCCTTGGCGCCCAGCGGGTGGTGCGGCGAGGGCGTCACGGTGTAGTCGGTTTCCCACTTGGGGGTTTCCACGGCGGTGGGCAAGAAGTAGTCCATCAGCGAGTTGCCCTGGATGTTGCCTTGCGCATCAAACGACAGCAGCTGCCCCATGGCGACCGCAAAGCCTTCGGTCAGGCCACCGTGAATCTGGCCCTCGATGATCATGGGGTTGATGCGGGTGCCGCAGTCGTCCAGCGCATAGAAGCGGCGTATCTTGGTCTCGCCCGTGCCCTTGTCGATGTCCACCACGCAGAGGTAAACGCCAAACGGGAAGGTGAAGTTGGGCGGGTCGTAGTAATGCACCGCTTCCAGGCCGGGCTCCAGGCCTTCGGGCGGCTGGTTGTAGGCGGCCCAGGCGATGTCCTTCATGGTCTTGAACTTGGCGTCGTTGCCGCGCAGCTTGAAGCGGTCGATTTCCCACTCCAGATCGGCTTCGCTGACTTCCATCAGGTGGGCCGCGATCTTTTTGGCCTTTGCGTGGATCTTGCGGGCGGCCATGGCAATGGCTGCTCCGGCCACCGGCGTGGAGCGCGAGCCGTAGGTGCCCAGGCCATAGGGCGCGGTGTGGGTGTCGCCTTCTTCAACCTGAATCACCTCGGACGAAATACCGAGTTCAGTGGCAATGATCTGGGCGTACGTGGTCTGGTGGCCCTGGCCCTGCGAAATGGTGCCCATGCGGGCAATGGCGCTGCCGGTGGGGTGCACGCGAATCTCGCACGAGTCGAACATGCCGACGCCCAGAATGTCGCAAATCTTGCTGGGGCCCGCACCCACCACTTCGGTAAAGCTGACCAGGCCGATGCCCATCAGCGTGGGGCAATCGGGGTCGGCGCGCTTGGCGGCTTGTTCGGCGCGCAGGCCCTTGTAGTCAACGGCCTGCAGCACCTTGTCGAGCGCGGTCTGGTAGTCGCCCGAGTCGTATTCAAACCCGAAGGCGGAGGTGTAGGGGAACTGCTCGCGCTTGATGAAGTTTTTGGCGCGGATCTCGGCCTTGTCGATGCCCAGTTTTTGCGCCAGCACGTCGACCATGCGCTCCACGAGGTAGACCGCCTCGGTCACGCGGAACGAGCAGCGATACGCCACGCCGCCCGGCGCCTTGTTGGTGTAGACACCATCGACGCGGCAGTAGGCGTTGGCAATGTCGTAGCTGCCGGAGACGATGTGGAACATGCCGGCCGGGAACTTGGTCGGGTCGGCGCAGGCGTCAAACGCGCCGTGGTCGGCAATCACGTTGGTGCGCAGCGCCAGGATCTTGCCGTCGGCCGTGGCGGCCAGCTCGCCGGTCATGTGGTAGTCCCGCGCAAAGGCCGTGCTGGAGAGGTTCTCGATGCGGTTTTCAATCCACTTGACGGGCCGGCCCAGCACGATGGACGCCACGATGGCGCAGACGTAGCCGGGATAAATGCCGACCTTGTTGCCAAAGCCGCCGCCAATGTCGGGCGAAATGATGCGCACCTTGGACTCGGGAATGCCCGACAGCATGGACACCACGGTGCGCACCACATGCGGCGCCTGGCTGGTGATCCAGGTGGTCAGCTCGCCCCGAACCGGGTCGAACGAGGCCACCGCGCCGCAGGTTTCCAGCGGGCACGGGTGCACGCGCGGGTAATGCATGTCCTGCTTGACGGTGACGGGCGCGCTGGCAAAGGCGGCGTCGGTCGCTTCCTTGTTGCCTGCGTCCCAGGTGAAGATGTGGTTGTGGTGGTAGCGCTTGCCGTGCGCGCCTTCGGTCTTGCCGGCCAGGTCTTCGCGAATCACGGGCGCGCCTTCCTTGAGGGCCTCGAACGGGTTCACCACCACGGGCAGTTCCTCGTACTCGACTTCCACCGCCTCCACGCCATCGGCCGCGGCGTAGCGGTCATCGGCAATCACCACGGCCACTTCCTGCATCTGGAAGTGCACCTTTTCGTCGGCCAGCACGGCGGCCACGTCGCCGGCCAGCGTGGGCATCCAGTGCAGCTTGAGGGGCTTGAGGTCTTCGGCCGTCAGCACCGCCACCACGCCCGGGATCTTGAGCGCTTCTTCCTTGTTGATGCGCAGGATGCGGGCGTGCGCCAGCGGCGAGCGAACAATCGCCATGTGCAGCATGCCAGGCAGCTTGATGTCGTCGACATAGTTGCCCTTGCCCTGGATGAAGCGGGCATCTTCCTTGCGCAGGCGGGACTCGCCCATGCCCATCAGGGCTTTTTCGCGGTCACTCATTGGTGCGTTCATGTGTGTCTCCTGTGTCGATGGCCGCGTGTTACGCAGACACCTTGTCTTGTTGCAGGGCGCGGGCGGCGTGCAGGACGGCCTTGACGATGTTCTGGTAACCCGTGCAGCGGCACAGGTTGCCCGACATGCCGACGCGAACTTCTTCTTCGGTGGGGTTGGGGTTTTCTTGCAGCAAGCGGGAGGCGCGCATCAGCATGCCGGGGGTGCAAAAGCCGCACTGCAGGCCGTGTTCCTTGTAAAAGCCTTCCTGCACCGCGTGCAGGACACCGGCCTGGGCCAGGCCTTCCACGGTGTTGACCTCGCTGCCTTCGCACTGCACGGCCAGGTGGGTGCAGCTTTTGATGGACTGGCCGTCCACGTCCACGGTGCAGGCGCCGCAGTGGCTGGTCTCGCAGCCAATGTGTGCGCCGGTGAGGTTCATTTTTTCCCGCAGGAAATGAATCAGCAGCGTGCGCGGCTCCACCAACTCCTCGACTTTTCGGCCGTTCAGGGTCATGGACACGATTTGCTTGGTCATGGGTTTGTCTCCTGTTGTTCTTGAATCAGTGGCAGCGTGCGGCAGCGGTGCGAACGGCGCGCTGGGTCATCTCGGCGGCCATGGCGGTCTTGTACTCGGCGTCGCCGCGCAGGTCTTCTGCCGGGTCGCATACGGCGCGCACGGCCTCGCCCACCGCCGCCAGCGTGGCGTCGTTCACGGGCTGGCCGATCAGCGCGGCTTCTGCGGCACGGGCACGCAGTGCCGTGGGCGCCACGTTGGTCAGGCCAATACGGGCTTCGGTGACCACGCCGCCGCGCATGCGCATGACCACGGCAGCGCCTGCCGTGGCCCAGTCGCCTGTCTTGCGTTTGAGCTTTTGGTAGGCGTAGCCGGTGCCCGATTCAAACGGCTTGACCAAAATGGCCGTGAGGATTTCGTTCTCGGCCAGCTCGGTCATGTAGGTGCCATGGAAAAAATCGACAGCCAGCACGCGCCGCTCGCCGCTGGGCCCCTGGAGCACAAACGTGGCCTCCAGCGCCATGGCAATGGCGGGGTGGTCGTTGCCAGGATCGCCGTGGGCAATGTCGCCGCCAATGGTGCCGCGGTTGCGCACCTGCGGGTCTGCAATCAGCTGGGCCGCTTCGGGCAGCAGGGGCACACGGCCCTGCAGCAGCGGGGAAACAATCAGCTCGCTCTCGGTCGTCATGGCGCCGATGCGGATCAGTCCGCCTTCCTCACGGATGCCGCGCAACTCGGGTATGCGGTTGATATCGATCAGCGCGCCCGGTTGCGCAAAGCGCAGCTTCATCATGGGCAGCAGGCTGTGGCCGCCGGCCAGCAGCTTGGCGTCGTCGCCCAGGCTGGACAGCAGGGAAATCGCCTCGCCCACAGAGCGGGGGGCGTGGTACGCAAACGCGGGTGGAATCATTTTGTCTCCTTTTAGGGTTTCAGGACCTTCAAGAAACGGACTCTAGCCCCAGCCAAACCGGCCGGGGCGGCTAAGCAATCAACGGGTTCCCACAGCGCACGAACGGCAACAAAATTGCACGAACGAAAAACCGGATCCTGCGAGACCGCCTGTCAGCGCCGCGTTGACCAGGGGGCTCAGACCTTGGCGGGCACGGCGTCCACCAGGCCCAGCCGCTCCATCAGGCGCGGCGCACTGGCGCGCGAGACCGGGATTTCCACGGGGATGGAGCCCATCATGTGCAGCGTCATGCGGCCGTCATCGCGGGCAATTTCCTCGACATGCGACAAATTGACGATGTAGCTGCGGTGAACGCGCAAAAACAGCTTGGGGTCCAGCCGGCTTTCAATGTCACCGATATTGAGGTTGCAGAACTGGCTGCCCTGCCCGGTGTGGACCCAGGTGTAATGCCCTTCGGAACGGATGAACGACACACTGGGCACATCGACCAGCAGCACCCGGTTCTGCTTGACGGTGGGGATCTTGAGCAACTGGCGCTTTTCAAGGGCCTCGCGGCCGCTGCGCGCGACAGTGCTGTCCACCTCCTGGCTGACCACTTCGGTGATGTCGTAGAAAACCAGGGTGTAGCCGGTGGTGGCGCCCTGTACATCACCGACCTTGGACACCTTGATGAGCAGCATGCGGTCGGGGATGCTGATCATCATGGCCATGGGCGGCGGGTTGTTGACCGGGCATTCCGCATGCCCCAGCAGGAACTTGACCTTGGCCGCAGCGGCCTCGGGGTGAAACGAGGTCACCAGCTTGCCAAAAGGCAGCTTTTCTTCAACCGGCAGACTACGGCGCGCAAAGTCGTTCATGCCGATCACGTGCAAGTCGCGGTCAAGATGAACTATGCCCACGTCAAAGCGCTCTAAAAGATAGAGCCACGAGTTTGGAGACGCAGGAGGCACGGCGACAAATGGACAGGTTTTCATGGAAGCTCCCTGATTTTTTGAAAGTTCCCTATGGCGGGGCGGCATTTTCGTGACCCCAGACGGACGCTCATGCAGGCCTGACGCGCTTCGTTCAAGCGCCTGGCAAGAAACGGCGGCAAGGATTAAAGTTTGTGCACTTGCAGGATGCTTAAAGCTGCCGGTATCGCCACGCTTCGGGGGATCCTTTAAATGTTGATAGCGTCACGCCGACATCACCATGGGGTTTACCCGAAACTGGCGCCTTAATTTTTCCCGCATGGAGGATGAATGTGAACACTCCGCCCCACTGGCTGCTGCGCAGCTTCGGTTCTGCCACGATCACACCCGCCGTGCTTGTTTTGCTGGTGGGCCTGACGCTGTATGCGCTGCGCCAGCCAGGCGCCCTGATGGCGGGCGGGCAGTTCGGCGTCATGGCGGTGACGCTCGCCACGGTCGCCCTGGGGTGCGCCGCCCTGACCTGGGTACGGCCCCAGCGCGCCGGATTGTCCCCGCCTCACATCATGCTGTCCCTGGGCTTTGGCGGCATGCTGCTGGGACTGCTGGTCGACAACCTTCACCTGGGGCCGGCCCGCCTGAACGACCTGTGCGCCCAGTCTGCCGCGCTCGGTTTTTTTGACAGTTTGAAGCTGCACACGGAATTTTTGCCAGGAATGCACACCGGCATGCTGGCGGGCGGGCTGCTGGCGATTCCGGGCCTGCGGCTGCTGCGGTCGCACTGCGGGCGTTACCTCTGCTCGCTGTTTGTGCAGAACCTGATGTGCTCGGCGTGGATGCTGATCGGCATGACGGCAGGGGCGCTGTGGTTTTCGCGCTTGACGCTGACTGCGGGCGAGAACGCGCTGACGGGCATGCTGGGCGGCATGTTCATGGGCATGACCTGGGGCATGGTGCTGAGCGTGGCGCTTTACCGCGGATTTTTTGCCTGGCGTGACCGCCGCGCCAAAGCGCGATGAACCGCCTTTGCCGCCTGGCGGCTTTTCCCATCTATTGAAAAGGATCAAATCCGATGGACAGTACCGATCTGGTTGTTTTAAGGAAAAGCGTGGAGTGGCTGCAGGCTGGCCACCGGCTGGCCCTTGCCACGGTGGTGCAGACCTGGGGCTCGGCCCCCCGGCCGCTGGGGTCCTGGCTGGTGGTTCGCGAAGACGGACAGGTCATTGGTTCGATCTCGGGCGGTTGCCTGGAAGACGACCTGATTCGCCGGGTGCGCAGCGACATCCTCACGCAGACTGCGCCGCAGGTCGTGACCTACGGCGTGACCAAGGACGAGGCGGCCCGCTTTGGCCTGCCCTGCGGCGGAACCGTGCGCATTGTGGTCGAGCCCCAGCCCGACCTGGCGCTGCTGCAAGCACTTCTGCAACGCATCCTGGACAAGCGCCTGACCGTGCGTGAACTGGACCTGCCAAGCGGCAAGTCGCTGCTGCGCGACGCGAGCCGTGCGGACGTGGTCAGTTTCGATGGCCAGATCATGCGCACCGTCTACGGTCCGCGCTGGCGACTGCTGGTGGTGGGCGCCGGGCAGTTGTCGCAGTACGTCTGCCAGTTTGCGCTGGCGGCGGACTATGAAGTGATGGTGGTGGACCCGCGCGAGGAGTTCACGGAGGGGCTGGCGATGGCTGGCGTGGACTTTCGGCGCGGCATGCCCGACGACGTGATTCTGGAGATCGGCGTTGACAACCACACGGCGGTGCTGGCGCTCACGCACGACCCCAGGCTGGACGACATGGCGCTGCTGGAGGCGCTGAAGTCCTCGGCGTTTTATGTCGGTGCACTGGGCAGCCGGACCAGCACGGCCAGGCGCCGCGAGCGACTGGCGCTGTTTGACCTGAGCGCCGAGGAAATTGACCGGCTGTACGGGCCGGTTGGCCTGTTCATTGGTGCCGATACGCCGCCCGAAATGGCCTTGTCGATCATGGCGGAGGTCACGGCGGCCAAGCACCGGGTGCCCATTCTGCAAAAGCGTCAAATTGCTTCCGCAGAACTGAGCACCCGCCACGAAAGCATCGAGGCGCTGTCGGCGCCACGCCAGCGTTAATCGGGACGCGCCGGATGTACCCGGCCAGCGCCGCGGCCTTGGCCGGTTGAATTGGCCGGCTGAACGCTCAGTGCGCCTGCGGCCCGAAGCTGAACACGCCCGGCGCGCGGATAGTGTCCACATCGACCGCAATGGTGCTCTTGGGCGGAAAACGGCCTTCCAGCAGCAACTTGGACAGCGGGTTTTCGATCCGCTGCTGAATCGCGCGTTTGAGCGGCCGCGCACCGAACACCGGGTCAAAGCCGACCTTGGCCAGTTCGGCAATCGCCGCTTCCGACACCTCCAGCGCCAGGTCCATCTTGGCCAGACGTTCGAGCAACACCTTGAGCTGGATGCGGGCGATGGATTCGATGTTTTTCGCATCGAGCGCATGGAACACGACGGTTTCGTCAATGCGGTTCAAGAACTCGGGACGGAAATAGTTCTTCAACTCGTCGGTCACCGCTTCCTTGATCTCTTCGTAGGGCTGGCCAACCATGGACTGGATGATCGGAGAACCAATGTTGCTGGTCATGACGATCACGGTGTTCTTGAAGTCCACCGTGCGGCCCTGGCCATCGGTCAGGCGGCCGTCGTCGAGCACCTGCAGCAGCACATTGAACACATCCGGATGGGCTTTCTCCACCTCGTCGAGCAGCAGCACGCTGTAAGGCTTGCGCCGTACGGCTTCGGTCAGGTAGCCGCCCTCCTCGTAACCCACATAGCCCGGCGGCGCGCCAATCAGGCGGGCGACTGAGTGCTTTTCCATGAACTCGCTCATGTCAACGCGAACCAGGTGCTCTTCGCTGTCGAACAGGAACCCGGCCAGCGCCTTGCACAGTTCGGTCTTGCCCACGCCCGTGGGGCCAAGGAACAGGAAGGAGCCGGTCGGGCGATTCGGGTCGCTCAGGCCCGAACGGGAGCGGCGGATCGCATTGGCTACCGCAGCGATGGCTTCGTTCTGGCCGACCACACGATCATGCAGCTTGTCCTCCATCTGCAGCAGCTTGTCCCTTTCGCCCTGCATCATCTTGGACACCGGAATGCCGGTGGCGCGGCTCACCACTTCGGCGATTTCTTCAGCGCCAACCTGGGTACGCAAGAGCTTGGGCGCGTTGTCCACGCCCTTCTGGGCCTCGCTGTCCTGCGTGGCTTTGAGCCGCTTTTCCAGCTCGGGCAGCTTGCCGTATTGCAGTTCTGCCACCTTGTTGAAATCGCCCTTGCGGGTAAATTCATCAATCTGGATACGGATGCGGTCAATCTCCTCCATCACGTCTTTGGAGCCGAGCGCCTGGGCTCTTTCAGCCTGCAGGATTTCGTTGAGATCAGCGATTTCTTTTTGCAGCTTGTCGATTTCTTCCTCAATGAGGCCAAAACGCTTTTGCGAGGCTTCGTCCTTTTCGCGGCGCACGGCCTCGCGCTCAATCTGCAACTGGATCAGCCTGCGCTCGAGTTTGTCAATCACTTCGGGCTTGGAGTCGCGCTCAATGCTGACTTTGCTGGCCGCCTCGTCGATCAGGTCGATTGCCTTGTCGGGCAAAAAACGGTCGGTGATGTAGCGGTGGCTCAATTCGGCCGCTGCCACGATGGCCGGGTCGGTGATCTGCACGCCGTGGTGCAGTTCGTACCTTTCCTTGAGACCGCGCAAAATGGCAATGGTGGCTTCCACCGTCGGCTCACCGACCAGGATTTTCTGGAAACGGCGCTCCAGTGCAGCGTCTTTTTCAATGTACTTGCGGTATTCATCCAGCGTGGTGGCGCCCACGCAATGCAACTCGCCTCGCGCCAGCGCAGGCTTGAGCATGTTGCCCGCATCCATCGCGCCTTCGGCCTTGCCGGCGCCCACCATGGTGTGCAGCTCGTCAATAAAAACAATGGTCTGGCCTTCGTCCTGCGCCAGTTCCTTCAGCACGGTTTTCAGGCGCTCCTCGAACTCGCCGCGAAACTTGGCGCCCGCCAGCAAGGCCGCCATGTCGAGCGAGAGCACGCGCTTGCCCTTGAGCGAATCGGGCACCTCGCCGGCCACGATGCGCTGGGCCAGGCCTTCGACGATGGCGGTCTTGCCGACGCCGGGCTCGCCAATCAGCACGGGGTTGTTCTTGGTGCGGCGCTGCAGCACCTGGATGGCACGGCGGATTTCATCGTCGCGGCCGATCACCGGATCGAGCTTGCCGAGGCGTGCACGCTCGGTCAGGTCCAGGGTGTATTTCTTGAGGGCTTCACGCTGGCCTTCGGCGTCGGCGCTGCTGACATTCTGGCCGCCGCGCACGGCGTCGATCGCCGCTTCCAGCGCCTTGCGGGTCAGGCCGTTTTCCTTGGCGATACGGCCCACGTCGCTCTTGCTGTCGGTCAGGGCCAGCAAAAACAACTCGCCAGCAATGAACTGGTCATTGCGCTTGATGGATTCTTTTTCAGTCGCTTGCAGCAGCCTGGCCAGATCCTGGCCCACCGTGATCTGGTCTTGCCCCTGCACCTGCGGCAGCTTTTTGACGGCGGCATCGGCCGCCTGCATCAAGCCATTGACGTTGACGCCCGCCCGCTCCAGCAGGGCGCGCGGCCCGTCCTCCTGGCGCAGCATGGCGGCCAGCAAGTGGGCCGGCTCGATGTAGCCGTTGTCGTTGCCCAAGGCCAGCGACTGCGCGTCGCTCAGGGCTTCCTGGAATTTGGTGGTCAGTTTGTCTTGCCGCATGTAGTCACTCCGGGTAAAACTCTAAAAAGATTGGTCCCCTTCGATCTTGGGCCTTTTCTGCGGGTTTGCAAGGCGTGCCAGGCGGCGGCGCGCGCTTCAATCAGCCAAGCTTGATCAAAATCAAACTTGTAACGGCCGGCTCAGGCGTTGCCGGCGCTGATGCCCCACTTGGCCAGCGCCGCGTCGTCGCTGACGCGCGCATCGACCCAGCGCGCGCCTTCAGGCGTCTGCTCTTTTTTCCAGAACGGCGCCTGGGTCTTGAGGTAGTCCATCAAAAACTCGCAGGCCTGAAAGCTCTCGCCCCGGTGCGCGGACGTCACCGCCACCATCACCACCTGGTCCAGCGGCTGCAGCAGGCCGACACGGTGAACCACGCGGGCGGCAAAAATATCAAAGCGCGCGCAGGCCTCGTCAATCATGGCTTCGATGGATTTCTCGGTCATGCCGGGGTAGTGCTCCAGCTCCATGCTGCTGACGCTCAAGCCATCATTGCGGTCACGCACCGTACCCACAAAGCTGCAAACGGCGCCTACCCGTTTGTCGCCCTGGCGCAGCGCGTCAAGCTCTGCACCCAGGTCAAAATCCTCAGTCTGAATCGATACGCGGGCCGTCATGTCAGCCTCCGGTCACAGGCGGGAAAAAGGCGACTTCGCAGCCTTCGGTCAGCGCCGCCGACTCGTCGCGCATGACCTGGTTGAGCGCCATGCGCACCGACTTGCCGCGCGCCAGGCCGGCGGCATGCGCGGGGCTGACGGCCAGCAATTCATCGCGCAGGTCCGACAGCGTGCGCGCGCGGGTTTCACGCACTTCGCTGCCCTGCCCCATGGTTTCGCGAACGGAGGCAAAGTATTTGATGGTGACTTTCATGGGCCAGGCTTTCAAGAAACAGGGTTCACGACAAAAGGGCCGAAAACGGCATGAACTGCACCGTGTCACCGTGCGCAATGGTTTGGCCGGCCGGGTTGTCCACCAGGCCATCAGCCCACACCGCAGAGGTCAGCACGCCGGAGCTCTGGTTGTCAAACAGCGCCAGCCCACCGTCAGCGTCGCGCTTCACACGCAAAAACTCACGGCGTTTGTCGGCTTTAGGCCAGTCAAAATGGGCAGTCGCCGTCATGGACTCAGGCGCGACGTCGGTCACCCCCTGCAGCCTGAGTAAAAAGGGTCGGACCAGCAGCAAAAAGGTCACGAAGCTGGACACCGGATTGCCCGGCAAGCCAATGAAATGGGCCGTGCCGACCTGGCCATAGGCAAATGGCTTGCCGGGCTTGATGGCCATTTGCCACAGCATCAAACTGCCCAGCGCCTGCACGGCGGGCTTGATGTGGTCTTCTTCACCGACCGACACGCCGCCGCTGGTCAGGATCAGGTCGTGCTGCTGGCTGGCGCCCTGTAGCGCGGCAATCGTCGCATCGAGCCGGTCGGGCACGATGCCCAGGTCGGTCACGGTGCAGCCCAGGCGCTGCAGCAGGGCCTTCAAGAAGAAGCGGTTGGAGTTGTAAATGGCGCCGGGTTTCATGTCCGCGGGTGCCACATCGCCGGGCATGACCAGCTCGTCGCCGGTGGAAAACAAAGCCACGCGGGGCCGGGGCGCCACGGGCAACTGGCTAAAACCGATGCTGGCCGCGAGCCCGAGGGAGGCCGGGCTCAGCCGTTCGCCGCGCTGCAGCACCACGGCGCCTGCGGCCACGTCTTCGCCACGACGGCGAATCCACTGCCCCGGTGCGGGCGACGCTTGCATGCGGATACCCGTAAAAGGCTGGTCGCCGGCGGCCACGGTGTCGCAGTCTTCCTGCATCACCACGGCATCGGCGCCGGGCGGAATCGGGGCCCCGGTGAAGATTCGCGCGGCACAGGCCGGCGCAAGGGGCTGCCCGCTGCTGCCGGCCGGGATGCGCTGGTGGACCTGCAGCACAGTCTGGGCGCCGGACCAGTCCGCACAGCGCACGGCGTAGCCGTCCATGGAGCTGTTGTCGTGCGCGGGCACGTCCAGGGCGGACACCAGGTCCTCGGCCAGCACGCGGCCATCGGCGTCAAAGGTGGAAACCACCTCAATACCCTGCAGGGGCGTGGCCAGGGCCAGCAGTTCGGCCAAGGCCAGGTCAAGCGGCTTGAGCGGTGCGCGCCCAGGCGGTGCGCTGGCGGGAATGGGAGGGATTGCAGGCGCAGGGCTCATGGCGAGGTGTCCGGAATTGGCGTGAACCAGCAGTGGTTGATTAGTCGAGGCGGTCTTCAAACGAATACTGGAACCGCTCCTGATTGTTGACCAGGTAGTCGGCTACCGCATCGGCATTGTTCAAATCCAGCACGGGGCGCAGGGTGGGCTCAGGCAACTGGCCGGGTGCGTCGGTGGCAATGGCCACGATGAAATCGTCGTGCATGTAGCGGGCCGGCTTGCCGACGTAGCTGGCCGAGGGCGCGCGCCAGACCTCTATTTTGAGCAGGTCGCTATTCTTGAAGCCTTCGACCAGCACCCAGTCCACGCCATCGTAAAGCTCGGCAATCAGGTGGTGAACCGTTAACTCCGTGGGCTGCTCAAACTCACGCATCAACGCCAGCCGGTTTTGCGAGGCCACGACCACCTCAAAAGCGCCGGCTTCGCGGTGCCGGTGCGTGTCCTTCGCCGGATGGTCAATGTCAAAGCTGTGGTGCGCGTGCTTGACGATGGACACGCGCAGGCCGCGCAGCTTGAGGGCCGGAATCAGTTGCTCGACCAGCGTGGTTTTGCCCGAACCCGAGTACCCGGCAAATCCGACGACCTTCATGGCGTCGCCCTCAGCACACCAGAAATGCTATTAATTAAATAGCAAGAAACAACCGAAAAATATGGGCCGGAGATTGATTTAATGCACATTTTCAACAATGTAGCGCTTGATCATTGCCACGTCGGCAGGCACCACCAACACCCGCTTGGGCAGGGCTTCGATACCCTCAAACCGGGCCGGACGGTCGGGCGACCGCCCCAGCGCTTCCTCGATGGTGGCGGCAAACTTGATGGGCAAGGCGGTTTCCAGCACGATCATCGGCACACCGGGCTGCATCTGCTCGCGCGCGACTTTCACGCCATCGGCGGTGTGGGTGTCTATCATGGTGCCAAAGCGCTCGTAGGTGTCGCGAATGGTGGCCAGGCGGTCGGCGTGCGTGCTCTTGCCACTCGCAAAGCCGTAGCGCTGGGCGGCCGACTGGAAGGCCGGGTCGGCGCTCAGGTCAAACTGGCCCTGGCTGCCCAGTTGGTCATGAAACAGCGCCTTGACCCTGGCGCCATCGCGGCCCAGCAGGTCAAACACAAATCGCTCGAAATTCGAGGCCTTGGAAATGTCCATCGATGGGCTGGAGGTTTCATGCGTGTCAGCGCTGCCGCGCACGCGGTAAACGCCGGTGCGGAAAAACTCGTCGAGCACGTCGTTTTCATTGGTGGCGACCACCAGCTTGGCGATGGGCAGCCCCATGCTGCGCGCCACATGACCGGCGCAGACGTTGCCAAAATTACCCGAGGGTACGGCGAAGCTGACCTTTTCGGTGTTCGACGTGGTCGCCTGGAAGTAGCCGGCAAAGTAGTAAACGACCTGGGCCATCAGGCGCGCCCAGTTGATCGAATTGACGGTGCCAATCTTGTACTGGCGCTTGAATTCGAGGTCGTTGGACACGGCCTTGACAATATCCTGGCAGTCGTCAAACACGCCTTCGACGGCGATGTTGTGGATGTTTTCGTCCTGCAGGCTGAACATTTGCGCCTGCTGGAAAGGACTCATGCGGCCGTTAGGTGACGTCATGAACACGCGCACGCCTTTTTTGCCCCGCATCGCGTATTCAGCGGCGCTGCCGGTGTCGCCGCTGGTGGCGCCCAGAATATTGAGCTCTTCACCGCGCCGGGCCAGTTCGTACTCGAACAGGTTGCCCAGCAACTGCATGGCCATGTCCTTGAACGCCAGCGTCGGGCCGTTGGACAGGGCTTCGAGGTAGAGGCCACTTTCAAGCGGGCGCAGCGGCACGATTTGCGGGGTGCCAAACACTTCTTCGGTGTAGGTTTTGGCGCAAATCGCTTTCAGGTCAGCCGCTGGAATGTCGTCGATGTAGAGCGACAGCACTTCAAACGCCAGATCGGCGTAGCGCAGGCCGCGCCATTTGGTGAGCGTGGCATCGTCCACCTGCGGATAGTGCTCTGGCAGGTACAAGCCGCCGTCGGGCGCCAGGCCTTCGAGCAGAATCTGGCAAAACTGTTTGCGCTCGGGGTGGCCGCGCGTGGAGAGGTAACGCATCACGCCAGTTCCTCCTTGCGGATGCGGGTGATGGGCGCGAGCACGGTGGGCAGCGACTGCATTTGCGCGAGCGCCTCGTTCATCCTGGCTTCCACGCAGTCATGGGTCAAAATGATGAGGTCGGTTTGCGTGGCGCCTTCGCCGCCGACTTCGTCGGCTTCGCGCTGCAGCACGGCGTCGATGCTGATGCCCATCGAGGCCAGAATGCCGGTGACCTTGGCCAGCACGCCGGCTTCATCAGCCACGTTCAGGCGCAGGTAGTAGCTGGTCACCACCTCGGACATCGGCACGATGGGCAGGTCGCTCATGGCGTCTGGCTGGAAGGCCAGGTGCGGCACGCGGTGCTCCGGGTCGGCGGTGTGCAGGCGTGCAATGTCGACCAGGTCGGCGATCACGGCGCTGGCGGTGGGCTCGCTGCCGGCACCCTTGCCGTAATACAGCGTGGTGCCCACGGCGTCGCCCTGCACCACCACCGCATTCATTGCGCCTTCGACGTTGGCGATCAGGCGCTTGGCCGGCACCAGGCTGGGGTGCACCCGCAACTCGATGCCATTGGCAACGCGCTTGGTGATGCCCAGCAGCTTGATCCGGTAGCCGAGTTGCTCGGCGTAGCGAATGTCTTGCGCCGCCAGCGCCGTGATGCCCTCGACATAGGCCTTGTCGAACTGCACCGGGATGCCAAAGGCAATCGCGGACATCAGCGTGACCTTGTGGCCCGCGTCGACGCCTTCAATGTCGAAGGTCGGGTCCGCTTCGGCATATCCCAGGCGTTGCGCTTCTTTCAGCACCACGTCAAAGTCCAGGCCCTTGTCGCGCATTTCAGAGAGGATGAAATTGGTGGTGCCGTTGATGATGCCGGCAATCCACTGAATGCTGTTGGCGCTCAAGCCTTCGCGCAGGGCCTTGATGATGGGGATGCCGCCGGCCACCGCCGCCTCGAAGGCAACCATGACACCCTTGCGCTGCGCCGCTGCAAAAATCTCGGTGCCGTGCACGGCCAGCAGCGCCTTGTTGGCAGTGACGACATGCTTGCCCGCCTCAATCGCTTCCAGCACCAGGGCCCTGGCAATGCCATAGCCGCCAATCAGCTCGATAACGACATCAATATCGGGGTTGGCGATCACTTTTCGCGCATCGTCCACCACCTGCACGCCCTCGCCGACAGCGGCTTTGGCACGCGCCACATCGAGGTCGGCCACCATGGTGATTTCAATGCTGCGGCCGGCGCGGCGCCTGATCTCTTCCTGGTTGCGCTTGAGTACGTTAAAGGTGCCCGTGCCCACGGTGCCGATGCCCAGAAGGCCTACCCGGATCGGGCTCAAATTCGTTGATGTCATAGTCAGCTGGCGTCTTGTTTGTAAAAAATCGGAAGTCAAATATGGTTGTTGCGCCAGGTTTCCAGAAACTTGGCAATGCGCCCAATGGCCTCGCGCAAATCGTTTTCATGCGGCAAAAAGACGATGCGAAAGTGATCCGGCGTGGCCCAGTTGAAACCCGTGCCCTGCACCAGCATGACGCGGGTTTCTTCGAGCAGTTCCAGAAAGAACTGGCGGTCGTCGGTGATGGGGTAAATCCTGGGGTCGAGCCGGGGAAACATATACAAGGCGGCGCTGGGTTTGACGCAGCTCACGCCCGGAATGGCGGTGATCAACTCATACGCCAGGTCGCGCTGGCGGCGCAAGCGACCGCCCTCGCCCACCAGTTCGTTGATGCTCTGGTGGCCGCCCAGCGCGGTCTGGATCGCCCACTGGCCAGGCACGTTCGAGCACAGCCGCATGTTCGAGAGCATGTTGAGCCCTTCGATGTAGTCACGCGCGGGCCTCTTGTCGCCCGACACCACCATCCAGCCTGCGCGGTAACCGCAGGAACGGTAGCTTTTACTCAGGCTGTTGAACGTCAGCGTCAGCACGTCCTGCGACAGGCTGGCAAGGGCGGTGTGGCGCGCGCCGTCGTAAAGCACCTTGTCATACACCTCGTCGGCAAAAATAACCAGGCCGTGCTCGCGTGCGATCTCGACAATGCCCGTGAGCAGCGCGTCGGAATACAGCGCACCGGTCGGGTTGTTGGGATTGATGACGACGATGCCGCGCGTGGACGGCGTGATCTTGGCGCGGATATCGGCCAGATTGGGCATCCAGCCATTGGCCTCATCGCACAGGTAATGCACAGGCGTGCCGCCCGACAGGCTGGCAGCCGCCGTCCACAGCGGATAGTCAGGCGTGGGGACCAGCAACTCATCGCCGTCGTTCAGCAGCGCGTTGGTCGCCATCACGATCAATTCGCTGGCGCCGTTGCCCAGGTAAATGTCATCCAGCGTGACGCCCTTGACGCCCTGCTTTTGCGTCTCGTGCATGACCGCCTTGCGCGCCGCAAAAATGCCTTTGCTGTCCGAATAGCCGGCCGAGTTGGGCAGGTTGCGGATCATGTCCTGCTGAATTTCTTCAGGCGAGTCAAAGCCAAACACGGCAAGGTTGCCAATGTTGAGCTTGATGATTTTTTGGCCTTCTTCCTCCATCTGCTTGGCCCGGTCCATGATGGGACCGCGAATGTCGTAGCAGACGTTGGCTAATTTGGCAGATTTGGTGATCAGTTTCATGGCGCTTGTTTCAATATCCGGGCACTAACCGCTCCGGCAACCTGGACGGCAAAATCAACCGCAAAAGCCCGGCCAGAAGGGGAACGAGGCCGCGCTGTAGCGGGGAATTAGAGCGGAATCTATAATTTGACCACATAAAAAGCGGTTTTCGCTTGCAGTCGGCCAGCAAAGCGGGCTTGGCTTGTTGCCGTTTTCCGGCCCCTCAACGCCCTGAATCTTCATGAAACTCCAACCAGACCATCTTGATGTCCAATCCATTTTGGGCTATGGCCCCGGCTGGGTCGGCCTGGGGCGCAATGGCATCGCTGAAAAAATCGAACACAGCGTCGTGATTGGCTCAGGGGGCGAGAAATTCGACTGGAATTGCGCGCATTTTGAGAAACTCACCGCCGAGCACTTCGCGCTTCTTGCGGATACCAGGCCCGAACTGGTGATTTTCGGCAGCGGAGCGCGCCTGCGCTTTCCGCCGCCCGCGTTTTTGCGCGTCCTGATGGCGCAACGCATTGGCATTGAAACCATGGACACACTGGCCGCTTGCCGCACTTACAACATTTTGGCGGGCGAGGGACGCCGGGTGATTGCGGCACTTCTGATTGAGGCAACGGGAAGCCAGACTGAAAGGATTCCTCTTTCAGAGTAAAATATCGGGTTGCTCTTGGTACTGCACGCGAACTCCCAGCCCGGGTTCTGCCACCATAACAACCAAAAGCCACGGCTAATTACAACTACTTTCGTCAGGGTCTACTCAGTATGGCAGTCGTCGTCAACAAACCACTTCCCGAATTTGAAGCGAACGCTACAGGTGGCCTCAAGGTTTCCAACCAGACCCACCTGGGTCATGTTGTCGTACTTTACTTTTATCCCAAAGATAACACCCCCGGATGCACCACGGAAGCCATGCAGTTTCGTGACCGCTACAAAGATTTCGTCAAGGCCGGCGCCACCGTGTTTGGCGTGTCACGCGACAACATGAAGTCCCATGACGAGTTCAAGGCAAAACTTGAACTGCCTTTCGAGCTGATTGCAGATACCGAAGAGAAAATGTGCCACATGTTCGGCGTGGTCAAAAACAAGATCATGTACGGCAAAAAAGTCAAAGGCATCGAGCGCAGCACCTTTCTGGTCGGTGCTGATGGCCTGCTGAAAGACGAATGGCGTGGTCTCAAGGTACCTGGCCATGTGGATGACGTCCTGAAAGCGGTCAAGGCCCTGAAAACTACGGCGTGAAGACGCATTGAGGTACGAATGAAACGGGCTATTGCCCTGTCACATGAGTTGTGCATAATGAGTTTATGTTGGTGACCTTCATAAACGTACCCCAAGAAAAAGCCGCCCGGTCACGAGGCGGCTTTTTTACTTCCAGAACCTCCAAACCTTCTTTGTCCAGAAAGTTTTAAGCACTATGCCCCTGCCACCCGCCCCCACCAAACGTGCCGCGCTGCTCTCGCCTGCCGTACTCAACGCGCCGGTCCATCCGTCACCCAGGCGGGCACGAAAACCAGAGGCGACAGTATCCGCACAAAAGCCCCCGGTACTGGACCTGCTTGAGAGCCGCGCAGCCGACGCTGGCGCGAGGCCGCTGGTCTTTAAAGGCAAAGAGCCTGCCAGCCCTGAGCTGGCAAGCACTGAAGGCTATAAAAAAGAGCGCATTAAAAAACCAGGACTGGCAGCAAAACCCGCTAAAGCCAAATACGCGGGGCCAGCCAAACTGTTTGTACTCGATACCAACGTCTTGATGCATGACCCAATGTGCCTGTTCCGCTTTGAGGAACACGACATCTTCCTGCCCATGATCGTGCTTGAAGAACTCGACGGCCACAAAAAGGGCATGACCGAGGTGGCCCGCAATGCGCGCCAGACCAGCCGATCGCTCGACGCCCTGGCAGGGTCGCAGGGTGCGGATATAGGCAAGGGACTCAAACTCGATACAACCGGTCACCGCGAAGCCGGTGGCAGCCTGTTTTTCCAGACCAAACCGCTGGACTACACGCTGCCCCTGAGCCTGCCGCAAGGCAAGGCTGACAACCAGATCCTGGGTGTCGTGGAAGCACTGCGCAAGGAATACGCGCCGCGCGAGGTGGTGCTGGTGTCCAAGGACATCAACATGCGCGTCAAGGCCAGGGCGCTCGGGCTGGCCACCGACGACTACCAGAGCGACAAAACACTGCAAGATGACGATCTGCTGTATTCAGGTTCGCTGGCACTGCCTCCCGACTTCTGGACGCGCCAGAGCAAGACCCTTGAAAGCTGGCAACAAGGCAGTCACACCTTCTACCGCATCGAGGGACCGATTGTGTCCAGCATGCTGATTAACCAGTTTGTATTTTTCGAGGCGCCGGGCGAACCACCGCTGTATGCCCGAGTCACTGAAATTCAGGCTAAAACAGCGGTACTGAAGACCCTTAAGGATTACACCCACCTCAAGCACGCCATTTGGGGCGTGACCATGCGCAACCGTGAACAAAACTTTGCCATGAACCTGCTGATGGATCCAGAGGTTGACTTTGTGACGCTGGCAGGCACCGCAGGAACAGGCAAAACGCTGATGGCGCTGGCCAGCGGCCTGACGCAAGTGCTCGACGATCGCCGCTACACCGAGATCATCATGACGCGCGCCACGGTGTCGGTGGGCGAGGACATCGGCTTTCTGCCGGGCACCGAAGAAGAAAAGATGGGCCCCTGGATGGGCGCACTGGACGACAACCTCGAAGTCCTCGGTAAAACCGACACCAGTTCCGGAGAATGGGGCCGCGCGGCAACCAATGAATTGATTCGCTCACGCATCAAGGTCAAAAGCATGAACTTCATGCGCGGCCGTACTTTTCTGAACAAGTACGTCATCATTGACGAGGCGCAAAACCTGACGCCCAAGCAAATGAAAACACTGATCACCCGCGCGGGGCCGGGCACCAAGATCATCTGCATGGGCAACCTGGCGCAAATCGACACGCCCTACCTCACCGAAGGCTCATCGGGCATGACATTTGCCGTGGATCGTTTCAAAGGCTGGCCGCACGGCGGCCACATCACCCTGGCACGCGGTGAGCGCTCCCGACTGGCAGATTTCGCCAGCGAGGTGCTCTGAGCCGAAGGAGAAGATTCTCCTGCGCCTGAAATGGTGCAGGCGTAAAAAAAGCCAAGTCAAACGACTTGGCTTTTTTATTGCTTTTTTTTTGAAATTCTGGTGGGCGGTGCAAGTTTCGAACTTGCGACCCCTGCAGTGTGAATGCAGTGCTCTACCCCTGAGCTAACCGCCCT
>NZ_JADMJK010000032.1 GCF_018780625.1 Polaromonas sp. | reverse complement strand
CGACAGCGCCCAGCAGCAGCAAGGAGCCGGCAATCGGCCTGAACACCTGGATCGCGCCTTCTTCGCCCAGCTGTGTGAGGCCGGCGCGCAGTTGTTTGGTGCGCAGCGGGTCGGCCACTTCGACGGCGCGGAACATTTCGGGCGCGAAAAAGGGCAGGCCGGTGAATTGCAGCGCTTCGCCCTCGGTCAGCGTGTCCCCCAACTGCAGCACGCCGTGGTTGGGGATGCCGATGATGTCGCCGGCAAAGGCGGTGTCGAGCAACTCGCGGCGCTGGCTCATGAAGCTCACCACGGTGTTGGGCCGCAATTCCTTGCCGCTTCGCACGACTTTCAGGCGCATGCCGCGCGTGAATTCGCCGCTGGCCACGCGCAAAAACGCAATCCGGTCGCGGTGCGCCGGGTCCATGTTGGCCTGGATCTTGAATACCACGCCTGAAAATTTCTTTTCCTCCGGAAACACCACGCGCTGCAGGGCGGCCCGCTCCGACGGCGGCGGGGCCAGGTCGACCAGCGCGTCCAGCACTTCCTGCACGCCAAAGTTGTTGATGGCCGAGCCGAAGAACATGGGGGTTTGCTTGCCGTGCAAAAACGCGTCGCGCTCGAACTCCGGCGACGCGCCGTTCAGCAGTTCAAGCTCATCCTGGGCCTGCGTGAATTCGGCGCCAAAGCGCTGGGCCGCTTCGACGTTGTCCAGTCCTGCCAGAATTTCATCGTCGCCACCGGCCTTGTCCTCGCCGGGGCTGAACACGCGCATGCGCTTTTCACGCCGGTCATACACCCCGTGGAACAGCTTGCCCATGCCGACCGGCCAGGTGAAGGGCACGACTGTCATGCCGAGCTCCTGCTCGATCTCGTCCATCAGGCTCATCGGGTCCTGCACCTCGCGGTCCATCTTGTTGACGAAGGTCAGGATAGGCGTGCCGCGCGCGCGGCAAACCTGCAGCAGGCGGCGCGTTTGCGGCTCGACGCCGTTGGCTGCGTCAATCACCATCAGCGCGGCATCGACGGCCGTCAGCACGCGGTAGGTGTCTTCCGAGAAATCCTGGTGGCCGGGGGTATCCAGCAGGTTGATCACGCAGTCGCGGTATTCCATCTGCATGACCGAGCTGGCCACCGAAATACCGCGCTGCTTTTCAATTTCCATCCAGTCACTGGTGGCGTGGCGCGCAGCCTTGCGCGCCTTGACGCTGCCGGCGATCTGGATCGCGCCCGAGAACAGCAGCAGCTTTTCAGTCAGCGTGGTTTTACCCGCGTCGGGGTGGGAGATGATGGCAAACGTGCGGCGGCGCTTGACCTGTTTTTCGATTTCGGTGATGTCAGACATAACCCATGATTATCGGCGACGCTGCACCCGCCTGCGCGCTAATCGGGAAGACGCGAAAAACGCGGCTGCCGCACGCCGTCTATCACCACTTCTTCGTTGAACATGGCCGCGGGCCGCACCCACAGGCCTTGCTCCCCATAAAGCGCCCGGTACAGCGTCATGGGCGCCAGGCTTTCGCTGTGGCGCACCGTGCCCAGCACCTCGTAGCGCATGCCTTTGTAGTGCTGGTACAGGCCGGGCGGCGTCACAATCAGTGGCGGTAATGAATCGGGCAGGGACAATCCAGGCTCCAGACGGCGTGCATAGTGGGACAATAGGGACTATGCATCCTAACGCCTTACTCGACTGTTGTACCGAGCTTCTCAAGCAGGTTCTTAAATTTGACCACCCCGCCGACATGGTGGTTTCACGCTATTTCCGCGAACTGCGGCTTGGCCCCCGCGAGCGGGCCACCGTGGCCGAAACCATTTACGGCGTGCTGCGCAAGAAAAATCTCTACGTCTACCTGGCCCAGCACGGCAGCGGCGTGCCCGAGCGGCGCCTGGCCATCCTGGGCTTTGCCGCCCCGCGTGACTTCCTGTATGGCGCGCTGACCGAGCAGGAGCAGGACTGGCTGGCCCGCTGCGACCAGGTCAAACCATCGGACTTGATGGAACTGCACCGCCACAACCTGCCGCAATGGCTGGTCGAGCCGCTCAAAGCGCAGCTGGGTGACGATTTCTGGCCGCTGGTTGAAAGCCTCAATGCCCCGGCCGGGCTCGATTTGCGCGTCAATACCCTGAAGGACAAACGCGCTGACGTGCAAAAAGAGTTGGCAAAAGTCGGTATCAAAACCGTGGCAACGCCGTATTCCCCATGGGGATTGCGCCTGGCTGACAAGCCGCAGCTGGCCAATGTGGACGCTTTCAAGCGCGGCGCCATTGAGGTGCAGGACGAAGGCTCGCAACTGCTGGCGCTGCTGGTCGATGCCAAACGAGGCGAAATGGTGGTGGATTTCTGTGCTGGCGCGGGTGGAAAAACCCTGGCGCTGGGGGCTTCCATGCGCACCACCGGCCGGCTGTATGCCTTTGACACGTCTGCCCACCGGCTGGCGGCGCTCAAGCCGCGCCTGGCGCGCAGCGGTCTGTCGAATGTGCATCCGGTCGCCATTGCCCATGAGCGTGATGACCGCATCAAGCGGCTTGCCGGCAAGATCGACCGGGTCCTGGTCGATGCACCCTGCTCGGGCCTGGGCACGCTGCGGCGCAACCCGGACCTGAAATGGCGGCATAACCCGAAAGCGATTGAAGAGCTGACCGCAAAGCAGACGGCGATTTTGCAGAGCGCTGCGCGGCTGGTAAAACCGGGCGGGCGGCTGGTGTATGCCACCTGCAGCATCCTGCGTGAAGAAAACGAGGCGATTGCCGAAGCCTTCAGTGCCGCAAATCCGGGCTTTGAGCTGGTTGAAGCGGCGCCGCTGCTGACCCATATTGGCGTGGAGCATGCTGAAAAACTTTGCCGTGGACCTTATCTGCGGCTCTGGCCTTACCTGCATCAGACCGACGGGTTTTTTGCGGCAGTTTGGAAAAAGACCTGATTTTTTGACGACAAATGGGCCTGACTAGTCGACTGTTACATCTTTATTGATGGGTTTTGTCGTTTCCGTGGGGGCTAATCGCAGGATCACCAGACTTGGCGTTTTTAGGCCTATAGATTTATAATTGCAGGTTGTCTGGTGCAGCCCCTGGAGACGAGTTTTGAATGCGCGGCTGGTGCAGATTGTTTAAAGGACTTTTATGATTTTGTTTGATGCCGCCCTTGAATGGCTGGCTCATGGACTGGTCAACGCCAGTTGGTGGCAAATCGTGTTGTACACCTTGGTGACAACGCACATCACGATCGCCAGTGTGACGATTTATCTGCACCGCCATCAGGCGCATCGGGCCATGGATCTGCACGCGATTCCTGCGCATTTTTTCCGTTTCTGGTTGTGGCTGGCGACGGGTCAGGTCACCAAGGAATGGGTGGGCGTTCACCGCAAGCACCACGCCAAGTGCGAGACCATGGAAGATCCGCACAGCCCCGTTGCGCACGGCATCAAGACCGTGTTGTTCACCGGGGCGGAGTTGTACCGTGCCGAGACGAAAAATACCGAAACCCTGCGCAAGTACGGTCACGGCACACCCAACGACTGGATCGAGCGCAATCTTTACACGCGTTTCAGCTGGCAAGGCGTGGGCCTGATGCTGGTCCTGAACCTGGCGCTGTTTGGTGTGGCGGGTCTGTCTGTCTGGGCTATCCAGATGGTCTGGATTCCTGTGACGGCCGCCGGCATCATCAATGGCATTGGTCATTACTGGGGCTACCGCAACTTTGAGGCGCCGGACGCCAGCACCAATGTGTCGCCCTGGGGCATTCTGATCGGCGGCGAAGAGTTGCACAACAACCACCACACCTATCCCACGTCGGCCAAGTTCT
>NZ_JADMJK010000081.1 GCF_018780625.1 Polaromonas sp. | reverse complement strand
GCAGGGTTTTAAACCCGAAGATGCGCGTGGCGCCTGGTTGATGCCCGCTTTGTCTTGGCCGAAGGATTGGCCGGTCAGGGCCAATGTGGCAAGCAAAATCAGGTTTTTGTATTTTTTATGCACTTGGACCTTCTTTCTTGTTTGTTGTTTTAGAAGCAGTTAAGAGCGCGCGAACCGTTCTGAATCACCTCGACGCATTCAGCAGCAGGGGCCGGCGGCAGAACTGGTTTACTGGCGAATACTCTTGGCTTGCCAGTGGCGACCACCTTCATGGCGGCGGGAGGTATTTCTTTTTCTCCAAAAAGCTGGCTTTTGGTGATGCCTGCGGTCGCCACGGTTTTTTTGTCAACCTGGTTGCGCAGCACCAGAGACAGGGTGCCCACACTGCGTGCCAGGTCGAGTTTTTCAGAGTCTTCAAGCGTCAACTCCAGCGTGACTGCGCTGACGACCTTGGGCTTGGTGTCGTCCCTGCCTGACTCCTGGGCCACCGCCAGTACCAGCACATGCTCCAGCACCGTCTTGCTGATCTGCTTGCCTTCCTCGCCCCTGGCTTTATCTTGCTGTGCATTGACCATGACATCGACGTAATTGCCGGGGAGGGCGAAGCCGGCTACACCGACCACGTCATTGACGCGTACCGTCATAGCCCGCTTGCCTTGCGCAATGACGGCGGAAAGGCCGCCCTGGGTGCCTGCGGGCGCCAGCTTGCGTTCCAGAAGCGCATCGCCGCGCAGCACGCTGACTTTCACGACCCGGTCCTGCAACTCCTTGATGTCCTTGAAGGCACCAGGCGGCACCGACCCGCTGGGCCAGTCGGTCGTCGTGAGCATTTGTGGATTGACCTTGCTGCCCAGTTCAATATCGACCGCAGCGACGACCACTTTGTTGGATGCGATATTCCCTTGTCGTGAAGCCCAGCTTGCTGCATAAACAGCAGCTGCCAGACCGATCATTAAGGCCAGAAATAGCAGCCCGATAGCTTTAACGTTTTTCATTGCTTGACCTCATTAGTAATTTTGTTACTTAACCTGCTTATGCTACTTACGCATAACCCAACTGCTTTGCCACCACATACGCAACTGTCCCGAGACTGATACAAATGCCATAGGGCAGTTTTCCTACCGACTTGCTTGCCTCAATCTGGATGTCCGGCTTGAACCCACCAATCGCCGACATCATCATCAGTTGTGCTGCGCTCTTCACATTAACCAGCATACGTAGCAGCGCTTTATTGAACACAGCAAATACCAGCGCTGCCAGGCCGCCTGCTATGAATGAGAATAGGACGGCGTGCAAGGTATCGGTAACCCCCAGGAATGCACCCACCATGGCCATCAGCTTGACATCACCGGCACCCATGACGCCTAGTGCGTATAGCGGCAGCAGGATAAAAAATCCAACAAGTAGACCTCCGAGTGCCCAAAGAAAGCCATGACTAATTGAGAAAGGAACTAGCATGCTGTAGATCAATCCAAAAATAATTCCGCTGACGGTTAGCCAGTTAGGGATTTGGTAGGTGCGGTAATCGCTGATGGATGCAATTACAAGCAGGGTTGCCAAAAGACCTGTGCGCGGCTCCTTGATCAGCATGGCCAGAAGTTCAAGTAAGGCGTTAAATTCTTGCATGATCTATTGATGGATTAATTTAAATAACTTTAATGAAGGCCGAAACATTGAAGTTTTATATTTTTTATTTTTCTTTTGAGATTGCCAGAAAAATAAGAGCTCCTATTGCAGCAATGATGGCTCCTATTAACGCGTATTCCATCAGAGATGCTCCAGATTCTTCCCCTAAAAATCTTGAGATTACATGCGATTCATATTCGGTTGTTCGCATGCTCATCTCCATTTTTAATGCCGTTTGTTTTATTGCTTATCGATGTGAATGTGCTTGTTGTTGACTCGAATATATCGATGCCAAAAATGCGCGCCATGAGCATTGAGCCCTTTTTTGATCAGGACAAACCGCCCCTTTTAAAGAGGGCAGACAGGACAAATCAACCAGGCGGGCGACCTTGAACAGTCGCCGCTGCCCGATGGCTGCAACCAGTCAGGGGAGGCAAATTTGCAGGATCGGCTCGATCGGCCATGGCGCGCGACGGCATCCTGACGCTGGAGGGCGCGCTTGTGTTTTCGCCATTGGTGCCAACATCAAGTTCTCAAGTTCTCAAGGGTTTTAGTGCTGCAGCCCATTTGATTTGGGTGTAGCGCGCTATATTGTTTATAGCAACAGTCGACAGTTAAAAACTGTCATGAAGACCGGAGTGGGGCAATCCATAGCGCGTTGTCTGTATCCGGTTCGATACCGCACACGAACCATGAAGCGCCCCCGATTCATCATCGCGAACGAAGTGCGGCGATCCATCGTAGAAAAATCGCAGTCATGGATTGCCGCACTTCGTTCGCAATGACAGAGAGATTGCACCGGTTCATGGAAAGAAAATTGGCCCGCAAGGCAGCTAGCCGACACATGGGGCTCCGCCAACGCAGATCCCGGCGAAGCTGCGTTGGCTCAAGCCCTCTTGCGGCCTACCTATCGGTAATGCGGCGTGCGTTTTTGCAAAAACGCATCTATGCCTTCGCCTGCATTGGCGTGGTGCAGGTTGCGTACAAAGTGGTCGCGTTCACTGGCCAGTTGCTGGCTCAGCGTGTTCACGGGCGCATCGTTGAGGAGTTCCTTGATGCTGGCCATTGCATTGGGGGCGCGCCCATTGAGTTTTTCGGCCAGTTGCAGTGCCTGGTTGAGGGCATCGCCTGCCGTCGACACCCGATTCACCACACCCAGGGTATGCAGTCGCTGGGCGCTGATGCGCTCGCCGCACATCAGAAGCTCGCAGGCGAGCGCCCGCGGCAAGGCACGCGCCAATCCCCAGCTGCCACCACCGTCCGGCGACAGCGCCACGGTGCTGTAAGACATCACAAACACGGCGTTGTCGGCGGCTACCACAAAGTCGCAGGCCAGCACCAGTGAAAAACCGGCACCGGCCGCAGCGCTTTCGACGGCGGCAATCACTGGCTTGGGATAGGTGCGGATCGCCTCAATCCAGTTGTGCAGGCCTTCGATGCTTTGCGCTTGCACTTCGGGCGGCTCGCGCCGGTTGGCCTTCAGGCGCTGCAGGTTGCCGCCAGCGCAAAACATCGCGCCTTCGCCTGCAATCACCACGCTTCGGATTTCCGGGTTGCTCTCGGCCGCGTTGAGCGCTTCAATGCCTGCCGCGTACATCTCGGGGCCCAGCGCGTTCCGGAACTCGGGATTGCTCAGCGTCAAGATGAGGGTCTTGCCCTCGCTGTTGCTTTTCAATGCGCTTGACATCTTTCAGCTTTCTTCGTGCAGCAGGCTCAGGCCAATGGCGCCGCGCCGACGCAGCCACGGGGAAGGGCGGTAGCGCTGGTCGCCATACACAGTTTGCATGTTGAATAGCACTTCCAGAATATTCGTGGGTCCACAGAGGTTGCCCAGGGCGAGAGGGCCCATGGGGTAGCCAAGTCCCAGCGTGACGGCGGTGTCCAGGTCCTTCGGGCTGCAAATTCCCTGCTGGCAGATGTCGCTGGCGATGTTGACAATGGTGGCTATGACGCGCTGGGTAACAAATCCGCCACTGTCCCGAATCACGCTGACGGCCTTGCCGTCCCGGGCGAACAACGCGTGCGCAGCTTGGCGCATGTCGATGCGTGTCACCGGATTGGTGGCCAGGACCCGTCGCCGGGTGGTGGCGTCGTCCATCAGCATGTCGATGCCCACTGTGCGCGCTGGGTCCAGCCGCTCCACCACGGCAACGGTGGTGATGTCAAACCCCAGCGGAGCGACCAGCATCAAGGCTTGTGGCGATGCGGAAACACCTGTTTCGATGTTGGCGCCCAGGTTCGTGAGCAATTGCAGTAACTCCGAGCGGCGGGCGGCTCGGGGTGATACCCAGACGGGCGGCATGTCGGCAACGTGAGGTGCTGGGGTTTCGGCGGGCGTCTGGATGACCCCGTCGGCATAGCGGTAAAAACCTTCGCCGGTTTTTCTGCCGAGCATTCCCCCGGCCAGGCGCTGCGCCGTGATCACGCTGGGTCGGTAGCGGTCTTCTTCGTAGTACTGGTGGTAAATGGACTCCATGACGGGGTGGGAAACGTCCAGTCCGGTCAGGTCCAGTAACTCGAAGGGGCCCAGTTTGAAGCCCGCCTGATCGCGCAGGATGCGGTCTATGGTGGCGAAATCAGCGATGCCTTCACCGACAATGCGCAGCGCTTCGGTACCGTAGCCTCGGCCCGCATGGTTGACGATGAAGCCGGGGGTGTCCTGGGCCTGTACGGGCGTGTGCCCCATCTGGCGGGCATAGTCAGCCAGCGCGCTGCAAACAGCGGCACTGGTTTTAAGGCCGGCAATTACTTCCACCACCTTCATCAGCGGAACGGGGTTGAAGAAATGATAGCCAGCGAAACGCTCTGGATGTTTGAGCGCCGCCGCAATGGCCGTGACAGACAGCGACGATGTATTGCTGACGAGCACGGTGTGTGGGGAAACCAGGGACTCCAGTTCGGCAAACAGTGTTTGCTTCACGTCCAGCCGCTCCACGATCGCTTCGATCACCAGGTCGCAGTCAGCCAGGTCGTTCAATGTGCTGGCAAACACCAGCCTGGCTTTGCAGGCGCTCGCCAGGTCGGCATCGAGCCGCCCCTTTTCAAGCAGCTTGTCCCATTGGGCGCAAATCGCGTCACGGGCCTTTTCAGCCGCGCCCGGCTGCGCATCCATGAGCATGACCACGCTTCCGGCTTGCGCGGAAATTTGAGCAATGCCCCGGCCCATGGCGCCAGCGCCGACGATTCCAATTTTTTTGTAACTAGCTTGCATGACTCAATTATCGCCGACCATCCGGCATGGTCGGCCTGTGGCAAAAATCTCGAGATCGCATGAATCAAATGCAGTCGCCTGTAAAACTTCTGCTTGGTGCTTTTTACTTAGCGCGGCTGCTGGTAGTCCGGCTGTGTCTTTTGGATCCGTGCGCGGCGCAGGTATAGCCGGTAGCCCGTTTACCGTCACGTTGACGACTCAGGTTGATCTGTCGGCAGACCATTCGTCGCTCTGCATGGCGGCCGATGCATTTTTGGTGATCACCAGATACCGTCAAGCCGGGTCCGCATTTGGGTCGAGAGGGGTGTTAATGCTGCGGTGGACGAGCCCGTGGCGGCTGTCGTTGCCCGAGGAGGCGGCGTTAGCCTTTAAATCAGCAACATTTATCCACTGGCGCGTCACCATTTTTAGCGGGCATGGCCAGTCGTTAGCTCAAAAGAGCGCTTTACCGTTTTGGTGCCTTCTTCTTTTGTCTTTTCATTGGCGCGAATGTCTGATGCGACCTTTGCTAACGCCGCACCTGCAAGGCTCCAGGATTGATAATATTGGTAGGTGTACCCCTGATGAAGTTGACGATGTTGTCGAATGCAGCTCCAAAGTATTGCTCGTAGCTGTCCTGCTCGACATAACCGATGTGCGGTGTGCATATACAGTTTTCGAGACGAAGCAGCGCATGACCCTGCAATATGGGCTCCGATTCGAAAACGTCAACTGCGGCGAAGCCCGGACGTCCACGATTGAGCGCTGCAATCAACGCCTCCGGCTCGATCAATTCGGCCCGCGAGGTGTTCACAAGTAAAGCGGTTGGTTTCATGCTCGACAAGTTCTCCAGCGTCACAATGCCGCGCGTATTCTCATGCAGGCATAGGTGAAGGCTAAGAACATCGCTTTCCTTGAAAAAGTCTTCTTTGCCGGTGGCGATTTCAAAGCCGTCAGCTTGCGCCCGTTCCCGGGACGCATCGCCTCCCCAGATGATCACACGCATACCAAATGCGCGCCCGTAGCCGGCCACGATCTGGCCAATCTTTCCATAGCTCCAGATGCCCAGCGTCTTGCCCTTGAGCACCGAGCCAATTCCAAAATTTGGAGGCATGGAAGCAGATTTGAGGCCCGCTTGTTGCCAGGCGCCGTGCTTTAAATGCGCTGCGTAGTGAGGAATCCGGCGCATGGCGGCCATGACGAGCGCCCAAGTCAATTCGGCAGGGGCGGTCGATGATCCGATTCCTTCAGCAACGGCTATGCCCCGTTCGGTGCATGCAGCAACGTCGATGTTGCCGCTGATACCACCGGTCTGCACGACCAGCTTGAGCTTGGGCAGTTTCTCAATGACTTGCCTGTTCAACTGGGTCCGGTCGCGAATCAGCACGATCACGTCGGCGTCTTTGAGCCTGACCGACAGTTGACCAATGCCCTTGACCGTGTTGGTATAGACTTTAGCTGGGTAAGCCTCAAGTTTGCTCGCGCAGTTCAATTTTCTGACAACGTCTTGGTAGTCGTCCAGGATCACAATATTCATGCGGATATTGTGCCTGCAAGTTTTTTGAACGACCTTGATCGGGCCCATCCAAAGCAGTCAACTTGTATCGGAAGGAAACGCACCGGCATCACGGCTGTGCATTGGCAATAGGTTATTGCGTCAATGCGGTACACCTGATTCGCGGGGCGCCCTTAAATCGCTGTGGTTTCGCGCTGGACCATCCGTTCAAGTTCTGCACACACATCGGCCATTCGACCGGATATCACCATGCGGCCGGCGCAGGATGGACTGACACCCGAATCAAATTCCCGAACAACCTTGAGTCGACGCACATCACCCCGACCGAGCACCATTTCGTCCGCTTTGCTTTCGATGCCCCAATCAAACGGAAGCGCCAGTTGATGGGAGCTTTTCTGGGTACACACAGGCGCCGATGACCTGCTTGTGATGGGGCGTCGTGGCTTGCACCAAGTTGCCATCGTCTGCAATGGGTCAACGAACAAAGACAAGAACGGCGAGGCTGAAAAACTGACTATTCCCATGATGAACACCTGTTTTAGAGTGGTTTAAACAGGCAGGATTTTGTGCTGGCTGTGTTGCCAGAACGACCGCTACATCAGGGTGTTGGCCTTTGATGGCCACACGCCCGCCACCTGTTGCGCGGCTGAAATAAAGTGCGCTACAGAAGCATGGTGTTTCGGATCAGGCCGACCGCCAGGCCCTCAAGTTCGAAAGGCTCGCCTGGCGCCACCACAATGGTTTTGAAATCGGGGTTTTCAGGCAGGAGTTCAATCAACTGCTTGTTGCGGCGAAAACGCTTGACGGTCACCTCATCGCCAAGCCTTGCCACCACAATCTGGCCATTCTTTGCTTCCGGGGTCTGCTTCACGGCGAGCAAATCACCATCCATGATCCCTGCGCCGCGCATACTCATGCCGCGTACTTTGAGCAGGTAGTCGGGCTGTTGTTGAAACAGGCTGGATTCGAAATAATAGGTTTGCTCTATGTGTTCCTGCGCGAGAATTGGGACGCCTGCCGCAACCCGTCCCACCAAGGGGAGGGCCAGTTGGTTCAAACCTTGCAAAGGCAGGGAGAATTCCCTGTTTCGGGATTCGTTCATTGAGCGCAGGGTGTCGCTTCGCAGGCGTATGCCGCGAGAAGTGCCACTGACCAACTCGATAACGCCTTTGCGGGCCAAGGCCTGCAAATGCTCTTCTGCTGCATTGGCGGATCGAAAGCCCAGCTCGGTTGCGATTTCGGCCCGGGTGGGTGGTGCGCCTGTGCTTGCGATCGCATTCTGAATCAATTCAAGAATTTGTTGCTGGCGTGCCGTGAGCTTGGGACTCACTGGGGAGCGATGCGGAAAGTCATTGAGTATGCTCATGGCCTGGATTCCTTGATCTGCGCTTGGTAGGCTCGGGAAGTCGTTAGGCGACCCGGACTGGTGTTTGTCTGGTAGCTGTTTTAATATCCAGTGACTGTATTTTCATACAGTTTTTTAGAGATTGCAAGGTCACCCTTTTATGTTTTGTCAAACAGTTGTGATTCTCGGCATGGGCGGGACGATTGCGGGCCGGTCCGCGCGCCCGTCTGACAACATCGGCTATACGGCCGCCCAGGTTGATATTGTTGAACTGGCGGCTGCGATTCCCTCCCTGAGCGATCAAGGCCCGGTCATCACTGAGCAGGTCGCGCAGATGGACAGCAAGGACATGGACTTTTCCGCCTGGTCGCGGCTGGCTGCGCGCGTCAATCATTTTCTTGCCCAGCCTGATGTCCACGGCATCGTCATTACCCATGGCACCGACACGCTGGAAGAAACGGCCTATTTTCTCCACAAGGTGTGCCAGCCGACCAAACCTGTCGTGCTGACGTGTGCCATGCGTCCCGCCACTGCGCTGGTGCCCGACGGTCCGCAAAATCTGCTGGACGCCCTGACCGTGGCCCGCCAGCCCGATGCAAGGGGCGTGGTGGCGGTGTGCGCCGGCACCATTCACAGCGCGCTGGACGTGCAAAAGGTACACACTTACAAAGTGGATGCCTTCAGTTCGGGCGATGCAGGTCCGCTTGGCTATGTCGAAGAGGGGCGTGTCAGACTGCTAAGGAGTTGGCAGTTCGACCAGGAGCCAAGCTGGCAGACCGCGATGGAAAATGTTGAAAATCGATTCACTGCGATCGATTGGCCACGCGTTGAAATCATCATGAACTATGCGGGTGTCAACGGCACAGTGGTTAACGCGCTGGTGGCGTGCGGCGTGCAAGGGCTGGTGGTTGCAGCGACGGGCAACGGCACGCTGCACCACGCGCTGGAGTCGGCTTTACTCAATGCGCAGGCTGCAGGTGTCAAGGTCGTTCGTGCGACGCGTTGCCCGAATGGTCGGGTATTGCCCAGACCAGATGACCGCCTGCCGGACTCGAACGGCTTGAGCCCCGTCAAGGCGAGGGTGGAGTTGATGCTGCAATTGATGACTTCGGGTTCTGCCTCTGCGCAACAGCGGCATTGATAACGTTGCCGAATAATCAAAAATGCCATCCTCAAGATGGCATTTTTGATGTGCTGCGCGTCAGTGGATCAGCTTGAAAGCGCCTTGAAGGCCCTGTCTGTAATTTCATCTACCCCGCCCATGCCGCTAATGGCGCGGTATTTGGGTGCGGCATCTGGCGCGGACTGGGCCCAACTGGAGTAGTAGTCCACCAGCGGACGGGTCTGAGCGCTGTAGACTTCGAGCCGCTTGCGCACAGTTTCTTCCTTGTCGTCTTCCCGCTGGATCAGGGACTCTCCCGTCACATCGTCCTTGCCTTCGAGCTTTGGCGGGTTGAATTTGACGTGGTAAGTACGGCCCGACGCCGCGTGCGACCGGCGTCCGCTCATGCGCTCGATGATGGCCTCAAAAGGCACGTCAATTTCCAGGACATAGTCAATCTTGACACCTGCCGCCTTCATGGCATCGGCTTGGGGAAGCGTGCGCGGAAAACCGTCAAACAGAAAGCCGCCTGCGCAGTCGGGTTGTGCAATGCGTTCCTTGACCAGGTTGATGATCAGATCGTCGCTGACCAGCCCGCCTGCATCCATCACCTTTTTTGCTTCAATGCCCAGCGGCGTTCCTGCCTTGACAGCCGCACGCAGCATGTCACCGGTGGAAATCTGGGGAATGCCGTATTTTTGGCAGATGAAAGTCGCTTGTGTCCCCTTGCCCGCGCCAGGTGCGCCCAACAAAATCAGTCTCATGGATGTCCTCGGATTATTATTAATTCAGGAAGTCGGTGGGCCGACCTTCCCATCGGCCAACTGACAGAAGATCAATACTGCCAGCACACGATTCAGGCTCAAAGCCCAATATCTTGTAAGGATAGCATGCACCCCCTGACAGCAGCTTACACAGTGCCAGGGTCGCTATGGCCCGTCAGGAAAAAAGTTGGCGGGCCCGCTCAAGGTCCTCATGCGTATCTACGCCCGGGCCCGGCGTGCTGTCGGTGATGTGCACCGCGATCCGGTAGCCATGCCAAAGCGCACGAAGCTGTTCCAGGGACTCCAGTTGCTCCATGGGTGCCTGGGTCAGGCCTGGAAACTGCCGCAAGAATCCGACCCGGTAGCCGTAAATCCCGACATGGCGCAAAGGCTTGGGCAACATGCTGCCTGCGTCCCACCAGGCCTTGCCAGCAAAGTCGCGGGCAGCAGGGATCGGGGCACGGCTGAAGTAAAGGGCGGTTTGGCGTGCATCAAGCACCACCTTGACCACATTGGGATTCAAAAAATCGGCCAACTGGTCAATTGAATGGGCCGCCGTACTCATGGCACAGTCCGGGCGTTGATTGAGCAGGTACGCAACGGCATCTATCAATGCCGGGTCGATGAGCGGCTCGTCGCCTTGCACGTTGACCACGATGTCATCGTCCGCCAGTCCAAGCAGCTTGCAGGCTTCAGCGAGGCGATCGCTGCCACTCGGGTGGTCGGCCCGGGTCAGCACGCAAGAAATGCCGTAGCCACCGCATTTTTCGAGAACCTCGGCGCTGTCCGTCGCCACGACGGTTCGGCTCGCTGCGCTTTGCATGGCGCGTTGCGCCACGCGCACGACCATCGGAGCGCCGCAGATATCTGCCAGCGGCTTGTTGGGCAGGCGCGTGGAGGCCAGACGGGCAGGAATCAATACAGTAAAGCGCATACGGATAAGCAGTCAGGACGCATCAGAGCCCAAGCTCTTCATCCGTGAGGGTTCGCGCCTCATTTTCCAGTAAAACCGGAATTCCGTCCCGGACCGGGTAGGCCAGCCTGGCGCTGCGGGAGACAAGCTCTTGCTTTTCGCGGTCATAGGTCAGCGGGCCCTTGGTGACCGGGCAGACCAGAAGTTCAAGTAATTTGGTGTCCATGCGGCAATGGTAATTGAGAAATCAGGGGTGCCAGAAGTGCGTCCAGCGCGGCAAAAAAAGCGGGCTCAGGTAAAAACGCCAGGGGCACGGCCAGAATGTTCAGCGGAGCCGGCATCGGCATTGAGAACAGCTTGACGGCGTCTTTTTCCGTGCAAAGTACCGTTTGACCCGCGCAGGCTGCCAGGTCATGCGCCTCAAAATGGTGGTGATCAGGAAAAGCAATCGTCTTTTCGAGTGTCAAGCCATAGGCCCTGAGCATGGTGAAAAATGCGTCGGGATTCGCGATCCCGGCCAACGCTGTCAAGGGGCGGCCGCGCAGCGTCGTCAACGCGACCCGACTGCCGTTGGCCGCCACGGCATGATCCGCCAACTGCCGGCTGGACGTAAACCCCTCAAATGCGGGCTTTTGGCCAGTGTGCAGCACCAGATCGAGACCTTGCAGACGTCGTTCCGGCCAGGGTTCGCGCAAGGGTCCGGCCGGCAGCAGCCAGCCGTTACCAAGGCCGCGGTCGTCAAACACGGCGATTTCAACGTCGCGCTGCAGCGCGTAATGCTGCAAGCCGTCGTCGCAGACCACCACCGCAGTTGAAGGGTATGCAAGCAGCAAGGCGCGTATCGCATCGGCGCGCTTGGGTGCCACAAAAACAGGAGCGCCCGTTGACCTCTGTATCAGTGCAGGTTCATCGCCAGACTGATGCACAGGGGTGTCTGGCTTGACCTCAAGGCAGGCTTGACCCGATCGACCGTAGCCGCGCGAGACGACGCCCACCGCCAGTCCGCGTGAGCGCAGATGATGGACCAAGGCCATCACCAGCGGAGTCTTGCCGGCTCCGCCCGCCACGATGTTGCCAACCACAATCACAGGCACCTTGAAGCGCTCGGACCGCAGCAGTCCGATTCGGTACAAAGCCCGACGCAGGCGCACAGCGATGCCATGGATTTTTGCCAGAGGCCAAAGCAGGCGGGCCAGCCATCCGCGTTTGAGCCAGGCCTGCAGCAGCAGTGGTGGTTTCAAACCTGATTTTCCAACTTCAGAGCAAGCGCAAAAAGCCAGCCTGGCCTACTTCGCGCCCGCTTGGGCACTGCTCTGTGTGGCGAAGGTGATTTGCGTCATGCCATGACGCCGGGCGGCTTCCATGACCGTGATGACCGCCTGGTGCTTGGCGCTGGCATCAGCGCTGATGATGACCACACTGTCTTTGCCGGCCTTGGCGGCTTCAACCAGGGCGGCACCGAGTGCCTCAATTCCCCGGCCTTCGACCAGTGTCTTGTTGATCATGTAGCGCCCATCGCTGCTCACCGCGACGATGACCTCTTTCGGATAGTCGCGCTGCTGCTCGGCATCTGCGGCCGGCAGTTTGACCTGGAGCTCGGTAAATTTGCTGTAGGTGGTCGACAGCATCAGAAAAATCAGCACCACGAGCAAGACATCAATAAACGGGATCAGATTGATCTCCGGCTCGGCATGCGGGCGAGTGCGAAAGTTCATGAAAAATTCTCAATCAAGGCCGCAAATCCAGTTAAAAAGCGTGGGGGCCAACGAACGCAGCGCCGGGCCGCCCCAAGCAAGTTCAGCCCCCTCGGGGGGCAGCGCATTACACGCAGTGAAAAGCGTGGGGGCCACGGTGTCATTTGCGCAAGTTGTTGAGATGGCGCACAAATTGTTCTGAGGCCAGCTCCATGGTCAGCAGGTAGCCATCCACCTGGGCACGAAAATAGCGCCAGAAAATGAGCGCGGGTATGGCCACCATGAGGCCAAAGGCAGTGTTGTACAAGGCAATCGAAATACCCTGTGCCAGCTGCGCCGGATTGCCGCCAACGGAACCTCCTGCGCTGCCCGCACCCGCTTGAGATCCAAAAATCTCAATCATGCCGATGACCGTGCCTAACAAGCCCAGCAGCGGCGCGGCAGAGGCAATGGTTGCCAGCGCGGCGAGGTAGCGCTCCAGTTTATGCGCGGCCTGGCGACCGGCGCCCTCCAGCATGGAGCGCAAGTCCTCTTCACTGATCCGCGGGTTGACGTTCAAGGCGCGAAATCCGCTGGCCAGTACTTCGCCAAGCAAGGAGTTCTGTTCGAGTTGCGACACCACATCGGGCGCCGGCACCCCTGTACGAGAAACGGTCATCGCTTCAGCCAGGAGTTGTGGCGGGGCGATTTTTTGGGTTTTGAGGCTGAAAAACCGCTCAATGACCAGCGCAAGTGCCAGCACTGAGCAGGCGACCAACGGCCAGATGGGCCAGCCCGCCGCTTGTATGATCGAAAACAATTTACATCTCCAGGCAGATAATTTGAGTTTGATTATGGCCTACTGCACACCTTGGAATAGTCATTTCCACACATTCCAGGCGCCGATTTTCAGCGTGTTTTTTGTAAGACATAACCCACAAAAGCTGTGGATAACTTTGTGGGTAAGTAGCGGCGTGAGGGCTGGCAAGCCGCGCCAAATCGTCAATGTGACAAAATGATTAAATTTTAAGCAGCAATAAGTCATTTAAAATCAATGAGTTACACGAATTCAATACGGTCTCGAGACGGGAGTTCGGCATTAATCAGTACCCAAGGACGATCTGTGGAGTACTTGGCGTATCACTACCCGCGCCTGGTCAAGACCGCTGATCATGTTTGACACCTCCAGCGGCCAGGGCAAGCCGCCCGCAACAGGGCGTGAGGCAGGCGTGCGCATCTGGCCTGTGGGTTCGCTGCTGCGCGCCATTGCCGACAGCCTGGAGGCTCGTTTTAACCCGGTGGCGGTACAAGGCGAAATCAGCGGTTTTTCGCGCGCTGCCAGCGGGCACTGTTATTTTTCGCTCAAAGACGAGCAAGGGCAGGTGCGCTGCGCCATGTTCCGACGCGCCGCCACCCAGCTTGAGTTTTCGCCCCGAGATGGCCAACTGGTCGAATTGCGGGGCCGTCTCGGGGTGTACGAGCCGCGCGGCGAGCTGCAATTGGTGGTGGAGTCCATGCGCCAGGCCGGGCAGGGCAATTTGTTCGAGCAGTTTTTGCAACTCAAGGCCAAACTGGACGCTGAAGGGCTTTTCGCATCGGACCGCAAGCGGCCATTGCCTTTGCTCCCGCGCGCGATTGGTTTGGTCACTTCTCTGGGCGCTGCGGCCTTGCACGACGTGGTGAGCGTTTTGCAGCGCCGCGCGCCTCACATTCCTGTGGTGCTGTACCCCGCAAGCGTGCAGGGCGCCCAGGCGGCGGGTGAATTGCGTGAGGCTTTGCTAAAGGCGTTCCAGAGACGCGATAAAGACCAGGTGGACGTGCTGCTACTGGTTCGCGGTGGCGGCGCGATGGAAGACCTGTGGGCCTTTAACGACGAGCAACTTGCGCGCACCATTGTTGCTTCGCCCGTGCCCGTCGTCTGCGGGGTTGGGCATGAAACAGATTTCACCATCGCCGATTTCTGTGCCGATGTGCGTGCACCGACGCCCACGGCAGCGGCTGAGCTTTGCGCGCAGCCTCAAACAGTCTGGCTGGGTGCGCTCGACCTGGCTTTGTCTCGCCTGCAAAACGCGGTTGACAGGCAACTGCAGTCGCACGCTCAGCGTCTCGACTGGGCGGCTTCCCGCGTCAGTCGTCCTTCTCACCTGGTGACCCAGCAGCAGGCGCGACTGTCTGGACTCGCGCAAAGCCTCAGGCATGCTGCGCACGCCAGACTGACCCAGGCGCGACGCAGCGTGCAGTCCGCCGGCGCAGACTTGCAGCGAGAAACCAAAGGGAAACTGCAACACAGCCGACAGCAATTGGAACGGGCGCAATTGCGACTCGAATTACTCGATCCCAAGCTGGTTTTGCAGCGCGGTTACGCGTGGCTGGCTGATCTGCAGGGGCAACCCATCACCAGCGTGAACGCCACCCATGTCGGCCAACCCGTGCGCGCTACCCTTGCCGATGGCGAGGTCGATTTAACGGTCTCGGCGCCCAGGCTCATTTAGTTTTTTACAATGGTCATCCTGACCAACAAGACGGTTTACTAACCACCAAGAGGAAAATCATGGAACACAAGCTCCCACCGCTCCCTTACGCAATCGATGCACTGGCCCCGCATTACAGCCAGGAAACCTTTGAATACCACCACGGCAAGCACCACAATGCGTACGTGGTCAACCTCAACAACCTGCAAAAAGGCACTGAATTCGAATCGATGACGCTCGAAGAGATCGTCAAAAACTCCAGCGGTGGTTTGTACAACAATGCAGCCCAAACCTGGAATCACACCTTTTTCTGGAACTGCATGAAGCCAGCTGGCGGCGGTGAGCCCAGCGGTGCGCTTGCAGCAGCCATCAATGCCAAGTTTGGCTCTTACGCTGCGTTCAAGGAAGCCTTTGTCAAATCGGCCGTCGGTAATTTTGGATCGGGCTGGACCTGGCTGGTCAAGAAAGCAGACGGCACGGTGGACATCGTGAACACCGGCCCTGCCGGCACCCCGCTGACGACGGATGACAAGGCCTTGATGACGGTGGATGTCTGGGAACATGCCTATTACATCGACTACCGCAACCAGCGGCCAAAATTTGTTGAAACCTTCCTGTCCAATCTTGTGAACTGGGAATTTGCCGAAGCTAACTTCGCCTGATCCAGTTTAAAGCGGGACAGACCCACAAAAAAAGCCGACATCATGTCGGCTTTTTTAATAGAAAAACGATTCATCGCCTGGCATCAAAAATTGGGCCACCCAGTTTGCTGCCCGCCTTTATTCCCTTTTTCTCAAACCAGCCCTTGTTCATTTCAAGAACATAGCGAACGGGCTGGATCGAACAGTGCGAATTCGTCGTTTCCGGCTTCATGTCGGCGAGATTCACAATCGTGCCGTCGTCGGCGACAAAAGCGGCCGTCAAGGGCAACAAGGTATTCTTCATCCAGAAGCATTGTTGACCGGCTTGCTCAAACACAAAAATCATGCCTTCCTGTGCCGGCATTTCTCTGCGGAGCATCAGGCCGATTTGACGCTGCTCGGGCGTTGAGGCTACCTGCGCGTCAATCAGGTGCATGCCCGCTGACAACTTGACGCGCGGCAAATTCAGCTGTGGAACCTCTTGAGCCCAGCCCGATGCGGGAGAAAGAAGTCCAACAACAGCCAGAACAGCCAGAACTGGCGTCAGCCGATTGAAAGCCTTGCCGAAGAAAACGACGCCAAATTTGGAATACATAAGTCCGCTACCTCAGAAATTGAACTTGCAGCATAAACGACGCGCATAAAAAATGCCCACACGCGGTGGGCATTGTGACCAGCATCACCAGGAATTGCTTCCTGGGTTGTGGTTACTTGGCTGCAGCTGAGGCGGGTGTTGCCTTTTTCGCAGCGGCAGCTTCAGCCTTGGCTTTTTTGGCGGCAGCGGCTTCGGCTTTCTTGGCAGCAGCTGCTTCAGCTTTTGCCTTTTTGGCCGCAGCGGCTTTTTCTTTTGCAGCAGCAGCCTTTTCTGCTTTGGTCAATGCAGGCTTGGCCGCGACTGCGGGTGTGGCTGCAGTAGCAGGCACTGCCGGTGTTGCTGCAACTGCAGGCGTTGCAGGGGTAGCGGCACCCATAGGCGCGCCAGCGTGGGAAGCGGCGAAAGCGCCTGCAGCAAAGAGGCCAGCGATCAAAGCAGCGAGGATCTTGTTCATTTGGACTTTCCTAAATAAGGTCAATGGAAAAATACCCCGAACTTTTCGGAGGCATTACCGTAACGACGACCGTTCTTGACGCGTTGACAGCCTTTTACGAATTATTGTGAATAATTTTTAGGACTAGAATTTATGAGGTCCATTCAAACCGCTGAAAGTGACGTGTCTAAAAACGCCACAACCGCTTACCAGAGAGTTTTGCACATGTATCAACATATCAAAGTGCCCGCACAAGGCCAAAAAATCACCGTCAATGCCGACAACTCACTGAACGTTCCAGACGAGCCGATCATTCCTTTTATTGAAGGCGACGGCACCGGCATAGACATCACGCCAGTCATGATCAAGGTGGTCGATGCGGTTGTTGCCAAAGCTTACGGCGGCAAGAAAAAAATTCACTGGATGGAAGTGTTTGCAGGGGAAAAGTCGACCAGGATCTATGGACCTGATGTCTGGTTGCCTGAAGAAACCATGCAGGCGGTGCGCGATTATGTGGTTTCCATCAAGGGCCCGCTGACAACGCCTGTGGGCGGTGGTATCCGCAGCTTGAACGTCGCGCTTCGCCAGGAATTGGACTTGTATGTCTGCCTGCGCCCTATTCAATATTTTGCTGGCGTTCCTTCCCCTGTGAAAGAACCACAGAAGACCAATATGGTGATATTCCGCGAGAACTCGGAAGACATCTATGCCGGCATCGAATTCGAAGCCGGCAGTGACAAGGCCAAAAAACTCATCAAGTTCCTGCAGGACGAACTGGCTGTCACGAAAATTCGCTTCCCCAATACCTCCGGCATCGGCATCAAGCCCGTGTCGAGCGAGGGCACCGAACGCCTGATGCGCAAGGCTCTGCAGTACGCGATTGACAACGACAAGCCCAGCGTGACCATTGTGCACAAGGGCAACATCATGAAGTTCACTGAAGGCGGCTTTCGCGATTGGGCCTATGGACTGGCGCAAAACGAATTTGGTGCCGAACTGATCGACGGCGGTCCGTGGTGCCAGTTCAAAAACCCCAAGACGGGCAAAGACATCATCGTCAAGGACGTGATTGCAGACGCTTTCCTGCAGCAGATCTTGCTGCGTCCGGCCGAATACAGCGTGATTGCCACGCTGAACCTGAATGGCGATTACGTCTCCGACGCGCTGGCAGCCCAGGTCGGCGGCATCGGCATTGCCCCCGGCGCCAACTTGAGCGACACCATCGCCATGTTTGAAGCCACACACGGCACCGCGCCAAAATATGCCGGCAAAGACTACGTGAACCCCGGTTCCCTGATCCTGTCGGCCGAAATGATGCTGCGCCACATGGGCTGGTCCGAGGCTGCTGACCTGGTCATCAGCTCGATGGAAAAGTCGATTGAGTCCAAGAAAGTCACCTATGACTTCGCCCGGCTCATGGAGGGCGCTACCCAGGTCAGCTGCTCTGGTTTTGGCCAGGTCATGATCGATCACATGTAATTTTGGCTCAAGCTGCCCAGCAAGCCGCCCGGGAGGATTCCCGAGGCGGTTTTTTTGCGTGCGGCCGGGGAATGAAGTACGCCCTTGAATGCCGCCCGACAGTCACCAATTCCCATTCCAGCCTTGTGAAGGCGTGGGGATCGCTAGAATGAATTCCATGGCAACCAAATCTCCAAAATCTCCGGCGCTACCGCCAGCCCCTGCAGTCAAGCCCAACGACGTCAACGGCGGGGATTCGGTCGTTCTGGAGCGTCTCCCGCAAAAGACGAAGCCGCCGCAGATGTACCAGGTGGTGCTGTTGAATGATGACTACACACCGATGGAGTTCGTGGTGGAGGTCATCCAGGAGTTTTTCAACAAGGACCGGGAAACCGCGACGCAGATCATGCTAAAGATCCACCTGGACGGCAAAGGAATTTGCGGCGTTTTTTCCAAGGATGTGGCGGCTACCAAAGTCGACCAGGTCACGGAAGCGTCCCGAAAAAATGGCCATCCGCTGCAATGTGTCAGCGAGCCCATTGAATTATGAGAAATTCCGCCAATATTCTGATGAAGTCAGTACAGTAACTATTCACGCAAGCCGAAAGGAAGATCAATGATTGCCCAGGAACTAGAAGTCAGCTTGCACATGGCCTTTGTCGAAGCGCGCCAGCAACGTCACGAATTCATCACCGTTGAGCATTTGCTGCTGGCCTTGCTGGACAACCCCAGTGCAGCCGAGGTATTGCGCGCCTGTTCGGCCAATGTGGACGATCTGCGCAAGTCGCTTGCCAATTTCATCAAGGACAACACCCCCCAGGTCTCCGGCAGCGATGACGTCGACACCCAACCCACGCTGGGATTCCAGCGCGTGATCCAGCGCGCCATCATGCATGTGCAGTCCACCGGCAACGGCAAAAAAGAAGTGACCGGTGCCAATGTGCTGGTCGCCATTTTTGGCGAAAAAGACTCGCACGCCGTGTACTACCTGCACCAGCAGGGCGTGACCCGCCTGGACGTGGTGAATTTCATTGCGCACGGCATCAAGAAAACCGACCCGACCGAGCCCACCAAGGCCGGCGAAGCCGCTGCCGAGAGCGAAGAAGGCGCCGAAAAGAACGAAAAGGCGTCACCGCTAGAGCAGTTCACGGTCAACCTCAACCAGCTCGCCAAAGAGGGCAAGATCGATCCATTGATCGGTCGCCACTACGAGGTCGAGCGCGTGATCCAGATTCTGTGCCGCCGCCGTAAAAACAATCCGCTGCTGGTGGGTGAAGCAGGCGTGGGTAAAACCGCGATTGCCGAGGGCCTGGCCTGGCGCATCACGCAAAAAGACGTGCCGGAAATCCTGGCCGAGGCGCAGGTCTATTCGCTTGACATGGGCGCTTTGCTGGCGGGCACCAAGTACCGTGGCGACTTCGAGCAACGGCTCAAAGGCGTGCTCAAGTCCCTGAAAGACAAGCCCAACGGCATCCTGTTCATTGACGAAATCCACACCCTGATCGGTGCCGGTGCGGCTTCGGGCGGCACGCTGGACGCGTCCAACCTGCTCAAGCCGGCACTCAGTTCGGGTCAACTCAAGTGCATTGGAGCCACCACCTTCACTGAATACCGCGGCATTTTCGAGAAAGACGCGGCACTGTCGCGGCGCTTCCAGAAGGTCGATGTGGTCGAGCCTTCGGTGCAGGAAACGGTTGACATTCTTAAAGGCCTGAAATCGCGCTTTGAAGAGCACCATGGCGTCAAGTACGCACTGGCGGCCCTGCAGGCAGCGGCCGAACTGAGCGCCAAGTACATCAACGACCGCCATTTGCCCGACAAGGCGATTGACGTGATCGACGAAGCCGGTGCGGCCCAGCGGATCTTGCCGCCTTCCAAGCGCAAGAAAACCATCACCAAGACCGAGGTGGAAGAGATCGTGGCCAAAATCGCCCGGATTCCGGCTGCCAACGTTTCCAACGATGACCGCGGCAAGCTGAAAACGCTGGAGCGCGACCTGAAAAGCGTGGTGTTCGGCCAGGACAAGGC
>NZ_JADMJK010000094.1 GCF_018780625.1 Polaromonas sp. | reverse complement strand
TTCACGTCCAGGTCGGTTTGCAGCCGCAGCGCGACTCTGGCGCGCTGCAGGTGCAGCCCGCTAAAGCGCCATTCGCCGGGCGCGGCGCCAGCCGGGGCCAGCACGCCTTCGTGCACGAGTTCCATGATGCGTTCAGCCTCTGCCTCGCAGGCAAGGCACAGGTCGGCCAGGCTCAAGCCGGTTTGCTCTTCCAGGATCAGGCCGGTGGTTTCTGCCATCGTGAACGTGGGTGTCATGACTTTCCCCCGAGTTTGGCGCGTGGCTTGAAGCTGCTGAACTGCTTGGCCATGCCTTGGTAAAACGTTTTTTCGGCCTCGGTGTCAGCGGGCGGCAACACAGTTTGCAGCACCAGGTAAAAGTCGCCCGGGGTCACGCCAGGCAGGCCGCGGCCCTTGAGCCGCAGCTTGCGCCCGTTGGGCGAGCCGGCCGGTATCTTGACCTCCACCGCGCCCAGGGGCGTGGGGGCTTCCACTTCTGCGCCCAAGGCCGCCTCCCAGGGGGCAACGGGCAAGTCCATGTACACGTCGTGCTTGTCCACCCGGTACAGCGGGTGTGGCCGGAATTCCACTTCCAGGTACAAGTCCCCCGCGCCGCCCTGGCCCACACCCGGCGCGCCTTGTCCGGCCAGGCGTATGTGCTGGCCGGCGCGTATGCCTTTGGGGATGCTGAAGCTGATCTGGTGCTCGCGCGGCACCACATGGCCCTGGTCGTCCATTTCGGGCACGCGCAGGCTGAGGGTGCGGGTGGTGCCTGCATAGGCGTCTTCCAGGTCGATCTGGATTTTGGCGTGGTGGTCTTCGCCCTTGGCGCTGTAGGTGCGGCGACCCCCGCCAGGGCTGGCCCCTCTTTTTCCGGCGGTGGCGAAGCCCTGGCGAAACAGCGATTCAAAGAAGTCGCTGTGGTCGCCGTTTGCGCCGCCGCCAAAGCCGCGTTCAAACCCGCTGCCGGCGTATTCGGCACCGGCATTCCAGTCGGGCGGCGGGCGAAAGTCTTGCCCGGCTTTCCAGTTGGCGCCGAGCTGGTCGTAGGCGGCGCGCTTTTCGGGGTCTTTCAGCACCTCGTAGGCTTCGCCGAGTTCCTTGAAGCGCACTTCGGCGTTCTTTTCCTTGCTGACGTCGGGGTGGAATTTGCGCGCCAGCTTGCGGTGGGCGCGCTTGATGTCGTCGGCCGTCGCGTCACGCGCCACGCCCATGATCTGGTAGTAGTCCTTGAATTCCATGGAAGCCCTTTAAAAGGAAAAAAGGAAAAAGGAAATGCAAGTCATCATGCGCCCTGGCAGAAGATCCGCTGCCTGCATTGTTGCGCGATTCGGCGCCGGCTTACTTGACCGGAATCATGGTTGCTGCAGGTACCGGCACGGCGGTCACGCTGTTTTGCGGCGAGCCTTCAATCAGGCGGTCGGAGTAGGTCAGGTACACCAGCGTGTTGCGCTTGCTGTCCACCAGGCGCACCACGCGCAGCTTTTTGAACACCAGCGAGATGCGCTCGCTGAACATTTCTTCCTGCTGGGGCAGTGGCTTGCCCGCAAAACTGATGGGGCCGGTTTGCCGGCAGGCAATCGAGGCCTCGGCGCGGTCTTCGGCCAGGCCCAGCGCACCCTTGATGCCGCCGGTTTTGGCACGCGACACGTAGCAGGTGACGCCGCTGACCTTGGGGTCGTCGTAGGCGTCAATCACGATTTTGTGGTCGGGGCCGATGAACTTGAACACGGTGTCGACTTCGCCGATTGACTCGCTGCTGGCGCCGCTGCAGGCGCTGAGCAGCAGGGCGAGCGCGAAGGCGTGGCCGGCAAGGCCGTTTCGTGGGGAGCGGCTGGTCGTCATGGGGATTCCTTGGTGGTTGATGGCTTCGCAGAGCTGCCGAAGCAAGCCTCTTAATATACAAAGATGCGCAAGGCACCAGCCCTCTATCATCGGCCCATGATTCCCCGCACCGACCACGCCAGCCCGACCCGCCTTCGCAGCCTTTTTGACGCCCAGCACCGCGCCAGCCGCACCCACGTGGACGTGCCGCTGGCCGTGCGCCGCCACCGGCTGCTGCGCATGCAGGCCTTGCTCGACGCCCACGGCGGCGCGCTGGCACAGGCGGTGAATGCTGATTTTGGGGTTCGTTCGCCGGCGTTGACCGAGATTGCCGACCTGTTTGTTTTGCGCACGCTGCTGTCCAGCACGCTCAAACACCTGCCCCGCTGGATGAAGCCGGTGAAGGTGCGCACGCCGCTGTATTTGCAGCCCGCCCATGCCTTTGTGCAGCGCCAGCCCCTGGGCGTGGTGGGCGTGGTGTCGCCCTGGAACTACCCGGTGCAGCTGGCGCTGGCCCCTGTCATCACGGCCCTGGGCGCAGGTAATCGCGTGATGCTCAAGCCCAGCGAGCTGACGCCGCAGACCTCGGCCTTGCTGGCGCAGTTGCTGGCGGCGTCTTTTTCGTCGGACGAGTTATGCGTGGTGCAGGGCGACGGCGCGGTGGCCGCCGAATTTGCCAGCCTGCCGTTTGACCACCTGTTTTTTACCGGCTCGACGGCAGTGGGGCGCAAGGTGGCCGCTGCGGCTGCTGCCAACCTGACGCCGACCACGCTGGAGCTGGGCGGCAAGTCGCCGTGCATCATTGATGCCTCCTGCAACATGGCCGATGCAGCGCTGAAGATCGCGCACGGCAAGCTGCTCAATGCCGGCCAGACCTGCGTGGCGCCCGACTATGTGTTGTTGCCGCGCGGGCGCGAAGCAGAATTTGAAGCGGCCTTTGCCGCCGCCGTGAAGCAGCTGTTTCCGCGCATTGCCGGCAACCCCGATTACGCGAGCATTCAGAATGACCGTTATTTTGCGCAGTTGCAGGCGGCGCTGCGTGAGGCCCAGGCCGGCGGCGCGACACTCCAGGTGATTGACCCGCAGGGCGTGTCGCCTGCATCAAGTGACCCTGTCACGCGGCAGATGGCGCCGGTGCTGGTGTATGGCGCGCAGCCCGGCATGCGGCTGATGGAAGAAGAAATCTTTGGTCCCGTGTTGCCGGTGCTGCCTTACGACACGCTGGACCAGGCCATTGGCTACATCAATGCCCGGCCGCGCCCGCTGGCGCTGTACTGGTTTGGCACAGACAGCGCCGCGCGCGACCGGGTGCTGGCGCGCACCGTGAGCGGCGGCGTCACCGTGAACGATACCTTGATGCACATAGCGCACGAGAACCTGCCGTTTGGCGGCGTGGGCGACAGCGGCTGGGGCAGCTACCATGGCGAAGCCGGCTTTTTGCGGCTGACGCAGCAAAAGCCGGTGCTGGTGCAGTCGAAGTGGGCGCGTGGCGATTTGCTGTATCCGCCGTATGGCCCGCGTTTCAAGCGGGTCATGGGCTGGCTCAGGCGGCTGGTTTGAGGGGTATTTGCGTGCCTGCATGGCGCTGGCACTCGCCGCGTTGTACCTCGTTGCGTTGACCTGGATCAAACGGCGTTTTTGACACGCTACCTAGACTGGGTTGGAATGGCGGCCCTTGGCGCCGGTCATGCTGGCGTCGCCGTGGACGCACTAATAGTTTTTAAATTCATAATGTATTGTTATATGTTATATTTAAAAGTATAGTGTTTGCCTGAACACCAAAATCCAGGATTTATGACTTCCCCTGTTCTGAGCGTTCAACTGATGCATGAGGCCGCTGGCCGGGCCACCGCATTGCTGCGGGTGCTGGCCAACGAGGACCGGCTGCTATTGCTGTGCCAGTTGACGCAAGGCGAAGCGTGCGTCAGTGAACTTGAAGAATTGCTTGGTATTCGCCAGCCCACGCTGTCGCAGCAACTGGCTGTTTTGCGCACCGAAGAAATTGTTTCAACCCGGCGAGAGGGCAAAAAAATCTTCTACCAGGTCTGCGACGCACGCGCTGTTGCCATGCTGTCCACTTTGTATGGCTTGTACTGCCCCATGCCTTCGTCAACGCCGTCGGCCTCGTGATGAAATTTTGAAGCTTCCATGACCACAAACAATAAAACCCATTCATTCACCCGTCAGGCCCGGCGTGCCGCTGCTGTGGGCGCTGCCATGCTGTGGGCGCTGGCGCCGCAGGCCTACGCGGCTGACGCACCCGCATCTGCACCCGCGGCGGCGGCCGCACCGGCGGCCAGCAGCTACACCGTGGCGTACCGCGAGGTGCCCGACGTGATCAGCGCCGAAGGGGTGGTTGAAGCCGTTCGCCAGTCCACGCTGGCCGCGCAAATCCAGGGCCAGATTGTTGAACTGAAGGTCCGGGTTGGCGACACGGTGAAGGCTGGCCAGGTGCTGGCGCGCATTGACCCGCGCGCCGCCGAGCAGGTGGTGTCTGGCAGCCAGAGCCAGCTGGCCGAAGCGCAGGCGGGGCTGACCAACGCCACGCGCGCCTATGAGCGCAACAAACAACTGTTCGCGCAAAACTTCATCAGCAAAGCCGGGTTGGACCAGGCCGAACTGGACTTCAAGGCGGCGCAGGCGCGGGTGGGTGCGGTGCAGGCGAATGCCGGCCAGGCATCGACCGCCAAAACCTTCACCACCATCACTGCGCCTTATGCCGGCGTGGTGGCGGCCACGCTGGTGGAGCTGGGCGACATGGCCACGCCAGGCCGCCCGCTGGTCACGGTGTTTGACCCCGCCAGCATGCGCGTGGTGGCCACGCTGTCGCAGTCCAGTTTGCGCGCGGTCAAGCTGCAAATGCCGGTCCAGATCGAGGTGCCGGATTTAAAACGCAGCCTGACGGCCAAACAGGTCACGCTGGTGCCGCTGGTGGACAGCCGCACCCACACCGCCAAGCTGCGGCTTGAGCTGGCGGACGCCACCGGCTTGCTGCCGGGACAGTTTGCGCGCGCCTACTTTGCCACGGGTGTGGCGCGCAAGCTGGTGATTCCTGAAAGCGCCGTGCTGCGACGCAGTGAAGTCACGGCCGTCTATGTGCAAGGCGAGGGCGGGCAGGCACAGTTGCGGCAAATTCGCACAGGCGATGCGGTCGGCGGCCTGACTGAAGTGCTGTCGGGGCTGCGGGAAGGCGAGCGCATTGCGCTGGACCCCGTGAAAGCGGGTCTTTTGTCAGGCAGCAGCGCAAGCACCAGCCAAAAATAGTCCCAGCGGTTTTCCAGCGGTTCTTCTTCTTCAACATCCGGAGGTTATATGGCTCATATCGTCATTTTGGGTGCGGGCATAGGCGGCATGCCGATGGCCTACGAACTGAAGGCTTTGCTGGGCGCGAACGACCGCGTCACCGTGGTGTCCAACACCAGCACTTTTCACTTTGTCCCTTCCAACCCGTGGGTGGCCGTGAACTGGCGCACGCGCGACGCGGTTGAATTCGAGGCGGCGCCTTACCTGGCGAAGAAGGGCATTGCCTTTGATGGCGCGGGCGCCAAGCGGCTGCATCCCGAGCGCAACCAGGTGGAATTGGGCGATGGCCGCCTGCTGGACTACGATTTTCTGGTGATTGCGACGGGCCCGAAACTCGCTTTTGACGAGATCGAAGGGCTGGGACCGCAGGGCTACACGCAGTCGGTTTGCCATGTCGACCACGCCGTCACGGCCGGCGCGGCCTGGGACAAGTTCACGGCGGCGCCCGGCCCGGTCGTGGTGGGTGCGGCGCAGGGCGCATCGTGCTTTGGTCCGGCCTACGAATTTGCCTTCATCATGGACACCGACCTGCGCAAGCGCAAAATCCGCGACCGCGTGCCCATGACCTACGTCACGCCCGAGCCCTATATTGGCCACCTCGGCTTGAGCGGCGTGGGTGACTCCAAGACCATGCTGGAATCGGCGATGCGTGAGCGCCACATCAAGTGGATCTGCAATGCCAAGATACTGAAGGTGGAAGACGGCAAGATGCTGGTGGCCGAGCACGATGAAAACGGCGCGGTCAAAAAACAGCATGAGTTGCCGTTTGCCTATTCCATGGTGCTGCCTGCCTTCAAAGGCATTGACGCCGTGTTCGGCATCGAAGGACTGACCAATCCGCGCGGCTTCATCCTGATTGACGAGCATCAGCGCAACCCCAAATTCAAGAACATCTATGCGGTGGGCGTTTGCGTGGCGATACCGCCGGTTGAAGTCACGCCGGTGCCTACCGGCGCGCCCAAGACGGGCTACATGATCGAGTCAATGGTGACGGCCACCGCCCACAATATCCAGGCGCAATTGCAGGGGCGCGAGCCCAGCGCGAAGGCGACCTGGAACGCGATTTGCCTGGCCGACTTTGGCGACAGCGGGATCGCGTTTGTCGCGCTGCCGCAAATTCCACCGCGCAATGTCAGCTGGTTTTCTGAAGGCAAGTGGGTGCATCTGGCCAAGATAGCCTTTGAAAAATACTTCATGCGCAAGATGAAAACAGGCAACTCCGAACCGATTTATGAAAAGTACGTCTTGAAGGCGCTCGGTATTTTGAAGATCAAGGAAAAATAAGATCATGGGTATTGCTGGTCGCCTCGCGAAATTCTTTCTGCATTCGCAGCTCACGCCGCTCATTGCCCTGGTGGCGATGCTGCTGGGCCTGTTTGCGGTCCTGGTCACCCCGCGCGAGGAGGAGCCGCAGATCAACGTCACCATGGCCAACGTGATGATTCCGTTTCCTGGCGCATCGGCCAAGGACGTTGAATTGCTGGTGGCCACGCCGGCCGAGCAGGTGATCTCGCAAATTCACGGCCTGGAGCACATCTACTCGGTGTCCAAGCCGGGCATGGCCGTCATCACGGCCCAGTTTCAGGTGGGCGTTCCCCGTACCGAGGCGCTGGTGCGGCTGTACGACACCATCAATTCCAACCGCGACTGGCTGCCGCGCGAGTTGAACGTGGGTGAGCCGCTGATCAAGCCCCGGGGCATTGACGACGTGCCTGTGTTGTCACTGACGCTTTGGACCAAGGACGGCGAGCGCGGCGCCGCTGAACTGGAGCGCGTGGCGCACGCCATGGAGGCTGAACTCAAGCGGGTGCCCGGCACGCGTGAAGTCACCACGCTGGGCGGCCCCGGCCGGGTGGTGCGGGTGCTGCTGGACATTGACAAGCTGAACTCGTATCACCTGGCCATCAACGACATTCGCCGGGCGCTGCTGGGTGTGAACGCCGCCTTGCCGGCCGGCCAGCTGACGGCCGACAACGCCACGGTGGAAGTGCAGACCGGTAACTTTTTGACCAGTGCAAAGGAAGTGGGCGAGTTGGTGGTGGGGGTCAGCGACGGCAACCCGGTCAGTTTGTCGGACGTGGCGCGCATCGTCGATGGTGCGCCTCCGGCCTCCCGCTACGTCTGGCTGGGTGTCGGCAAGGCCGCAGCCACGCAGGCGAACGCCGTGGGCAGCGAATACCCGGCGGTGACGATCACCGTGACCAAAAAGCCCGGCGAAAACGCGGTGCAGGTCGCCAAGCAAATTACCCAGCGCGTGGCCGAACTGCGCAACACCGTGGTGCCCCAGGGCGTGGAAGTGAGCGTGACCCGCAACTACGGCGAAACCGCCAACGACAAGGCGATGAAGCTGATTCAAAAGCTGATTTTTGCGACCTCTGCCGTGGTGGTGCTGGTGTTTTTTGCGCTGGGCATGCGTGAGGCGGCGATTGTGGGCATTGCCGTGGTGCTGACGCTGGCGGCCACGCTGTTTGCATCGTGGGCCTGGGGCTTCACGCTGAATCGCGTCAGTTTGTTTGCGCTGATTTTTTCAATTGGTATCCTGGTCGATGACGCGATCGTGGTGGTCGAGAACATTCACCGGCACCGCGAGCTCTACCCCGACAAAAAGCTGTCCGAGATCATTCCGGCGGCCGTCGACGAGGTGGGCGGCCCCACCATTTTGGCGACCTTCACCGTGATTGCGGCTTTGCTGCCCATGGCATTCGTCACCGGTCTGATGGGCCCGTACATGAGCCCGATTCCCATCAACGCCAGCCTGGGCATGGTGATTTCTCTGGTGATTGCGTTTACCGTGACGCCGTGGCTGGCCGATCGGCTTTCAAAGTCGCACACGGCAGGCGCGGCGCATACCGTGCACGAAGACGGCAAGCTGCACCGGGGCTTTAACAAGCTGCTGCTGCCGTTTCTGGCCGACAAAAAGGCCGTTCGCAACCGCCGCTTCCTGTGGGTCGGGATCTTGCTGGCGATCTTGCTGTCGGTCGCCTTGCCGGTGGTGCAGCTGGTGGTGCTCAAGATGCTGCCGTTTGACAACAAGGCGGAGTTTCAGGTGGTGGTCGACATGCCGGTAGGCACGCCGGTGGAAAACACGGCCGTGGTGCTGAAGGAAATGGGTGCCTACCTGGCCACCGTTGAAGAAGTCACCGACTACCAGGGCTATGCGGGCACGGCGGCGCCCATCAACTTCAATGGCCTGGTGCGGCAATACTATTTGCGCCAGGCGCCGGAACTCGGCGACTTGCAGGTCAACCTGCTGGACAAGAGCCTGCGCAAGCGCAAGAGCCATCAAATCGCGGGTGCGGTGCGCGCTCCGCTGGAGGAAATCGCCGCGCGGCATGGCGCCAAGGTCAAGGTGGTTGAAGTTCCACCCGGCCCGCCGGTGTTGTCGCCCCTGGTGGCTGAAATTTATGGCCCCGATGAAGCGGGGCGACACGCCCTGGCCAAGCAGGTACGCCAGGCCTTTGGCCAGACCCCGGACATTATTGGCATAGACGACTCGATTGAAGATAGCGCCAAAAAGCTGGTGCTGCGGGTGGACCAGCGCAAGGCGGCCCTGCTGGGTATTCCCGCAAGCGACGTGGTGCAAGCCATGCGCGTCGCGCTGGACGGCGAAGACATCACGGCACTGCATGACGGCCAGTCGAAGTACAGCGTTCCGGTGCGCCTGAACTTGCCGGCTGAAAAGCAGGCCCGCCTGGAGTCCTTGCTGAGCCTGGCGGTGAAGTCTGACCGGGGCGACAACGTCCCGCTTTCCGAGCTGGTCAAGGTGGAACCCACCACCCGCGAAAAAACGATTTACCACAAGAACCTGCTGCCCGTCACCTATGTGATTGGCGACATGGGGGGCAAGCTGGACAGCCCCCTGTACGGCATGTTTTCGGTGCGCAGCAAGCTGGACAAGCTGACGGCGACCCAGGGCGCGCCGCTGGGCGAATACTTCATCAGCCAGCCCTCCGACCCGTACCGCCAGTTTTCACTGAAATGGGACGGCGAGTGGCAAATCACCTACGAAACCTTTCGCGACATGGGGCTGGCCTATGCGGTCGGGCTGGTGCTGGTGTACATCCTGGTGGTGGCGCAATTTGGCTCCTACATGACGCCCCTGATCATCATGGCGCCGATTCCGCTGACCATCATTGGCGTCATGCCGGGCCACGCGCTGCTGAACGCGCAGTACACGGCCACGTCGATGATTGGAATGATCGCGCTGGCGGGCATTATTGTGCGCAATTCGATTTTGCTGGTTGACTTTATCAACCTGCAGGTGTCGCAAGGCATGCCGTTTGTCCAGGCCGTGGTCAGCGCTGCCTCGGCGCGCGCCAAGCCGATTGTGTTGACCGGCCTGGCGGCCATGATTGGCGCGGGCTTCATTCTGGACGACCCGATTTTCAATGGCCTGGCCATTTCGCTGATTTTCGGTATTTTTGTTTCCACGCTGCTGACGCTGGTGGTGATACCGGTGCTGTATTACGCGGTGAACCGCAAGAAGTTTGCGTGATTTTTAAATTTTATTGACTACCAGGAGCACTGACGATGACTACCAACCTTATGGTCCGCATGTTTGCAGGAATTTTCATTTTGGTTTCTTTGGCGCTGGGTGTGCCCGAGAGCCCGCTCTTTATGAGTAAGTACTTTTTGTGGGTCACGGTCTTTGTCGGGGCCAATTTGCTGCAAAGCAGCTTCACGAAGTTTTGCCCCCTTGAAATGATGCTGAAAAAAGCGGGCGTGCGCCAAGGCTGATTTCCCCCGTGGCGCGCCGGTGAGCCGGGCGCCCAGACAAGTACTTTGATTGGAAACTGTCCATGGCTGAAACGCTGAGCGTCACGATTACGCAGCAAAAAAATTACCAGTTTCTGGTCGACTTTGGCGAGGGCATGCCGAGTCTGCTGGCAGACGAGCCCGCGCCGCTGGGCCAGGGCGAAGGCCCGGCGCCCACCCACATGCTGCTGGCAGCGGTGGCCAACTGCCTGTCGGCCAGCCTGCTGTTTTCGCTGCAAAAGTTCAAGCAGGACGCGGGGGGCATGACCGCCCGGGCGACCTGCACCATTGACCGCAACGAAAGCAAGCGCTTGCGCATTACCCACATCGATGTGGCGATTCAGCTCGGAAAAGACGGCGCAGAACTGGCGCACCTTGACCGGGTGCTGGCGCAGTTTGAAGAATTTTGCACCGTCACGCAAAGCGTGCGGGCCGGCATTCCGGTCAGCATCAGCGTGACGGATGGCAAGGGGCTGCGCCTGGAATAATCGGCTTTTGGAGTCGCAGCCGGCGCGCCCAGCATTTACGATAGCGCCATGAAGACTTCAAGCACGCTGCCTGGCCCTGCCGGTTCCGCTGAAATCAGCACCCATTCCCTTCGCTCGGATGCCGGCGTGATCGGCCTGGTGGGCCTGGCTCACATGATCAGCCACTTTAGCCAGTTGCTGCTGGCGCCCCTGTTTCCCTGGCTCAAGGACGCGTTTGACGTCAGCTACGCGGAACTGGGTTTTTTGATGACGATTTTTTTCGCGGTGTCCTGCGCCGTGCAGGCGCTGTCTGGCTTCGCTGTGGACCGTTTCGGTCCACGCCCGCTGCTGTTTGGCGGGCTGGCCTTGCTGGGCGTGGCGGCTTTGGGTTACAGCGTGAGCACCAGCTACTGGATGCTGGCGGGCTTTGCGGCGGTGGGCGGCGTGGGCAACGGCGTGTTTCATCCGGTGGACTACACGCTGCTCAACCGCAAGGTGAGCGCGCACCGGCTGGGGCATGCCTACAGCGTGCATGGCATCACGGGCAGCCTGGGCTGGGCGCTGGCGCCTGCGCTGGTGGTGTCGCTGACCCTGGCCTATTCGTGGCGCGTGGCACTGGCGGCGGCGGCGGCGTTGGCGTTTGCCGTACTGGCGGTGCTGCTGCTGAACCGGGGCAAGCTGGCGATGGCGGCGCCTGCACCGGCGCACCACGCGCATGCAGCGGGGGGCGGCCTGGACTTTCTCAGGATTCCTGCCGTCTGGATGTGCTTTACCTTTTTCTTCTGGTACGCCGTGGTGCTCAGCGTGGTGCAGGCCTTTGCCCCCGAAGCCGCGCGGCAGCTGCATGGCGTGCCGCTGCCGCTGGTGGCGATGTGCCTGTCGGTCTACATGGTGTGCAGCGCCGGCGGCATGGTGCTGGGCGGTTTCATGGCCGCAGACCCGAGCCGCTGCGAGCGACTGGTGGGTGCTGGCATTGGCGTGGCGGCGGCCGTTGCGCTGCTGCTGGCACTGGGAAACCTGGCCCCCTGGATGGTGCCTGTGCTGTTTGGCGTGATGGGCTTTGCCACCGGCATTGCCGGGCCTTCGCGCGATTTGCTGGTCAAGCGCTCAACGCCCGACAACGCTTCGGGCCGTGTCTATGGCGTGGTGTACGCCGGCCTGGACATTGGCCAGGCCGTGTCCCCGCTGGTTTTTGGCCTGATGATGGACCACGGCCAGTACCGTGGCGTGTTGCTGGGCCTGGCGCTGGTGCAAGGCGTGCTGATTGCGAGCGCGTTCAATGTGCGGCGCGTACGCCGCGCGCCGCTTGCCGTGGCCTGAAGCGCCGATCTGCCCGCCTGCACCAGTGGGCAGCGTGTCAGCGAACCTGCAATTTGTTGATGTATTCCAGCAAGGCCAGGATGCGTGCCCGAACCAGGGCTTTGGCATCGTAGTCGGTGTCGAAGTAATACTCGGCATCCATGATGCGGTAGGCCCGGCCCCAGACCGGCATTTCGCGGGAACCATGGGCGGGCACGCCCTCGCCATCAATCACCTCGTACAGCCGGTTCATGGGGAACACGCCCTGGTTGTTTTTGGCCAGCAGCGTCAGGTCCGGTGGACTGCGGCGCATCAGCGACACCAGCGGGCCGTTGCCTTTGCCGCTCATGCCATGGCAGCTGGCACAAGCGGACTGGAACTCAACTTTGCCAAAGTCCCTTGGGACGCGCTGCGACGTGGGGGGCGTTTGGGCCAGGGCCGCGCTTAAAAACACGGACAGTGTTGCGGCGGCCAGACTGGTCTTGATGCTTGTTGGTCTCATCTCTGTTCTCCCCGGAGTGGCTGAAAATTATGAAGACGTGGCAGAACTTCAGCCACAAGTCATCGTGGCAGGCGCCCCGGGTGCTGTGCTTGATGAAGGTCAACCCCGCGCATCGCGGGTCAGTTTGCGTGGCGATTTCCGGGACGCGGCGCAGCGCGGCGGGTGGCCCTCATAATGCGCAAAGGCCTGGCCGTTCGCGCCAGGGCCGTACCACGCAAAGGAAACAATCATGAGCAATTCAGATACCCCCAAAGACGGTGACTTTGCCCACTGGGTTGAAGAGAAGTCAGAAGCGTTGAAGTTCGAGCTGGGCGAGAAATTCCCCGTGCCGCCGACGGCACTGGTGTCGCCCTCGGTACACCCCGAAACTGGCGCGCAAAAGCTTGAAGAAGTGTTGCTGGAGCACGAGGCCCCCAGCGAGGAATTCCTTGAAGAGCTGGCCGCCTTGCGGGAAGCGCCACCCTTGAGCGATGAGGAACTGGCCCGGCAGGCGCTGGCCGATGGCGGCGCCGACGGCGATACCGGCACGCCCGAGTAAACGCGAGACGTTCCGATACGCAGCCACGCGAGCAGCAAACTTGCGCGGCACAATAAGGCGCATGACTAAACAACTTGCCGGCCACCTTCTTGTCGACTGCCTTCTGGCCCAGGGCGTTACCCATGCGTTTGGCGTACCCGGTGAAAGCTATCTTGCCGTGCTAGACGGCCTGCACGCCCGGCGCGACCAGATCCAGTTCATCACCTGCCGTCAGGAAGGCGGCGCGGCCTTCATGGCCGAGGCGCACGGCAAGCTCACCGGCCGCCCCGGCATTTGCATGGTGACGCGCGGACCGGGCGCCACCAACGCGTCCATTGGCGTGCACACCGCGTTTCAGGACTCGACCCCCATGGTGCTGCTGGTGGGCGACGTGGCCAGCGACTGCCGCGACCGGGAAGCCTTCCAGGAAGTGGACTATTCGAGTTTTTTTGGCCCCAGCACCAAGGGCATGGCCAAGCGTGTGGAGCGCATTGACGATGCCGACCGCATTCCCGAGTACGTGGCGCGCGCCTTTGCCACCGCCATGAACGGGCGGCCGGGGCCGGTGGTGCTGGTCTTGCCTGAAGACATGCTGACCCAACTGACCGAAGCCCAGCCCCTGGCCCGGGTGGAAGCGGTGCAGGCCTGGAGCGACCCCGGTTCCCTGCGCACGCTGCGCGAGATGCTGCTGGCGTCAAAGCAGCCCTTTGTGATTGCCGGCGGCGGCGGCTGGACGCCCCAGTCGGCGCAGGCGCTGCAGCGCTTTGCCGAAAACTGGAGGTTGCCGGTGGGCAATGCCTTCCGTTTTCAGGACACGTTTGACAACCATCACCCGCTGTATGCGGGCGATGTGGGCATTGGCCTGAACCCGCTGCTGGCCGAACGCATCAAGGTCAGCGACCTGGTCATTGCGATTGGGCCACGCCTGGGCGAGATGACGACCGGTGGCTACACCTTGCTGCAAGCGCCCAAAACCAGGCAAAAGCTGGTCCATATTCATGCCAGCGCCGAAGAACTCAACCGCGTCTACCAGGCTGATCTGGCGATCCAGGCCACCATGAACGCCGCCGCCCGCTCGCTGGAGGTGCTGAGCGCGCCAGTGTCGGTGCCGTGGGAGGCGTGGACCGCGGCTGCCAACGCCGACTACCAGGCCAACCTGCTACCGACTGCATCAGCCAACCTGCCCGGCGACATCGACATGCCCGCCATCGTGGGCCTGCTGCAAAAGCACCTGCCCGATGACGCCGTGCTGACCAACGGCGCAGGCAACTTCGCCAGCTGGGTGCACCGGTTCTACAAGCACCATGGGCTGGTGAAAGGGCACAAGACCCAACTGGCACCCACCGTGGGCGCCATGGGCTACGGTGTGCCCGCAGGCATTGCCGCTGCCATCGCCACCGGGCGTGTGGCTTTCACGATTGCAGGCGACGGTGACTTTTTGATGAACGGCCAGGAACTGGCCACCGCCGTGCAGCATGGCGCCAAAAGCATCATCGTGCTGCTTAACAACGGCATGTACGGCACCATCCGCATGCACCAGGAAAGGGAATACCCCCAGCACGCCAGCGGCTCCCGCCTGCACAACCCGGACTTTGCGGCGCTGGCGCGCGCCTATGGGTATGCGGGGGTGCGCATCACGCACACCGCTGAGTTTGAAGCCGAACTGCTGGCGGCGCTGGCGCGCCCTGAGGGCACGCTGATCGAGGTGACGCTGGACCCGGAAGTCATCAGCACACGCGGCACGCTGAGCGCCATTACGCAGAATGCATTGGCGCGAATACTATAAAAATAATAGCTGCTCAAGCCCGGACTGTATGGGCTATCTGCTGATTGAATGAAAAAAAGCCGGAATGATCCGGCCTTTTTGATTTCTGCCTGAAGCAGATTATTTGACGTGCTTGCCGATCAGGCCGGCCATCTCGAACATCGACACTTGTGCCTTGCCGAAGACGGCGAGCAGTTTTTTGTCGGCGTTGATCATGCGCTTGTCAGCCTTGTCTTGCAGATTGTTGGCTTTGATGTAAACCCACAGTTGCTTGACAATTTCGGTGCGTGGCAAAGGCTTGTCGCCCACCACGGCCGACAGGGCAGGGCTCAAGGTCAGCGCTTTCATGAACGCTGCGTTGGGCGTGCGTTTGCTGGCGGGCGCTGCGGCTTTTACGGCCACAACTTTTTTGGCGGGAGCGGCTGTTTTGGCAGCGACCGTCTTTGCGGGGGCGGCTTTCTTAGCGGCTGCCGTCTTGACGGGAGCGGCCTTGGTTGCAGCCAGTTTTTTTGCCGGAGCAGCCTTTGGTGCAGGCGCTTTTGTAGCCGGTGCTTTTTTTGCAGTTGCCATGATTGATTTTCCTTCTAGACGTTGACAAATCACCACCGGAATAACTTCTTTCTTGTGGCTCCCGGCATGCTACTGGAGAAAAACCCTGTTTCATAGGGGGAAGACACTTTATTTGCGCCCTGACGCCGCAGAGTTCCCTCTGAGAACCTCAAAAAACACAGAACTGCGCCCAGCAGGGCCAGCTTAATGATCAGCAGGGTGTGAAATTTGTCGGGGACTGGCGTTTGGGGCGACACGCGCCTGCGGTGGCTTTATCCGCCTGAGTCGCCTGGTCACGGGCGCGAAGCCTGGTGAAAATCGCGCGGGGAATAAGGTGTCTGCGAGTGCCACTGGACCGTCATCCTGAACCGGGGTTCAGGTGGGCGAGGGCAGTCAGGTTTCGGGTTCGTCTAACGCGAGACGATCACACCAGCCTGACAATTTACCAAGCCCGTGCTCGTGGAGCATTGGTTCAAGGAAATATAAAGCCCAGCACGCATCGCAGACGCCTTGATTGTAGGCCCATGCCGGCGCTATTTTAGCCGGCCAGGGTTAAAGGCGGAGGGTGCCCAGACCCAGTGCGGCGTCCAGGCGTTGCAGCAGCGCGCCCAGTTGCGGGTTCGGGGCATCGGCCTCGGGGGGCTGCGCGTTCACGGGTGCCCCAGCGCTGCTGGCGCTGCGCTCGGCAAGTTCAAAAGCCAGGTTCAGGGCGGCCAGCACCGCAATGCGGTCACGGGCCTTGATTTTTCCGACGTCGCGTATCTTGCACATGGCCTCGTCCACCTTGCTGACGGCCTCCAGCAACTGCGCATCACCATCTTCGGGGCAACGCAGCAAATAGCTTTGACCCATGATTTGTACGTCGAGCTGTTTCATGACTCCGTCCCATTTCCTGCAGGCGACTTGACAGTGTTGCGGATGCCTTCCGGCAGACGTTCGATCAGGGCGTCCACGCGGGAACGCGCGGCGTTCAATCGTGACCTCAGCGAGTCGCGTTCATGGGTGAGCAGGCTGTTGGCGCGCTGCAATTCCTCGTAGCGCAGCAAAAGCTGTTCAACGCGTTCGGTGATCTGGTCGATTTGGTGTTGGTTCGACATGGCAAGCGCGATTGTAGGGTTTGCTGCGATTAGCCACGTAGAATCTTGGCTGTTGGTGCTCGCAGCGTGGTTCACACGCTGCAGTTCAACGGGAAGCAGGAGGGAGTCAACGCCAGCGAGGTCCGGGTCAGCCCGGTTTGCAAGCGCCAAGACTTCTAACCTGCGCTGCCCCCGCAACGGTAAACGGACGAATGCCACGCCTCTGGTTTTTTTAAACCGAAGGACGCATTCAGCTTTCATCATGAGTCACTGAGCGTTTTGAACACGCGCTTGGGAAGGCGATGAGAGCAGTTCCGTCAGCCCGGATACCGGCCAACAAGGTGAATGCGTGCGTCCTTTTCAGGGGGCGCCGCGTTCGTGACGCTCATGCACTGGCGGGGAAGCCGGTGAGGGCTTTTTTGTTGATTGTTTGATTCATGAAAACTTGTATTTCTACCTCCCGCCTGACCGTGTTGCCGTTGGCGCTAGCCTGTGTATTTTCTGCCCAGGCCCAGCCGCAACTAAAAGAAACCGTGGTCACGGCCACCCGCACGGCGCAGCTCCTATCCGACCTGGTCGCCGATGTCACCATCGTCGACCGCGCCATGATCGAGCGCAGCGGCGCCACCGGTGTGGCCGATGTGCTGGCGCGTCTGCCGGGCATCGAGATCAGCCGCAACGGCGGGATTGCGAGCGTCAGCAACGTCTTCCTGCGCGGCGGCAACGGACAGCACACGGCCGTCTACCTGGACGGCGTGCGTCTGGACGCCCAGTCCGGTAGTGGCGGCGTGGCATGGGAGAGCATTCCGCTGGCGCAGATTGACCGCATTGAAGTCCTGCGCGGCCCGGCCGCTGCCGTCTACGGCTCGGACGCCATCAACGGCGTGATCCAGCTGTTCACGCGCCAGGGCGAAGGCCAGGCGGCCCCCTATGTCGGGGTGGGCGTCGGCAGCCATGGCCTGCGCAAGGTGGAGGCCGGTGTCAGCGGCGCGACCGGCGCAGGCGGTGCGTTCGACTATTCGCTTGGCCTGGCGCATCAGACCAGCGATGGTTTCAACACCCAGCCGCTGCGCTTGCGCAAACCCGCTGACGGCGTGCGCAACCCCGATCGGGACGGCTACACCAGCACCTCGGCCAACGCCCGGCTGGGTTTTCAGGTCAACCGCGCCCACCGTCTGGACGCCACGGTGCTGGCCAGCGACACCGAGTCGCAATACGACGCTTTTACCCACAAGCCCGCCAGCCCGGTCGACGACCTCAGCCGCCACAAGCTGCGCACCCTGGGCCTGAACTGGAGCGCCCAGTGGACCGAGGCCTACAGCACCCGCCTGAGCGTGACCGACAGCCAAAGCCGCTATGAAACCACGCCTTCGGTCTACCTGACCACAACCAATCTGCGCGGCTACCTGTGGCAGAACGAACTGCGTTTTGGTCCGCATCTGCTGACGGCCGCCCTGGAGCGCCGGGAAGACGAACTCGAAAACACCTCTGTCGGCCCGACCCGGACCCGAAGCCAGAACGCCGTGGCCCTGGGCTATGGGTTTACCAAGGAACAGCACGCCGTTCAGCTCAATGTTCGGCACGACGACGACAGCGGCTTTGGCGGCAAGGGCACTGGCAGTGCGGCCTACGGCTATGCAATCACGCCCAAACTGCGCATGACCGCGTCGGCCGGCACGGCCTTTCGCGCGCCCACGCTGTACCAGCGCTTCAGCGAATACGGCGTCAGCAGCCTGCAACCCGAGACCAGCCGCAACGTCGAAGCCGGCCTGCGCTACACCGACGGCGCCAGCAGCCTGGGGCTGGTGGCCTACCGCAACCGGTTGCGCAACCTGATCACCTATGTCAACGGCCCCGGCGCCTGCGCGTCGCCTTATGGCTGCTACGGCAGCGTGGCGCGTGCCGGCTACGAGGGCATCACCGTGTCCGGAAACTATGCGCTCGGCGGCGTGAACCTGCGCGCGTCCGCTGACTTCCAGAACCCGAGGGATCTGGACACCGGCAAACAGCTGGCACGCAGAGCGCGCCGCCATGCCATGCTGGGTGCCGACACCGAGCTTGCCGGCTGGCGCCTGGGCGCTGAAGTGCAGGCGTCTGGCAAACGCTTCGACACAGTGGCCAACACCACCGAGCTGGGCGGCTACGCGCTGGTGAACCTGTCGGCAAGCACCCGCATGGCGCGCGACTGGACGCTGCTGGCGCGCATCGACAACCTGGGCGACAAGGACTACCAGACCGCACGCACTTACGCCACCGAAGGCCGCGCTTTCTACCTGGGACTGAAATGGACACCGCAGTAAGCATGACCTCATGCCCCGCCATCCTCGTCGCCGCCCCGGCCTCGGGCCAGGGCAAGACCACGGTGGCCTGCGCGCTGGCGCGCCTGCACGCCCGCCAGGGCCGCAAGGTGCGCGTGTTCAAGTGCGGGCCCGACTTTCTGGACCCCTACTGGCTCACGCTGGCCAGCGGCGCGCCGGTGCACCAGCTCGACTTGTGGATGACCGGCGAGGCCGACTGCGCGCAGCGCCTGCATGATGCGGCGCAGGAGGCCGACCTGATCATTGTCGAGGGCGTGATGGGGTTGTTTGACGGCCAGCCCAGCGCGGCTGATCTGGCGCAGCGCTTTGGCTTGCCGGTGCTGGCGGTGATTGATGCCGGCGCCATGGCGGGCACCTTTGGCGCGCTGGCCTGGGGCTTGCAGCATTACCGCGAAGGCCTGCAGTTTGCCGGCGTGCTGGCCAACCGTGTCGCCTCGGAAGGTCACGCCGGAATGCTTGAAGAGAGCTTGCGCGAATCGGCCCAGTGGCAGGGTGCGCTGATGCGCAGCGCCAGTTTCACACTGCCCGAGCGGCACCTGGGGCTGGTCATGGACCACGAACTGGGCGACGCGCTGACGCGGCTCGATGCCGTGGCCGATGCGCTGGCAGAAACAAGGCTGGGACAGATGACGGCCGATGACCTGCAGGCCTGGGCTGTTCATTTTGAGCGTGGTGATGCGGCGGGACATGACTTTCCTGCCGGTGCCCTGCAAGGCCGGACGATTGCCGTCGCCCGCGATGCGGCATTCTGTTTCCTGTACGCCGCCAACATTGACTGCCTGCAGGCCATGGGCGCGCAGCTGGTGTACTTTTCACCGTTGGCCGACAGCGCGCTGCCGCCGTGCGATGCGCTGTGGCTGCCCGGCGGTTACCCCGAACTGCATGCGCAGACCCTGGGCGGCAACAGCGCGATGAAAGCCAGCCTGGCGCAGCATGTGCAGGCCGGCAAACCGGTGTGGGCCGAGTGCGGCGGCATGATGGCGCTGTTTGACGACATCACGACCACCGACGGCGCCAGCCACCCGATGTGGGGCCTGCTGCCCGGCCGCGTGACGATGCAAAAGCGCCTGGCTGCGCTCGGGCCGCAGCAGTTGGAGGTGGCCGGCGGGGTGCTGCGCGGCCACACGTTTCACTATTCCACCTGCGCCACTGCGCTGCCCGCCTTGGCGCGCACCCAGGCGGCGCCCGGACGCACCCTGCGCGGCGACGGCGAGGCCTTGTATGCCGCAGGTTCCGTCAAGGCCAGTTACTTTCATGCGTGGTTTGCGTCCAGCCCGGCGGCGGCGGCGCGGCTGTTTTTGAAAGACACCGATGACTGAACCAGCCAGCGACTGGCGCGCCCTGGCCGGCAGCAGCGACAGCGCAGCCTATGGCCCGCAGCGCATCGTCTGCCTGACCGAAGAACCGACCGAGTGGCTGTACCTGCTGGGCGAAGAGCGCCGCATCGTCGGCATCTCGGGCTACACCGTGCGCCCGCCGCGCGCGCGCGAGGAAAAGCCCAAGGTCAGCGCGTTCTTGAGCGCCAGGATCGACAAGATCGTCGAACTGCGGCCCGACTGCGTGATTGGCTTTTCAGACCTGCAGGCCGACATTGCAGCGCAGCTGATCCAGCGCGGCATTCAGGTCACCATCTTCAACCAGCGCAGCGTGGCCGAGATTTTCTCGATGCTGTACCAGCTGGCCGCGATGG
>NZ_JADMJK010000017.1 GCF_018780625.1 Polaromonas sp. | reverse complement strand
GCCAGCGTCAGGCTGAGCGCCTTGGCGGCGGCGCCAAAGCTGCCGTGTTCAATGACCGCGGCCAGCGCGTCGAGTTGCCGGGCATCGAGCATGAAAGCCTCTTTAGTTTTTATTGTGCAAAGCTAATTTTAGTTAATTCTATTTAACCAATGCGGGGTTTTCGCGACACTGGCGTGGCCTCTTGTTTGTTTCCCTGTTTTCCCCCTCCGTTTGACCGCGCCGCACCATGATTCTCTTTACCGCCCCCGCTTTTTTTGCCGGCCTGATCCTGAGCCTGTCACTGATCATGGCCATAGGCCCGCAAAACGCCCATGTGATGCGCATGGGTCTGCTACGCCAGCACTTGTGGCTGACGATTGCGGTCTGCATCGTGGCCGACATCGCGCTGATTGCCACCGGCGTGGCCGGGCTGGCGCAGCTGGGCGGGCTGTCCGACAAGCTGCTGGGCGCCATGACGGGCGCCGGCGCGCTGGTCTTGCTGCTGTACGGCGGCCAGGCGATGCGGCGTTTTTTGCAGCCGCCACCGCCGCCCGCACCGGGGGCCAGCGCGGCCGCGCGCCTGTCGCGGCGCCAGGCGGTTGGGCTGGCGCTGGCCCTGTCGGTGCTGAACCCACATGCCTGGCTCGACACGGCGGTGGTGATTGGCACCGCCTCGCTGGCCTATGCGCAGCCGGACAACGCAGTGTTTGGCGTGGGCGCCGCAGCCGGTTCGCTGCTGTGGTTCAGCGTGCTGGGCCTGGCCATGTGGGGCCTGGGGCAGCGGCTCCATTCACCGCGTATCTGGCGCGCGCTCGATGCGCTGGTGGCCGTGATGATGTGGGGCACCGCGCTCTGGCTGCTGGCCGGGCTGCGTGCATAAGCGCTCGACCTGCCGCTGCATCAGCCGCGCCAGAACTCGGGCCGACTGTAATGGTGCTTCAAAAAATCGATCCACAGCCGCACCCGCAGCGGCAAATGCTTGCGCTGCGGAAACACGGCATAAATGCCGTTGGGCGGCGCGGTAAAGTCCTCCAGCACCGCCACCAGCCGGCCGGCGGCCAGTTCCGACTCGACCTCCCAGGTGCTGCGCCAGGCGATGCCATAGCCGGCCAGGCACCAGTCGTGCAGCACCTGCCCGTCCGAGCAATCCAGCGGGCCGCCGGGCTTGAGGTGAATGATCTCGGGGTCGCCGTCCGCCGGCGCGTCCGCGAGGACGCCTTCATGTTGCCGCCCTTGGGCGCTGCGCGGAACGCGAAACGCCCAGCCGCGCGTCTGCGAGGCCTCGCTGGACAGCGTGAGGCAGTCAAATTTGGCCAGTTCGCCGGGGTGCTGCGGCGTGCCATGGGTTTGCAGGTAGCGCGGCGTGGCCACGCACAGGCGCCGGTTGTCGGCCAGCCGCACGCTGACCAGCGACGAGTCAGGCATGTCGCCGACCCGCACCGCGCAGTCAAAACCCTCGCCGGCCAGATCGACCACGCGGTCACTCAGGTTCAGCGTGATCGTGACCTCGGCATGCTGCGCCCGGAACTGGGGCACCAGCGGCGCCACATGGCGGCGGCCAAATCCGGCCGGCGCCGTGATGCGCAAATGCCCGCTGGCCTTGACGCCGCCGGCCGACACGCTGGCCTCGGCATTGGCCAGGTCGGCCAGCAGGCGCTGGCAATCTTCCAGAAAAGCGCTGCCCTCGTGCGTCAGCGTGATGCGCCGCGTGGTGCGCACCAGCAGCTTGACGCCCAGGCGTTCCTCCAGCGCATCAAGCCGCCGGCCCATGATGGCGGGCGCCACGCCCTCGGCAAGCGCCGCTGCCGTCAGGCTGCCGCGCGCGACCACGGATACAAAGGATTCGAGCTGCTTGAGTTTGGCCATGGCGAATTATGGACAAACAAGCGCTGAATCATTCACCACGCAGGGCTCATTACGACAATTTAATGCGGCAAGTAGTGCGGCTGCGGGCCGGCAGGTCAGTAACGCAGCTGGGCCACCGCGCGCAGCAGCTCGGGCGTGGTAGTCGGGTAGCCGAAGAACTCCAGGTAAGCCGGGATCTGCTCGAACAGCATGTCCGAGCCGACCTGCACCGGGCAGCCGCGTGCCTGCGCGGCGGTGAGAAACGCGGTCATCTCGGTGCGCATGACGACTTCGCCGACAAAGGTGGTCGGGGCAATGCGTGCAATGTCCATCGGCAGCGGGTCGCCCTCGTTCATGCCCATGGGCGTGGCATTGACCACCAGGTCGAAGCCGGCCGGATCGTTGGAGCCGGTGCGAACCTCCAGCGCGGGGTAATGCTTTTTCAGCCGCCCGGCCAGGCCTTCGCAGGAAGCGGTGTGCATGTCGTACAGGCTGATGGCGCCAATGCCGGCCGCTGCCAATGAGGCGGCAATCGCCGACCCCACGCCGCCGCTTCCGACCACCAGCACGCGCGCGCCGGCAAGTAGCAATCCCTTGCGCAGCACGCCGCGCACAAAGCCTTCGCCGTCGAACATGTCGCCTTCGAGCTTGCCGTCGGCGCCGCGCCGCACCGCATTGCACGAGCCCGCAACGGCCACGGTGGGCGTGATGCGGTCCAGCAGGCCAAGGGTAGCGACCTTGTGCGGCATGGTGATCAGCGCGCCCCGGATGTTGGTCAGCGTGAACACCGCACGCAAAAAGGCCGGGTAGTCCGCGCTCTGGCAGCCCATGGGCATGACCCGGGCGTTGACGCCGATGTGGTCAAAGTAGGGGTTGTAGATCATCGGCGCCTTGAAGGCGTGCGTCGGGTAGCCAATGTGGGCGATGAGTTCGGTGTTGCCGTTGATCATGGTTTTTCTGTAAGTGGTGCGTGCCCGTCGGGGCGTTGCGGCGGTCAGGGTCCGGGCGGAGATTCGCAAGCTGTCTGGCGCCACTGCGCCATGGCGGCCAGGCGGAACGGTGCATTCGGCGCGCCATAACCGGCATAAGGCCCCCGCCGCTCGACCAGCTCAAAATGAAAGCGGTCGTCAAACGGCGTGAGGTAGAGCTGCAGCAGCTCGCCGCCATTGGGTTCGCGGTCGTACAAAATGCCGAGCGCGCGCATGGCAGCCAGCAACTCGGCGTCGATGTCGTACCGGGCCGCCAAGTCGTCGTAGTAGTTGTCCGGCATCGGCAGCAGCGGCGCGCCCTGCGCCTTCAGCGCGCGCGCCGTGGCAAGCAGGTCGGTCACGGCCAGCGCGATCTGCTGCATGCCCGCGCCCCGAAAGCGCGACACGGCCCGCGACACCGAGGTGTTGTCGCGCTCGGAGACGACGATCGACACGCGCACCGCGCGGTCGGCCGACTCGATCTCGCGGCTCTTGATCACGCCGTAGGGGTCGTGCATGACCACGTTGCGCTCGGGCACCAGGCCCAGCACCGCGCGGTCAAACAATACCCACGGCTCTACCTGTCCGGCTGGCACGGCCTGCACCAGGTGGTCGAAGCGCGCCGTGTCGCCGAGTGGGCCACCCTTCAGGGCCGATTCGTCCATCGCAAAGTCGGCGTCGAAGGCGTAGCGACCCGCCTGCGGCGTTGCGCAGAAATAGACCAGGCTGCCGTCGGGGGCGCGCACCGCCGGAATGGTCAACTCGTTGTGGCCGACGCGGCCGGCCACGCGCGGGCACTGCAGCGCCTCGGCTCTCGCCAGCGCACCGGCGACATCGGGCGTGGCCAGCGCCACGGCGCAGGCCGAGGTGCCATGCAGCTCGAAATGGCTGCGGGCGAACGAATCCTCTTCCAGATTGACGATCAGGCGAACCTCGCCCTGGCCATACAGATCAACATTTTTGGAACGGTGATGGCCGATGCGGCGAAAGCCGCTGGCCTGCAGCCAGGCTGCCAGCCGCATCCCCGCTGCCGGGTCGACAGCAAACTCGACGAAGGCCCAGCCGGTGAGCACGGGCGGCGGCGGCGGGGCGAACAGCGGCACCTTGCAGGCCACGCCATCCCTGGCCTGGCTTTGGCGCACCTGGTCTTCGAGCCACAGCAGCGAGCGCTTGGCATCGACCGCGTTGGCGCGGGCTGGCGCGGCGCGGAATTCGTCATTGAAGATTTCGAGCGACAGCGGGCCGGTGTAGCCGGCGTCCAGCACGGCGCGCGTGAACCGGGCCATCTCGAACTCGCCCTGGCCGGGAAAGCAGCGGTAATGGCGGCTGTGGGTCAGCACGTCGGTGTTGACCCAGGGCGCATCGGCCAACTGGACAAAGAAAATCTTGTCGCCGGGCAGCTGCGCAATCGGCAGCGGGTCGTCGCGCAGCGCCAAGGTGTGAAAGCTGTCGAGCGCCAGTCCAAGGTGCCGATGGTTGACGCGCTTGACCACTTCCCAGACCTGGGAAAAGTGCTTGATCTGGCTGCCCCAGGCCAGCGCCTCGTAGGCAATGTACATGCCGCGTCGCCCGGCCGCCTCGGCCAGCCGCTGGAACTGTTCGGCCAGCTGGTCGAAGTCGCCCAGCGCGTCGGGCTGGACGCTGGAGCAGACCAGGATCATCGAGGTGCCGAGTTCCTGCATCACGTCAAACTTGCGTTCGGCGCGTTCCAGGTTGCGCGCCAGTTGGGCCGGCGTGCTCGCGTCAAAGTCGCGAAAGGGCTGAAACAGGTCAATGGTGAGACCGAGGTCCGCGCAGATCCGGCCCACCTCGGCAGGCGTTCCCGGGAACTGAAGCAGATCGTTCTCGAAGATTTCCACGCCATCGAAGTGCGCCGCAGCCGCGGCCTGCAGCTTTTCGCGCAGCATTCCGGATAAAGAGACCGTGGCGATTGAATGGCGCATGGGCAACCCGGTTCTGTCGGTCAGGCGGCTGAAGCCTTGGGGACCGATTGCGCAGCCGAAACGGCAGCGCGCAGCGCGAGCAGATAGCTGTCCACGCCAAAGCCGCAAATCTGGCCTTTGACGATTTCGGCAAACACCGACACGTGGCGAAATGCCTCTCTAGCATGGATGTTGGACATGTGCAATTCAACGACCGGGCAGGTCAGGATCGCCAGCGCGTCGCGGATGCCGTAGCTGTAGTGGGTCCAGGCGCCGGCATTGATCAGCACTGCGTCCACGCCGTCGGCATAGCCCTGGTGAATGCGCTCGCACATCGCGGCTTCGCTGTTGGTCTGGAAGGCTTCAATGTCTGCACCGAGTTCCTGGCCCAAGGCGGCCAGTCTGGCGTTGATTTCGTCCAGCGTGACGGTGCCGTATTGCGCCGGGTCGCGCTTGCCGAACATGTTGTGGTTGATGCCGTGAAGCATGAGGATTTTCATGATTTTTTTCTCGTCAGCGGGTCACCCGCGCGCGCCTGCGGCGGGTGACCCGTGTGGCCTGCGCTTACTTGCGGGCCTTGGCCAGCTCTTCCTGGATTTCCTTGACCGTTTCCTGACCCACCGACACCGCGTACTTGGCGATCACGGGGCGCATGTTGTCGCGCAGCTTGTCCATTTCAGCCGCGGGCAGCTCGGTCACCTGCATGCCGGCTTTCTTCAGGCCATCCAGCGCTGTGCCGGCGGCTTCACGCGCCACCTGGCGCTGGTATTTGCCGGCTTCCACGGCCGCGTCGCCGATCAGCTTTTTCTCGTCAGCGCTCAGCGCGTCCCAGAACTTCTTGCTGATGATGACGGACTGCGGGTTGTAGACGTGGTTGGTGACGGTGAGGTGCTTTTGCACTTCAAACAGCTTGTTGGCCGAGATCACGGAGTACGGGTTCTCCTGTCCGTCCAGCGCCTTGGATTCCAGCGCGGCATAGACCTCGGGGAAGGCCATGGGCGTGGGGTTGGCGCCCAGTGCCTTGACCCAGTCCAGGTTGATCGGGTTGGGGATCACGCGTATCTTCAGGCCCGCAAAGTCTTCGACCTTGTTGATGGGGCGTTTGCTGTTGGTCATGTTGCGAAAGCCCAGCTCCCAGTAGGTCAGGCCCACAATGCCTTTTTCAGGCAGCTTGGCGTGCATTTTCTTGCCAAACGGGCCATCGACCACGGCGTCGGCTTCCTTGCTGTTGGCAAACAGAAAGGGGAAGTCATAAATGGCGAATTCCTTGACCTGGCTGGCCAGGATGCCGGAGTTCATGGTCACCATCTCCAGCGTGCCGCCCTGCAGGGCCGACACGTTGGGCGCGTCGCCGCCCAGCACGCCGCCGGGGAACAGGTTGACCTTGATCTTGCCGCCGGATTTGGTCTTGACGATATCGGCAAATTTTTCCATGCCCATCACCAGCGGGTGGCCCTTGGGGTTTTGCGTGGCGAACTTGATGGTGCGTTCGCTGACCTGGGCCTGAGCCATGCCGAAAGCCGCCAGGGCCGCAGCCGCCACCATCGTTTTAATCATCATGCGTTTCATGGTTGTCTCCTGAAATATTCATCACAGTACGCAAAAAATGAGGTGCGGAGCAAGGCGTACCAGACACGCCCCACACCCGGAAAAAATGAAGGACTTAGCCGTAAAACCAGCGGGCCGGCACCATCACCAGTTGCGGGAACAGGACCATCAGGAACATGATGGTGAATTGCGCAATCATGAAAGGCATCACCCCTTTGGTCACGTCGTCCATGCTGACTTTGCCGACACCCGCAACCGTGTTGAGCACCGTGCCCACTGGCGGGGTAATCAGGCCAATGGCGTTGTTGATGATGAACAGCACGCCAAAGTACACGGGGTCAATTCCGGCGGCCTTGACGATGGGCATGAGCACCGGCGTCAGGATCAGGATGGTCGGCGTCATGTCCATGGCCGAACCCACCAGCATCACCAGCAGCATGATGGCGAACATCAGCAGCTTGGGGCTGTCCAGCAGTGGCTGCAGCAAACTGACCACTTCGTCCGGCAGTTGCGCCACGGTGATCAGCCAAGCCGACACCATGGCCGCCGCCACCAGGAACATGATCACGGCGGTGGTCTTGGCGGCCGCCAGGAACAAGCCGTACATCTGCTTGAGCTTGAGCTCCTTGTAGACCAGCGTCGAGATCAGCATGGCGTACACCGCCGCCACCACGGCGGCCTCGGTCGGCGTGAACACGCCAAACTTCAGGCCCACCACCACGATCACCGGCAGCACCAGGGCAAACGTGGCGTCCTTGAACGCGGCAAACACGTCAGCCTTTGACTTGCGCGGCGGCACCGAGACGGTTTCCTTGCGCGCCACATACCACCAGGTCACCACCAGCGACAGGGCCAGCAAGATGCCGGGAAATATGCCGGCCATGAACAGCTTGGAAATCGACACGTTGGCGGCCACGCCAAAGATCACGAAGCCGATGCTGGGCGGAATGATGGGCGCGATGATGCTGGCCGAGGCCAGCAAGCCCGCAGAGCGCCCCTTGTCGTGGCCGGCCGCCACCATCATGGGCAACAGCAAGGCCGACAGCGCGGCGGCATCGGCCACGGCCGAACCCGAGAGCGCCGCCAGCATCACGGCCGCCACAATGGCCACGTAACCGAGGCCGCCCTTGATGTGCCCGACCAGCGCCATGGCAAAGTTGACGATGCGGCGCGACAGCCCGCCCGCGTTCATGACCTCACCGGCCAGCATGAAAAAGGGCACGGCCAGCAGCGGAAAGCTGTCCGCGCCGTTGATCACGTTTTGCGCCAGGATTTGCGCATCGAACATGTTCATGTGCCACATCAGCGCCGCGCCGCACAGCAGCAGGGAAAAAGCGATGGGAATGCCCAGCGCCATGGCGGCCAGCAGGGAACCCAGAAAAATAGCGATCGTCATGTCAGTTTCTCCGGGTTCAAGGATGGGGGTCGCCGTGCGGCATGTTGTCGGATTCGCGGATGCCGATCAACTCGGAGTCCGGCAATTGCCCGCTGAGCAGGCGCCACAAGTCGTGGAGCAAGATCACACCGCCCGACACCGCAAACACCAGGCCGGCGCCATAGAAAATGGCCATGGACACTTCCATCGCGGCACTGGTGGAGTCCCAGTTGATCCTGACCTGCGCCAGCGTGCCCTCAAAGATCAGCCAGCAGATGAACAGCATCAGCAGATGGCCCAGCGCCAGGCAGACCTTCTTGCCCAGTACCGGCAGCCGTGACACCAGCATGTCAGTGCCCAGATGCCCGTGCTCATGCAGCGCCACGATGGCGCCCAGGAACGTGAGCCAGACAAACAGCCAGCGCGACAACTCTTCGCTGACCGCAATGCCGGAGTTCAGCGCATAGCGCAGCACCACATTCGTGAACACCAGCACCACCATCAGCGCCAAGCTGGCCGCCATCAGCGCGGACAGCAGCCGGCAGTACCTGTCTATCAATGTCTGGATCACGGTTTGTCTCCTGAATTTACACCTGACATGTAATGTACTAACTAGTTAGTTTTTCAAACTCAGGGCTTACCCTAGGCCGATTGTTTAAATCGGCGCTAGCTGTTATGCCAAAAGTCGCTAGCGGCGCACAAAGCGCACCACCATCTCGGTGATGCTGCTGCGGCGCGCGGCGACGGCCTGCGCCGTGCGGGCGTCTTCCTTGAAAATCAGGCCAAAGGTGTGCTGATTCGAGACGTTGAAAAACGTCAGGGCCGAGATCGACGCATGAATGTCGATCGGGTCCAGCCCCGGCCGGAACACCCCCTCGGCCACGCCGCGCTGATACAGCCGGGCAATCGCCTGGATGGCGGGCACATTGAGCTCCTGGATGGTCTTGCTTTGCGCCAGGTAGGCGCCGCGCTCCATGTTTTCGGTCATCACCAGCCGGATGTAGTCCGGGTTGCCGCTGTGGTGGTCGAAGGTGAACTCCACCAGCCGGCGCAGCGCCGCTTCGGGCGCCAGGTCTTCCAGGTGCTGTTCGGCCTCGATCTGGCGCATGCGGCGGTAGGCCTCCTCCAGCACCGCCACGTACAGGCCTTCCTTGCTGCCGAAATAGTAGTAAATCATGCGCTTGCTGGTCCGGGTGGCGGCCGCAATCGCGTCGATGCGCGCGCCGCTCAGGCCCTTGGCCGCAAACTCGGCGGTCGCCACTTCCAGGATGCCGGCCATGGTGCGGGCCGGGTCGTTGGTGCGCGGGGCCGGCGCGGGCTTGAGCGCGGCCCTGACCACGGGCTTTTTGGCGGCTTTGTCGGTGCGCGCGGAATGTACTAACTCGTTCATTCGGGCAGTATAAAGCGGCGCTGCAGCACATGATCGCGGGCCTCCAGTGGGACATCAGACCAAGGGAACGGTCAGCTTGTCGATCACCGCGCGGGTGTCGGGCCGCACACCGCGCCACCACGCAAAGGCTTCGGCGGCCTGCTCGGCCAGCATGCCCACGCCGTCGGCCAGTTGCTGAACGCCCGCATTCTGCGCCAGCCGCAGAAAGGGCGTCAAGCCCTTGCCGTAGGCCAGCTCGTAGGCCAGTGCGCAATGTGCAAACACCGACGCGGGCACGGGCGGCAGTTCGGCGCGCAGGCTGGCGGAGGTGGCATTGAACACCACGTCGAAACGCTGGCCGACCAGATCGGTGTAGGCACAACCCCGCACCGCCCCATGGCCGGCGCCGATACGCGCCAGTTCCAGCGCCTTGTCCACGCTGCGATGGGCAATCACCAGCCCAGCGGGTTCCTGCGCCAGGAAGGGCAGCAGCGCGCCCCGCGCAGCGCCGCCCGCGCCCAGCAGCAAGACGCGCTTTCCCTTTAACGGTTGGTTCAGGTTGTGCGTCACGTCGCGCACCAGGCCCACGCCGTCAAAGTTTTCGGCCAGCACGCGCTCGCCGTCAAACTTCATGGCGTTGGCCGCGCCCGCCAGTTGGGCGCGCTCGGAGCGCTCGGTCGCATAGGCAAAGGCGTCCAGCTTGAACGGGGCCGTGATGTTCAGGCCCAGTCCGCCAGCCGCACGAAACGCATCGGCGGCGCCGGCGAAACCGCCCAGCGGGCCTTCAATGGCGGTGTAGTCGATGTCCTGCCCGGTGGCCTGCGCGAACGTGCCATGGATCAGCGGCGACTTGCTGAATCCGATGGGATTGCCGATCACGGCATAACGATCAGTCATGAGAGGTCTCCTTGGGTTTATCACAGCTGGCCAACCGCTTCTTCGGCGTACAGCACGCCGTCCTTCAGCAAGGCCTCGATGTCGGCTTCGCTGTAGCCCAGGTCGGCGGCGATGCGGCGGTTGTGCTGGCCCATCAGCGGCGCGGGCATGGTCACGGTGGTGTCGCAGCCCGAAAAATTGAAGGGCAAGTTGGGCAGCCTGACCTTGCCCAGCACCGGGTGGTCTTGCGCGATGACCATGTTGCGCGCCACGATCTGCGGGTCGTTCAGCACTTCCTCGATGTTCTGCACCTTGGCGCTGGGCACGTCGATGGCGTCCAGCGCGGCCAGGCATTCGGCCACGCTGCGCGCCGACACCCAGGCCCTGGCCAGTGCCAGGATTTCCACGCGGTTCTGGTTGCGCCCATCCGCGGTGTGAAAGCGCGCGTCAGCGGCCAGCGCCTGGCCGCCTATCAGGCCGGCAAAGCGTTTCCAGGCGTCGTCCACCTGCGCGGCAATCACCAGGTGGCCGTCGCTGGCGGTGAACACGCCATAGAGCGTGCTTTGCGGCATGTCGTGCCCGGTCTGCACGGGAATTTCCTGGCCGCCCGAAAGCGTGTAGCACTGCACCGCGTAGTCGTGCATGGACACCAGGCAGTCGTACAAGGACAGGTCAATGTGCTGGCCCCGGCCCGACTTGACGCGCCCCAGCAGCGCCGCGCACACCGAGGCCACGCCGTGAATGCCGGTGTACATGTCGCCCAGCGACACGCGCAGCAGCGGCGGCGTCTGGCCGGGCTCGCCGACCATGGCCATGATGCCGCTCTTGGCTTCGGCGATCAATCCAAACCCGGCGCGGTGCGCGTCGGGGCCGGTGTGGCCGTAAGCCGAAATCGAGCAGTACACCAGACCAGGGTTGCGCCCCGACAGCGCGTCATAGCCCAGGCCGAGTTTTTTCAGCGCGCCGGGGCGGTAGTTCTCGACAAACACATCGGCCGTGTCGGTGAGCTTGTGCATCAGGTCCAGGCCGCGCGGGTCTTTGAGGTTGATGCACAAGCCCTGCTTGCCCATGTTTTGCTGCAAAAAGTAGCCGCTCTGGCCATTGATGAAATAGGCGTGCTGGCGCCCGGCGTCGCCCGTGGTGGGGCGCTCGACCTTGATCACCTCGGCGCCCAGCGCCGCCAGGCAGCGGCTGAGGTAGGGACCGGCCAGAAAGTGGCTGTAGTCGATGACGCGAAAGCCGGCCAGCGGCAGGGCCTGCGTGGGTCGGGTGGTCGTGGTTTTTTCTGAATAAGTCATTAAATATGCCCTTAGCCCGCGCTGGAATTTAATTAGCAGCTATTTTTTTAATAGTAAAAATCAAACTGCGGCCGTGGGCCGGCGCGGCACCATCAGCCGGTGCTCGCCCTTTTGCACCACCTGCCCATGCTGGTTGATCAGCACGGCGGGCAGCACCACAATGCCCCAGCCGGGCTTGCTTTTGGAGACCCGCATGCTTTCGACATGAAAGGTGATGTGCAGCACGTCGTTGATCTTGATCGGCAGCAGAAAGTCCCAGGTCCAGCCCAGCGACATGCCGGGCAAGAAACGGTATTCGCACTGGGTTTTCAGGCCATCGGCCACCGACAGTCCCATCAGGCCATGCGCCACACGACAGCCAAAATGAGAGGCCTTGGCGTATGCCTCGTCCACATGCACGGGCGTGAAGTCGCCGGTCAGCTCGGCGTAGGCGTCAATGCGCTCGGCCGTGACGGTATAGGTCGGGCTGGTGCATTCGTCGCCGACCTGGGCGTCGTCCCAGTATTTTTCGGGCGTGCTGAACAGGATGTTGGGCTTGGGCATGGGGGGTGTCTTTCAAACGCGGGCCTGGATGGCCAGGGCTTCGGCCACGCTGTTGCCATGCGCCTGAATCAGCTCAACGGCCAGGCCGTCGGGCAGCTGCAGCCAGTTGCGGCCCTGCGGCAGTTCTTTCACGCCCCACTTTTGCGCGTCCACCAGCGCCGATTCGAGGTCCTGCACCATGATGCCCAGATGGGCGAGCCAGCCGGCGTCGTTGCTGGGCGGCGCTTCAAAGCCGGGCGTGTGCATCAGCTGCATGCCGCCAACCGTCCAGACCTGCTGCGGTGCGTCGGCGGGGCCATCGACCTCGCGCACATCCATGCCCAGCACGTCATGGAAAAAGTCGATGTGCCACTGGATGTCCTTGACGCGCACGGCGACGTGTTCGACATAGGACTTCTGGCTACGGGGCATGGCGGCAGATTCAGGAGACGCGGTCAGCGTGGGAGCGGAAGTTTCCAGGCCCTTGATGCAGGCCACCAGCGTCTGGTTGACCGGCGTCGGCACGCCGCAGCGCGCCCCCCAGCGCACCACCGAGCCGTTGACAAAGTCGATCTCGGTGACCGAGCCTTTTTCCAGGCTTTGCAGCATCGAGGTCTTGAACGCATACGGCAGGCCGGCGCCGGCCTTGCGCCAGGCATCGCGCGGGTCGGTGATGCTCAGCACAATGCCGCTGGCCTGGGCCACCGCCATCGCTTCGGCCACCGCCGCCACGCCACAGGCTTCAAGTTCGGGCCGCTGGTACAGCTCGCCGTACGTCAGGCGCGTGATGCCGCTCAAAGCGCCGGTGGCCACATTGATCAGCAGCTTGTCCCACATGGTGCCCAGGATGTTGTCGCTGACAAAGGTTTCCAGTCCGGCGGCGTTGAAGGTGTCGGCAATGCGCTGCACCCGCTCGCTGCGCGAGCCGTCGAGCTCGCCAATGTGCGTGTCCTTGCCGCGCGTGCCTATCAGCACATGGCCGGGCGCCAGCTGGGAGCCGCCGGCATAGGTCTTGCCGGCCAGCACGCGTTCGCGGCCCACGATCTCGGCCAGGATGTCTTCATGGCCCAGCCCATTTTGCAGCGACAGCACGGCCGTGTCGGGCCCGAGCAGCGAGGTGGCCGCCTCCATCGCTTCGCGTGTGTGAAAGGACTTGACCAGCACCACCACCAGATCGGCCACGCCCACCGGCGCTGCCGTGGTGGCCGCATGCACGGGCACCGCCCGGTCCACGCCGCCATCGCGCAGCAGCAGGCCGCGGCTATTCATGGCGTCAGCCTGGTCGGCGTTGCGGTTGATCAGCCAGACCTCATTGCCCGCTTCGGTCAGCACGCCGCCCAGGGCGCAACCAAGGGCGCCCGCGCCCAATATGCAAATTTTCACAGCCAGCTCCTTGTTGATCGAGAACCCGGATTCTGGGCACACGCCATCATGTTGTCCATGGGGGCGTTTTAATAATGTCCATTGCCAATCACAATAAAGCCAGGAGACTCGCCCATGCGCCCCGAATTTGAACTGCTCGACATCAAGCTGCTGCGCCTGCTGGACCAGCTCTACACCACCCGCAGCGTGACGCGCTCGGCCGAGGCGCTGGGCCAGAGCCAGCCCACCGTGAGCATCTGGCTGGCCAGGCTGCGCGCGCAGTTGGGCGACCCGCTGTTTGTGCGCACCGCTGGAGGCATGCTGCCCACGCCGCGCACCGACGCGCTGATAGGCACGGTGCGCGAGGTGCTGGACGGGCTGCAGCGGCTGTCGCAGGCCGGCGCCGGGTTTGAGCCGGCCACGGCGCAGCGGCGGTTTTCAATCTGCATGACCGACGCCAGCCACATCACGCTACTGCCCCGGCTGCTGGCCCATGTGCGGGCGGTGGCGCCCGGCGTGTCGCTGCAGGCCAGCCGCATCGATGCGCAGTTGGCCCAGGCGCTGCAAAGTGGCGAGGCCGACCTGGCCGTGGGATTTTTGCCCTGGCTGGACACGGGCTTTTACCAGCAAACCCTGTATGCGCAAGACTGGATCTGCCTGGCCAATGCCCAGCACCCGCGCGTGCGGGGCGCGGGGGAAAAGCACTGGAACCTGGCTGTGTACCAGCAGGAAGCGCACATCAGCATCAGTTCGGGCACCGGCCACCAGCTGCTTGAAAGCGCCGTGGCCGCGCAGCAGATCACGCGCCAGCTACGGCTGGAATTGCCGGGTTTTCTGGGCCTGTCGGCGATTTTGTCGACCAGCGACCTGATCGCCACGCTGCCCCGCCACATCGGCGAAACCCTGGCCCACGCCGCCGGCCCGAACGGCTTGCAGGTGCTGCCCTGCCCGTTCGGGATTCCCGGCTTCACCGTCAAGCAGTACTGGCACGCCCGCTACCACCATGATGCGGCCAGCCGCTGGCTGCGCGGCGTGTGCGCGGAATTGTTCATGAAGAGCGCTCCCAGCCCGTGACAACCGGGCGGCCAGCGCCCGCCTTACTGCGGCACCACGCCGGCTTTTTTGACCAGGCCCGCGTACTTCACCATTTCCGACTTGAAGTGCGCCAGCGCGAACTCGGGCGTGGAGATGTTGATGGTGTTGCCCTGCCTGGCCATGGACTCCCTGACCTCGGGCGTGGAAAACGCCGCCACCACCGCCGCGTTGATGCGCTTGACCTGGTCGGCCGGCAGCCCCTTTGGGCCGATCACGGCGATCCAGCCTTCCACCATGTAGCCGGGGTAGCCCTGCTCGGTGGACGTGGGAATGTCGGGCGCGGCCGGAATGCGGGCCGGCGCCGACACGCAAATGGCGCGCATCGTGCCGGCCTTGATGTGCGCCTGCGCCGACGGCAGCGCCAGCACGCCCATGTCGACCTGGCCGGAAATGATGTCCTGCACCATGGGCGCCACGCCGCGGTAGGGAATGTGGGTGACAAAGGTCTTGGTCACGTCCTTGAACATCTCGGGCGCCAGGTGCAGGATGGTGCCGTTGCCCGACGAGGCGTAGTTGTACTTGCCAGGGTTGGCCTTGAACAGCGCGACCAGCTCTTTCATGTCCCTGGCCGGCACCTTGGGGTTGACGACCAGCACCAGCGGCGTGGCGCCGATCACGGCAATCGGCGTGATGTCGGCCACCGGGTCAAACGGCAGCGACTTGAGCACGCTGGGGTAGATCACATGGTTGTTGGACACCATGGACAGCGTCAGGCCATCGGGCGCGGACTTGATCATGGCGGCGGTGCCGACCACACCGCCGGCGCCGGGCTGGTTCTCGATCACCACCGCCTGCCCGAGTGCCTTGGACAGCGCCTGGCTGGACGCGCGGGCAATGCCGTCGACGCCCGAACCGGCGGACACCGGCAGGATGAACTTGACCACGCGATCAGACTGGGCCCAGGCGCCCGTGGGCAAGGCCAGCGCAGCAGCCAGGCCGGCCAGGGTCTGGCGGCGTGTGAGGTGAAGGGAAAAATGGGTCATGGGAGTCTCCGTTGTAGTTGATGTGAATGCGGAATGCGTCAATGCAGGCCAGCGGCAGTGGCGCATTTGCTTGCCGCCAAGCATATAGGACACGAACGACGGGAGCGCTGCCCTGGCCACAGGCGCCCACGGCATTAGGCTTGATTTGGTCATGTATTAACTCATTTTGATGTCAATAATCTTTTATCAAGTATCAAATACCATAGAGTTCATGGAAAAACCCGCCACCCATACGCCCGCCCCTTTGCGCGCCGTGCTGTTTGACGCCTACGGCACGCTGTTTGACGTGTACAGCGTGGGCCTGGCGGCCGAGCAATTGTTCCCCGGCCGCGGCCAGGCGCTGGGCGTGCTGTGGCGCGACAAGCAGATCGAGTACACCCACCTGGTCACCACCAGCAGCCACGGCGCGCACTACCAGCCGTTCTGGGACCTGACGCGCGCCGCCCTGCGCTACGCCTGCCTGCGCCTGGCACTGGACCTGACGGCCGAGCGCGAGGACCGGCTGATGAACCAGTACCGGCATTTGTCGGCCTTTCCCGAAAACAAGGACGTGCTGCAAGCCCTGAAAGCGCGCGGCATCGTGACCGGCATTTTGTCCAACGGCGATCCGGCCATGCTGGCGCTGGCGGTCAAGTCCGCCGGGCTGGACGGCCTGCTCGACCATGTGCTCAGCGTTGACGCGATCCGCAAGTACAAGACCCACCCCGACGCCTACGCGCTGGGCCTGCAGGCCACCGGCTTGCCGGCGCGGCAGATTGCATTTGTCAGCTGCAACAGTTGGGACGCGCTGGCCGCCACCTGGTTTGGCTACCAGACGCTGTGGGTCAACCGCTACCAGTTGCCGTTTGAAACCCTGGGCACGCCGCCCGTGCACACCGGGAGCAACCTGCGCGATGTGCTGGCGCTGCCCGGCTTGCAAGGCGCGCAGGCATGACGCCATTGGACGCGTTGCTGATTGGCGCGGGCGGCTTTGCGGCCGGCGCGGTCAATGCGGTGGCTGGCGGCGGCACGTTTTTTTCGTTCCCGGCGATGCTGGCCGTGGGCCTGCCGCCAGTGGTGGCCAACGCCAGCAATTCGGTCGCGCTGTGGCCCGGCAGTTTGACGGGCGCCTGGGCCTACCGGCAGGAACTGGCGCGCTACAAGCGCTACCTGCTGCCCATGGGCATCGCGTCGCTGCTGGGCGGCGTGGCGGGCGGCTTGCTGCTGCTGGCGGCCGGTGACGCGCGCTTTTCGGCGCTGATTCCCTGGCTGCTGGCCTTTGCCACGGCGCTGTTTGCGTTCAGCCCGCAGCTGTCGGCCGCCCTGAAGCGCAGGCGTGCCCCGGCAGCCGCAACCACTGAAACTGGCCACGGCGCGGGCTCACCCATCGGCTGGGGGGTGCAATTGCTGGTGTCGGTCTACGGCGGCTTTTTTGGCGCCGGCATGGGCATCCTGATGATGGCCAGCCTGGCGATTGGCGGGCATGAAGACGTGCAGCACATCAACGCACTGAAAAACCTGCTGTCGGCGGTGATCTACAGTGTCACCGTGGTCACCTTTGTGGTGGCCGGCGCCGTCAGCTGGCCACACACATTGGTGATGCTGCTGACCGCCAGCCTGGGCGGCTACGCCGGCGCCCGCCTGGCGCGCAAGATTCAGGGGCCGTGGCTGCGCCGCATCGTGATTGCCGTGGGCAGCGCGCTCAGCCTGTATTATTTTTTCAAGGCGCTGGCCTGACCCGGCCATCCCATCATCTCCCCGTTTATTTTTCAAAGGAAACGCAAACCATGACCGAACGCACCACCAGCCATCGCCTCCAGGTGGCGACCGAACTCTTCAGCTTCATCAACGAACAGGTGCTGCCGGGCACCGGCGTCGAGAGCAGCCAATTCTGGACCGGCGTGGACGCCATCGTGGCCGACCTGGCCCCCAGGAACATCGCCCTGCTGGCCGAGCGTGACCGCCTGCAGGCCGAACTGGACGCCTGGCACAGCGCCCACCCCGGCCCGATCACCGACATGCCGGCCTACCGCGCTTTCCTGGAAGGCGTCGGCTACCTCGTGCCGCAGCCCGCCACCGTCGCCATCACCACCGCCAACGTCGACGCCGAGCTGGCCGTGCAGGCCGGCCCGCAACTGGTCGTGCCGATTCTGAATGCGCGCTACGCGCTGAACGCCGCCAACGCGCGCTGGGGCTCGCTGTATGACGCGCTGTACGGCACCGACGCGATTCCCGAGACCGACGGCGCCGAAAAAGGCAAGGGCTACAACCCGGTGCGCGGCGCCAAGGTGATTGCATTCGCCCGCAATCTGCTCGACCAGGCCGCCCCGCTGGCCAGCGGCTCGCACCAAGACGCCACCGGCTACCGCGTGGAAGCCGGCCAGCTGGTCGTGGCGCTGCCAGGCGGCGCTACCCGCCTGGCGAACCCGGCCCAATTTGTCGGCCACCAAGGCGACGCCAGCGCGCCCACGTCGGTGCTGCTGGTGCACAACGGCCTGCACATCGACATCATCATCAACCGCGACACCACCATCGGAAAAACCGATGCCGCCGGCGTCAGCGACCTGGTGATTGAGTCCGCCCTGTCCACCATCCTGGACCTGGAAGACTCGGTGGCCGTGGTCGATGCCGAAGACAAAGTGCTGGCCTACAGCAACTGGCTCGGCATCCTGAAGGGCACGCTGACCGAGGAAGTCAGCAAGGGCGGCAAGACCTTCACGCGCGGGCTGAACCCCGACCGCCAGTACACGGGCGCCAACGGCCAGCCGGTGTCGCTGCATGGCCGCTCGCTGATGTTTGTGCGCAACGTCGGCCATTTGATGACGAATCCGGCCATCCTGTACGAAGGCGGCAAGGAAATCCCTGAAGGCATCCTGGACGCCGTGGTCACCGTCACCATTGCCATGCACGACCTGCAGCGCAAGGGCAACTCCCGCACCGGCAGCGTCTACATCGTCAAGCCCAAGATGCACGGCCCGGCTGAAGTCGCGTTTGCCTCCGAACTGTTCGGCCGCGTCGAAGCGCTGCTGGGCTTGAGCCCCAACACCGTCAAGCTCGGCATCATGGACGAAGAGCGCCGCACCAGCGTCAACCTGAAAGCCTGCATTGCCGAAGCCGGCGCGCGCGTGGCCTTCATCAACACCGGCTTCCTGGACCGCACCGGCGACGAGATGCACACCGCCATGCAGGCCGGCCCCATGATCCGCAAGGGCGACATGAAATCGACCGCCTGGATTGCCGCCTACGAGAAAAACAACGTGCTGACCGGCCTGGCCTGCGGCCTGCGCGGCAAGGCGCAGATCGGCAAGGGCATGTGGGCCATGCCCGACCTGATGGCCGCCATGCTGGAGCAAAAAATTGCCCACCCCAAAGCCGGCGCCAACACCGCCTGGGTGCCCAGCCCGACCGCCGCCACGCTGCATGCGCTGCATTACCACCAGGTGCTGGTGTCCGATGTGCAAAAGGAACTCGAAAAGATTGACGCCAACGCCGAGCGCGACAACCTGCTCAACGGCCTGCTGACCATTCCCGTGACAAGCGAGCCAAACTGGTCCGCCGCCGAAAAGCAGCAGGAACTCGACAACAACGCACAGGGCATTTTGGGCTACGTGGTGCGCTGGATCGACCAGGGCGTGGGCTGCTCCAAGGTGCCCGACATCCACAACATCGCGCTGATGGAAGACCGCGCGACGCTGCGCATTTCCAGCCAGCACATGGCCAACTGGCTGCACCACGGTGTCGTGACAAAAGAGCAGATCACCGAAACCTTCGAGCGCATGGCCGCCGTGGTTGACGGCCAGAACGCCGGCGACCCGCTGTACAAGCCGATGGCCGGGCACTTTGATACGTCGGCGGCGTACAAGGCGGCTTGCGACCTGGTGTTCAAGGGCCTGGAGCAGCCTAGCGGTTATACCGAGCCGCTGCTGCATGCCTGGCGGCTGAAGGTGAAGGCGGGTACGGCTTGAGTTTGGTGGTGCGGGTTGCTATTGATTAAATAGCAATCTTCACCTGCAGAGTATGCAATGTAGGCCTATTTGCCGTATAAAATAGCCACTACCAAGCCCCGTTTGCCATTGCGCAGACGGGGTTTCTTTATTTCGCGCGTCTTGGAGATGGACTGAAGCAAAGGAACCCCAATAACGCTCAAAATGCCCGTTGATACACTCCAGCTTTGAGCAGCTGCGCATCTATTACGAAGCCCGTGGCCTGCATTTAAACGATGCCTTCATGAAAAATCTGGAGTTGCTCACGCCAGACGATAAGCCCAATTACGCCGCCTATTTACTGGCCGACAACAACGGAATTTCCATTCAAGTCGCCAAATACACCGACACCACGCGCATGCACCTGGTGGAAAACCGTGACTATGGCCGCTGCTCACTGGTCAAAGCGCTGAAAGCCGTTCTGGATCGGGTAGAGGTAGAAAACACCATCTTCACCAAGATCGGCTACCCCCTGCGCCAGGAACGCGAAATGATCAACTCCATCGCCATGCGCGAAGCCGTCATTAACGCCATTGTTCACAACGACTACTCCTATGGCGCCGTTCCCAAGATCGAATTCTTCTCTGACCGGGTAGAAATCACCGCCATGGGTGGCCTGCCTTATGGCGTCGAGGAAGAAGACTTTTTCAGCGGCGGCTCGGTGCCCCGCAACAAAGAAATCATGCGGGTGTTTCGTGATCTGGAGATCGTTGAGCATTTGGGCTCCGGCATTCTGCGCATCGTCCAAGCCTACGGCAAAGATGTTTTTGAAATTCGTAAAAGCTTCGTGCGCGTGGTCTTGCCCTATGCCGAACCCATCGATGGCACAACCCCGCAAGTCACCCCGCAAGTCACCCCGCAAGTGCTGCGGCTGCTGCAGGGTACCGAACGGGAGCAAAAGCGGAGTAGCGTGCATGCTGCCGCGCTCAAGCAATTGCTGGATGCACCAGCGGGCGGCACCACGATCGTTTGGAACGCGGGCACGATGACCATTAATGGCAGCGAACGCAAG
>NZ_JADMJK010000235.1:12705-20126 GCF_018780625.1 Polaromonas sp. | reverse complement strand
GGTGGTGGCCCGGCAAGTCGTGGGCAGCCTGTTTGACCGCCACAAACTCAACCGGCACCACATTCGTGCCCTGGTGCAGCATTTGAAAATACGCATGCTGGCCGTTGGTGCCAGGCTCGCCCCACAGCACCGGCGACGTGGCGTAGGGCAAAGCCTGGCCTTGTGCATCCACGCGCTTGCCGTTGCTTTCCATTTCAAGCTGCTGCAAATAAGCCGGGAAGCGGCCCAAGGCGCTGCTGTAAGGCGCAATGCTGCGGCTGCCAAAGCCGTGGAAGTTGCGGTACCAGACGTCGAGCAGGCCCAGTCGCACCGGCAGGTTGCGCGCCAGTCCGGCCGTGCGAAAGTGCTCGTCCATGGCGTGCGCACCCGCCAGAAATTCCCTGAAACCCGCAGCCCCAATGGCCAGCGCGATGGGCAAGCCAATGGCCGACCACAGCGAGTAGCGCCCGCCCACCCAGTCCCAGAAACCAAAGGTGGTGCTGATGCCAAATTCACGGGCAGCCACCACGTTGGTGGTGAGCGCTGCAAAGTGCCGGCCCACGTCCCGGCCACCGTGTGCCTCAAACCACGCCCGCGCCGAATGCGCGTTGGCCATGGTCTCGGCGGTGGTGAAGGTTTTTGAAGCGATCAGGAACAGCGTGCCGGCGGGTTTGACCTGCGCCAGCACGCTGGCCAGCTCCTGGCCATCGACGTTGGAGACAAAGTGAAAGCGCTTGCCCGGCGCGGCAAATTCGCGCAGCGCCCGCACCGCCATTTGCGGCCCGAGGTCAGAGCCGCCAATGCCGATGTTGACAATGTCGGTGATGGCGTCATCGGCCCGCACCTGCTCGGCATAGGCCAGCATGGCGTGCAGGGTGGCTTCCACTTCAGCCTGTGCATCCGCTATTTTATTAATAGCAACTTGTTCCGGTATGTAATGGGCTAAAGGCGGATTTCTTAATAAAAAGTGCATCACGGCACGCTGCTCGGTGCTGTTGATGCGCTCCCCGGCAAACATCGCGTCCCGGTACTGCGCCAGGCCGCATTGCGCTGCCAACGCCAGCAGCAGCGCCTCTACCTCGCCATCGATCAGGTTTTTGGACAAGTCCGCAAACACATGCGGCGCGTCCTGGCTGAAGCGGGCAAAACGCTGCGGGTCGGCCGCAAACGCTGCGTTCAGGTCAAAGTTTTTGCCCGAGGACTGAAACAAGGCCTGCAATGCCGCCCAGGCCGGGGTTTTGTCGCAGCGCAGGCGGCTCATGCGTTGGCCTGCGCTGCCAGCATCAGCTGCTCCAGCTTCACGGCATCCACCACAAACCCGCGTATGCCTTCGGCCAGCTTCTCGGTGGCCATCGCGTCCTGGTTGAGTGCGAAACGGAAACCCGCTTCGTCAAACTGCGCGGCGGGCAGGTCCAGCGCCGCCGCGGCACTGGCGTCCAGCGCGCGCGCCAGCGGCGCCTCGCTGGCGGCCAGTTGCGCCAGCAGATCGGGGCTGATGGTCAGCAAGTCGCAGCCCGCCAGCGCGGTGATCTGGCCCACGTTGCGAAAACTCGCGCCCATGATCTCGGTGGCAATGCCAAAGTGCTTGTAGTGGTTGAAGATCTCGCGCACCGACTTCACACCGGGGTCGTTGGCACCGGCATGCGCCGCCTCGTCCCAGTCGCTGCCGGCCGACTTTTTGTACCAGTCGTAAATGCGGCCCACAAACGGGGAAATCAACTGCACCCTGGCCTGGCCGCAGGCCACCGCCTGGCAGAACGAAAACAGCAGCGTGAGGTTGGTATGAATGCCGCGCTTTTCCAGCTGTTCGGCGGCCTGAATCCCTTCCCAGGTCGCCGCCACCTTGATCAGCACCCGGTCAATGTGAACGCCTTCGGCCTGGTACAGCTCGATCAGGCGTTCGCCGCGCGCCACGGTGGCGGGGGTGTCAAAGCTCAGGCGCGCATCGACTTCGGTCGAGACCCGGCCCGGAATCAGCGACAAGATCTCGCAGCCAAAGCGCACCAGCAGACGGTCCATGATTTCGTCCAGCGGCCGGTCCTTGAAGCGGCGCACGGTGCCCAGCAGCAGCGGCTGGTAATCGGCTTTTTGCACCGCCTTCAGAATCAGCGACGGATTGGTCGTGGCATCTTGCGGCTTGAACTGGGCCAGCTGTTTGAAGTCGCCGGTATCGGCCACCACGGTGGTGTGCAGTTTCAGGGCATCGAGTTGGTTCATGGCAAAAGCGCCCGCCAAAGGCGAGAAGTTGGTTCAAATGAAACACCCCGCCAAATGGCAAACAGGCAGGATGGGGCCGCAATAGAGTTACCATTATGCCCATAGAATATGAAACTTAATTACCAAACCAGGTTTTACCATGAGCTTTGACCTCATCCTTTTTGGCGGCACCGGCGATCTGGCGTGGCGCAAGATCATGCCGGCCCTGTTTCAGGCCTTTCGCCACGGTTCGTTGCCGGAAGGCGGGCGCATTGTGGGCGTGGCGCGCGACGACCTGTCGGACGACCAGTACCGGGCCCTGATCAAGGCCCGCTTTGACCAGGTCGAGCTGGCCAAGCGCCCCAGCGAGGAAGAGTTTTCGCGCTTTGCAGCCTTGCTCGGCTACCTGCGCATGGACCTGTCCAATCCCGCCGACTATGCGCAACTGGCAGCCCTGCTGCAGCTGCGGCCGGCCGACGTGGTGGTGATGTACGTGGCCACCGCGCCCGGTCTGTTCACCACCGTGTGCGAACAAATCGCCGCCGCCGGGCTCAATGGCCCGCAGACCCGGGTGGTGCTTGAAAAGCCGCTGGGCCACAACCTCGAATCGAACCGCGCCATCAACGAAACCGTGCGCAGCGTGCTGACCGAGCAGCAGATCTTCCGCATCGACCACTACCTGGGCAAACCGTCGGTGCAAAACCTGTTTGCGCTGCGCTTTGGCAACTCGCTGTTTGAGCCGCTGTGGCGGCGCGAGCACATTGCCAACATCCAGATCACCATTGCCGAAGAGCTGGGCGTGGAAAAACGCGGCGCTTTCTACGACAGCACCGGGGCGCTCCGCGACATGGTGCAAAACCACGCGCTGCAGCTGCTGTGCGCGGTGGCCATGGAGCCGCCCATCAACGCGCACGCCGACGCGATTCGCGACGAAAAGCTCAAGGTGCTGCGCTCGCTCAAGCCCTGGACGCCCGAAACACTGCGCCAGCACGCCATTCGCGGCCAGTACGCGGGGGGCACCATAGACGGCGAGGCCGTGCCCGCCTACCGTGATGAACCCGGCGTGAACCCCGACAGCCGCACCGAGACCTTTGTGGCCCTGCGTACCGAAATTGCCAACTGGCGCTGGGCCGGCGTGCCGTTTTACATCCGCACCGGCAAACGGCTGGCCGGCCGTGATGCGCACATCGAGGTGAACTTTCGCCCCGCGCCCCACGCCATCTTCAACTCGCCGCTGGCCTGCTCCAACGTGGACAACCGGCTGGTCATCAATCTGCAACCCAAAGACGGACTGGAACTGCACTTGCTGGCCCAGGGCGCCGACCAGCGCCAGGGCGGCACCAGCCGGGGCGCGCCCACCCTGGCGCCGGTGCAGCTCGACCTTGATTTCGACAAGCGCTTTGGCTCCGAACGCGTGGGCGCCTACGAACGGCTGCTGCTGGACGTGATTGCCGGGCGGCTCAACCTGTTTGTGCGCAGCGACGAGCAGGAGGAAGCCTGGCGCTGGGTCGAGCCGATTCTGGACGCCTGGCGCCACGACACGGCCGGACCCCGCCCCTACACGTCAGGCACCTGGGGGCCGAGCGCGTCCAGCGCCATGATTGCCAAGGACAACTACTGCTGGTCTGAAGAAAGTTAACAGCGAAAAAATTACAACACGCCAGTTGTTCACCTTTGTCATTGCGAGCGAAGCGCGGCAATCCTTGCCTGCGCTTTATCGGCGATGGATCGCCACGGCCTGCGGCCTCGCGATGACGAAGGTATGTTGGCGATTTCCACGTACCTTAAGGCTTCCCAATGCTCGACCGAATCAAAGCCTCCCTGCCCTCGCTGGCACCGGCCGAACAGCGCGTGGCCCGGCTGGTGCTGGCCGACCCGCGCGCGTTTGCCAATCTGCCCATCACCGAACTGGCCAGCCGCGCGCATGTCAGCAAGCCCACCGTGGTGCGCTTTTGCCGCAGCGTGGGCTACGACGGCCTGTCGGACTTCAAGCTCAAGCTGGCCGGCAGCGTCAGCGAGGGCGTGCCCTTCATCCACCGCAGCGTGGACATGGACGACAAGACCGGCGACGTGCTGGTCAAGGTCATCGACAACACCGTGGCCGCTTTTTTAAAGTACCGCAACGACGCCAGCCCGCTGGCCTTTGAAAAGGCCACGCTGGCACTGCTGGCCGCTTACCGCGCCGGCAAGCGCATTGAATTTTTTGGCGTCGGCAACTCCGGCATCGTGGCGCAGGACGCCCAGCACAAGTTCTTCAGGCTGGGCATCAACAGCATTGCCTACAGCGACGGCCACATGCAGGTCATGAGCGCCTCGCTGCTGGGCCCGGGCGACTGCGTGGTGGTGATTTCCAACTCGGGCCGCACCCGCGACCTGATGGACGCCTGCGACATCGCCCAAAAAAACGGCGCCACCACCATCGTGATCACGGCCACCGGCTCGCCCCTGGCCAAGGCCGGCAACATTCATCTGGCCGCCGACCACCCCGAAGGCTACGACCGCTACAGCCCCATGGTGTCGCGCCTGCTGCACCTGATGATTGTGGACATTCTGGCCACCTGCCTGGCGCTGCGCATAGGCCCCAAGCTGCAGCCGCTGCTGAAAGAGATGAAAAATAATTTGCGGAGCAAGCGCTATGCGTGAGGCAGCGCCCAAAACCACGCATGAAGAAGTTAACGAATCAGCATCCCCGATTTCCTCCTTCCCGCCTTTGGGGGAAGGTCGGGATGGGGGCTCCTGGCAGCGCTGACCCATGCCGGCAGCCCAACGACTCGTTCCAGCATTCTCCACGCATCAAACCACAGCGGCCCGGCCACTTCCGCTAGCCCCCATCCCCGCCTTCCCCCAGCGGGGGAAGGAGCCATGCGGATTCGGGGGGTAGTGACTCAATACGTTTTTTGCATTCACACCAGCGGGAGCGCCCGCTCCACGATGCCGGCAAACAGCGCCGCGCCCAGCGGCAGCACGCTGTCGTTGAAGTCGTAGCGGCTGTTGTGCAAAAAATGGCTGCCCACGCCGCCTACGCTGCCGCCCTGGCCATCGGGTATCTGCTCACCCTGGCCGAGCCGCAAATAAGCGCCGGGCCTCTGCCTGAGCATGAAGGAAAAATCTTCAGCGCCCATGCTGGGCTCCAGGTTGCGCACCACGTTTTCCGGGCCTACCAGCTGGTCGGCAACACTGGCCGCCAGCAGGTACTCGGCCGGGGTGTTGATGGTGGCCGGGTAAATGCGTTCGTAGTGCACGGTGGCCGTGGCGCCAAAGCCCTGCGCCACCCCGGCGCACAGCTCTTTCAGGCGGCGCTCCACCAGGTCTTGCACCTCGGGCCTGAAGGTGCGCACCGTGCCGACCAGCGTGGCATGGCCGGGCACCACGCTCATGGCGCCGGGGTCGCCGGCCTGCACCGAGCACACGCTGATCACGGCGTTGTCCATGGCTTTTACGTTGCGCGACACAATGCTTTGCAAGGCCGTGATGATGTGCGCGGCCACCAGCACCGGGTCGACCGTGAGGTAGGCGTGCGCACCATGGCCGCCCCGGCCCGTGATCTCTATCGTGATGCGGTCGGCGGCGGCCATCATGGGTCCGGGGTTGATGCCTATGGTGCCCGGCGGCATCGCGGGCCAGTTGTGCATGGCGTAAATCGCCTGCACCGGAAAGCGCTCGAACAGCCCGTCCTTGATCATCGCATCGGCCCCGCCCCGCCCCTCCTCCGCGGGCTGAAACACCAGCACCGCATCGCCGGCAAAGCGGCGCGTTTCGGCCAGATAACGGGCAGCGCCCACCAGCATGGTGGTGTGGCCGTCGTGGCCGCAGCCGTGCATCAAGCCAGGCTTTGAAGATTTCCAGCCGAACTCGTTGTGCTCGGTCATGGGCAACGCATCCATGTCGGACCGCAAACCCACCATGGGCCGCAGGTCAGAAGTCAGCGCAGACTTGAAAGCCGCGCCGGTTTGCTGGCCCCGAATCACCGCCACCACGCCGGTCTTGCCGATGCCGGTGTGCACCTCGTCCACGCCGCACAGCCTGAGCGCGTGCGCCACCCGGCTGGAGGTGTAGACCTCTTCAAAGCCAAGTTCGGGGTGCGCATGCAGGTCGCGCCTGAAGGCGGTCAGCTCCGGGTGAAATTCGGCAATTTGCGCAAACGCGCGGCCGTTGGCGCGCAAGCCGGGCGCGCGCAAGGGCGCCCCGGAAGGGGGCTGCAGGGTGTCGGGGTCAATCACAGGAGGCCTCATGTTGTTCCTTGCCAGGGCGCCATTGGCGCAGGCGCGTGCTGTCATCTTCGCCCAAGACATCCAAAGCTGGTGAAGATACCGCTGTTTCTGTTGCGCCGAGGCCGCAGGCCGTGGCGATCCATTGCCGAAAAAGCGCAGTCATGGATTGCCACACTTCGCTCGCAATGACAGCGGTAGATGGCGCCGGTTCCCGTTTGCCGCCATTGGCGGGTGCAGCCAGGATGCACGGTGATGCAGATTCCAGATTCGTCTGCATGGCCTGCCTGCGCCTGTGCAGAAAGATGCGGGAATAAAAAACCATCGGCATAGGGGGCATGCGCAGGGCTGTCGAACTGTGATGCCCAGGTCTAGCCTAATAAGTTAAAAACCGCATCACTTGAAAACAAGTCATGCGGATATTAAAATAAAGATAAATGAACCAATCCGACCACATCCTTGACCTTGCTCGGCACCGGCGTGTGCTGCGCGCAGCAGATGTGCAGGAGCACGGCTGGTCGCCACAACTGCTGCTCAGCCTGCACCATGCCGGCAAGCTGCAACGGGTGGCCCGGGGCCTGTACAGCCTGCCGGATGCTGAAATCACCGAGCACCAGACGCTGATCGAGGTGTGTCAGCGCGTGCCCAAGGCCGTGCTGTGCCTGCTGAGCGCGCTGCAATTCCACGGTATTGGCACCCAAATGCCCCATGAGGTCTGGGTTGCGCTGCCGGAGGCCACACAGACCCCGGCGCTGGACTACCCCCTGCTTCGCATCGCGCGCCTGCGGGGCCAAGCCTATTCCGAAGGCATCCAGACCGTGACAGAGCACGGCACGCCAATTCGCGTCTACAGCGTCGCCAAGACGGTGACCGACTGCTTCAAGTTCCGCAACAAGATCGGCCTCGACGTGGCACTGGAGGCGCTCAAAGAGTCCTGGCGCAGCCGCAAGGTCACCATGGCCGAGCTGAACCACTTCGCCAAGATCAACCGGGTGGAACGGGTGATGCAGCCTTACCTTGAGGCGGTGGCAGCATGAG